>NZ_JBVJOT010000022.1:63567-134658 GCF_055583025.1 Streptomyces sp. NPDC104831
AAGCCCCCCCCCCCCCCCCCCCCCCCCCCCCCCCCCCCCCCCCCCCCCCCCCCCCCCCCCCCCCCCCCCCCCCCCCCGTGGGCCGGTTACCTCAGGCCGTCGTTCAGCGCGGTCATGAGCTGACCGCTCGGTGTGTCGCCGGACATCTCCCAGACGAAGCCGCCCAGGAGCCCCTTGGACTTGATCCAGGCGGTCTTCTTCCCGATCGACCAGGCGTCGTCGAACGTCCACCACTGGCCGTTCGGACCGGTGTACCCGAACGTCGACACGGACTGCTCGTCGTGGCGGACGGTCATGTTCGGGAAGCTGGTGAGCAGGTTGTTGTAACCGCGGACCCCGGCCTCGGTGTCGAACTGACCGGGCGCCGCGCCGTTCGCGTCCTGCCACTCACCGGCGACCCCGCCGTCGGTCACGCCCTGCCAGCCGCGCCCGTAGAACGGGAAGCCCACCGTCAGCTTGCGGGGGTTGACCCCGGCGTCGAGATAGACCTTGATCGCGTCCTCGATGCTGAAGTGGAAGGAGTACGGGTCCTGCGCGTCGGCGTACAGGTTGGAGGCGTGGCCGGCGCGCTTGGGCTCCCACGAGTTGTCGCTGCCGGCGCCGTGGAAGTCGTAGCCCTGTACGTTGGCGTAGTCGAGCGATTCGAAGATCCGGCTCAGGTCCCAGCCGGCGGCGATCTTCGCCGGGTCGGCCGGGGTGAACGCGGTCAGCAGCCGGTGTTCGCCGCCGAGCGCGTCGAGCTGCTTGCGGAACTCGGCGAGCAGCGCGGTGAGGTTGGCCTTGTCCTGGGAGCCGTAGTGGTTGCCCGGGTGTCCCTCGGAGCCCGGCCACTCCCAGTCGATGTCGATGCCGTCGAAGATCCCGGCACCCGTGCCCGGGCCGCCCGCGCCGTTGTAGACGGGCAGGTCACCCTTGATCCACACGTCGATGCAGGACTTGACGAACTTCTCCCGGGAGGCCTGCGTGGCGGCGGCGTCCGAGAAGAACTTCGAGTACGTCCAGCCGCCGAGGGACACCACGACCCTCAGCTTCGGGTACTTGGCCTTGAGCTTCTTCAACTGGTTGAAGTTGCCCCGCAGTTTGCCCCAGCCGTCGTCGGCGACCCCGTCCACCGACTGGCCGGCCGACATGGGACGCGCGTAGTCGGCGTCCGCGTCGCCCGCGCCGGTGCCCTCGTCCGGGTCCTGCGGGTTGGCGGAGACCCCCTTGGTGACGCCCGCCTGGCAGGTGAGGTTCTTCGGGTCGAGGTTCTCGAAGGAGTAGTTGATCACGTCGAGCTTGGCCGCGGCGCCCGAGGTGTCCAGGTTCTTCACGAAGTACTGGCGGCCGTAGATGCCCCACTGCGCGAAGTAGCCCACCTTGAGCTGCTTGCCCTGCCCGGCCACGTCGTCGGTGCTGGCGGAGACCGTGTTCGACGCCGGTGAGGAGTTGTCGGCGGTGTCGCGGGCCTTCACCGTGAAGCTGTAGGCGGTGGCGGGCGAGAGCCCGTCGACGGTGGCCGTCGTGGTGTCCGCGCCGACGGACTTCACCAGGGTGCCGCCGCGGTACACGTCGTAGGCGGCCACGGCCACGTTGTCGGTGGACTTCTCCCAGGCCAGGGCGACGCTGGAGGAGGTCTTGCCGGTGGCGCGCAGGTTGCCGGGCGCCGTCGGCGGTGTCGGGTCGGTGGCCGGATCGACGGTCTTGACGGTCAGCGGGGCGCTGGCCGGTCCGGCGTTCCCGCGCGTGTCCTTGGCCCGCACGGTGAAGGTGTAACCCGTCGCCGGTGTCAGGCCGGTGACGGTGGCGGAGGTGCCGGTCACGGTGGCCGCGGTGGCCGAGCCGTTGAGCACCTCGTAGGAGGCGACCGGGTAGTCGCCGCCCTGCGCGGCGGCCCAGCTCAGCGCGACGGAGTGCGCCGTGACCGCGGTCGTCTTCGGCGTGCCGGGCGCGGTCGGCGGGACGTCGGGCGAACCGTCGCACTTGTCGCCGTTGACGGTGCAGCCCGTCGGGGTGCCGATCGGCCCGTTGGCGATGAACCAGTAGCTGTACGGCTCGGTGCTGCCGCCGGCCGGGACGTTGGCGTTGTAGTGGGCGTTCTTCACGGTCACGTGCCGCCCGGAGACGGTCGCGTCGCCGTTGTAGTGGCCGGTGACGGAGACCCCGGCCGGCAGGTCGAACTCCAGGCTCCAGCCGCTGACGGCGGCCGCGCCGCTGTTGCGGACGACGTAGGTTCCCTTCCACCAGGAGCCGTTGTCCTGCGTGGTGAACGTCGCCGTCAGCGTCCCGGCCGCGTGGGCGGGCGCGGCGAGCCCGGTGAGCACGCCGAGCGGCAGGAGCAGTGCGGTGCCCAGGGCGGCGATCCGCCACCTGGACCGGCCGCCACGACGCCGCGTGGCGGGGCCGGGGCCGCCGGGGCCGGCCGGAAGTTCCGCGGACGGGCTTGGGGATACGAGCGATGGTCTGCGCCGGTGGAACATGGTTCTCCCTGTGGTCGTGGGGTGGTACAGGGGTGAGGTGAACCGGGCGTGCGCGTTGCCTGACCGAGCGCTCACAACGTAGAAGGTCTGGACCAATGCGTCAACGGCTGCGGCGGGGCGAGGACGGGAGGCGGCTTCCCGAGCCGTCCGCTGCCCGCTCCACAGGCTCCGCCGAGTCGTCCGGCCGCAGGAAGGCCAGCGTGGACAGTTCACCCACCGTCGCCTGCAACTCGCTGATACGGACCCGGCCGATCCGGACGAGTTCCTCGCCCGCGGCGGCCCATCGGCCGGGGTCGGGCGAGAGGGGCGGGATGCCGGCGAGGATGCCGGCGCTCTCCTTGAGGGTGATCCCCACGCGCTGCGCGGCGAGCGCGAGTCTGATCCGGCAGACCGCGTCGGCGGTGAAGCGTCGGGCGTTGCCGCTGTCGCGGTGCGCGCTGACCACACCGTAACGCTCGTAGAAGCGAACGGCGTTGGCCGTCGCCCCCGCGGCCGTGGCCACCTGCCCGACGGTCAGTGGGGCATGGCCCGCCGCGTGGCCGGAACGCTCGGTGGTGGTCATGGCACACGTCCCGTGGTCGTCGGCGGATCCTGCCGGCCCCTCGTCACGCGGGTGCGGCGTGGGGAGCTTAACCGCACGGCCAGGGCGAGCGACATGTCGAACGTCCGCTGGACCACACCGGTGCCCGCTACGGACCAGGGCTGGTGGACCGGACGGCCATGCCCCGGCGTCGAGCGGGGCCTCACCGCCGTCCCGCTGTGACGGCCGGGGCGCGCGACGGCGGGGTGGCCGGGGCGGCGACGCGCTCCGGTCGCCCCTGTCGCCGCGGGCCCCGCGATCAGCCGCAGGTGTACTCGACCGGCCGGCGTGATTCGACACCGACCAGGCTGCGTTCGTCGTTGCCGAGCCAGCGCAGACCGAACCCGGCCGCGACGGTGGACAGCGGGTCGCTGACCACGCCGTTGCGCCACAGCACCGGCCGCAGCTGTGAGTTCACGAACCTGTGTCCGCCGACCGTACCGCCCCCTCCGATGGCCGTGGCGTTGAGCGCGCCGCTGCCGATGGTGCGGACGAGTCCGCCGCGCGCGCTCCACTCGGCCGCGGCGTTGGTGTCGTTCAGGCCGCCGACGACGCGGCCGTCCCGCACCGCCCACGGAGTGCCGTTCGACGCGAGCTTGCGCCACTGCCCGTCGGTGTCCCAGACCGCACCGCCGAAGCCGGAGTCGCCCTGGGCGATGATCCTGCCCTGGCTGTCGACGTCCTGGAGGTGCAGGTAGGTGACATCCGGGGTGGGCAGCACGCGGTAGGTGCCCGGCGCGCCGGCCGGCCACACCACCACCTGGGACTTCAGGTTGCCGGTGGCCCGGCCGACGATGTCGCCGTTGTCGCTGACGAGTTCGGCGGTGTAGCCGTCCCACGCGGCGCTGCGCGGCAGTTGGTGGGTCGTGCCGTCGTGGTCGATGGTCACGGCGACGAACTCGTCGTCGACGATGGTGTCACCGACGATCAATCCGGCCGCGTTCACGTCTCTGAAGTGCGGGATCTCGTCGGTGGCCCGCAGCACGACCTTCCCGTTGTCCCACAGTGTGCCCCGCGGGTCGGTGATGCCTTCGCCCATCCACGGCCGGTTGCCCGTGGTGCCGACGGCCCAGCGGTCGCCGTCGTAGCCGTCGAGTGTGCCCACGTCGGCTCCGGCGGGCAGCTCCCATGTGGTCTTCTGCCAGGTGCAGGTGGCTGCCGCCGCGCCCGCCTGACCCGCGGGCAACGCCACCAGCCCCAGCACCATCACCGGCACCGCGCCCAGCACTGTCGCGAGCGCACGTCTTCTCCGTCGATCCGACAACGGTTTCACCCTCCTGTTGACACGCGGTCGCCTCAGCCCAGCGGTTCACGCCATAGCGGCCCTATGAGGGTCCTATGGGAGGGGACGAACCAGGGGGGCGCCTTTCCAGGCGCCCCCCTGTTGGGCGTGCAATGCTTCTCGCCGTCACGCGGTCAGGACATCATGATTTCCAGCCAGGGGCTCATCATGATTCCGGTCGCGCCGCCCGGCTGGTTGGCCAATTCCGCGCGGGCCGCCTCCAGGTCCTGGCCCGGTCCCTGCCAGAACGTGTACGGCTTGCCCGCGCTCTGGGGCGGGATCAGCGCCCAGTACTGGTAATGCGTCAGGGTGAGGTAGACGCGCTTGTTGATGTAGTCCAGCACCACCTTGACGTTGTGCTCCCAGTCGCTTCCCGTGCCGGTGTACTCGGCGAAGCCACGCGGCGCCGTGGCCGCGTTCTGGACCGAGGAGCCCGCGCCGGACTGCGAGTGCGCGGTGTAGTGGGCGTGCAGCCCCTGGGCGTGCGGGGGGACGTTGGCGGGATCGAACCTGTTGTCGGGCAGCCTGCCGTAATCGTCCTGGTGCCAACTGCGCAGGGTCCCGGGCTGGTTGGGGCTCTTGTCGCGGGCCGCCTTCTGCGCTTCGGTCCGCTCGTCGATCACGGGCCGGGCTCCCGTGTCCGGTGCCTCCAACTGGTAGCGCACATCGAAGATCAGGTTGAACAGCGGGCGCGGCAGCATCTCGACGGCCTGCCTCAGCGTGAGCCGCGTCAGCGGCAGGTTCGCCCCGCCGCGTGCGTGGTTCTGGAGCCTCGGCTGCTCCTGCGGGGCTCCGCCGGCGACGACCGGCCCGAGCGACCGGCCGGTCTTCTCACGCATGGTGTCGTCGTTGCCCCAGTACGGTTCCTCCTGCTTGGACAGGGACGAGTGGAAGTAGCCGGTATCCACGGTGTTCGGTGCCGTGGCGTACCGGGTGTCCGCGTTCGGCACCGTGACCATGGCCCCCGGCCCCTCCGCGTGGTCCGGCGGGTTGTAGTTGGAGACGTAGGTCTGCTCGTTCTCCAGGAGGGCGTTCACCCTGCGGACGAGCGCGGTGGTCAGTTGCAGGGCCCCCGGGACGTCGAGACTGGCGGGCTTGAGCCTGCGCATGATCTCCTTGAGGTCCGCCGCGTACGTTCCCGACGGGTCGACGTTCTGGGCGCGGCTCACCTCGTCCTGCACCGCGATCGCCAGATACCGCGCGAGCTGGGGTCCGGCCGTCTGCTCGGTGGCGTCGACTCCCCGCATGTACATGTCGGGAGTGATCTTGACGATCCGCTGTACGGCGGCCGCTCCCCCGTCCGCCGCGCGCGCCGCGGCACCGGGCCCCGCGTCGTGCGTCCCGGCCGTCGGCCCCGTCAGGGCGCGCCGTGCGGTGGCCTCGGCCTCCCGCTCGAACCGGTCGGCGGGGTCGGACACCCGCAGACCGGCCCCGTTGTCGGTGCCGGCGACGGGGCCTTGGCGCTGCTGGATCACGTGCACCAGTTCGTGGGCCAGCGTGTGCCGGTCCGCGCCGCCCTCCCCGAGGACGACATGGCTGCCCGAGGTGTACGCCCGCGCTCCCACCTCGGCCGCGGAGGAGCGGGCCGCCGCGTCGTTGTGGACGCGCACATCGGAGAAGTCGGCGCCCAGCCGGGTCTCCATGTCCTGGCGGGTGGCCTCGTCCAGGGGGCGTCCGGGGGCGCGCAGCACGTCATGGACGGCGGAGCGCTGTACCGCGGGCTGTTCGTGCCCGCAGCCGGCGTCGTGCCGGTGTCCGTCCTCGGACAGCTGTCCGGCCTGGCGCAGCATCCGCACCACGGCGTCGTTCCCGGCGGCCGTCTGCAGAGCCGCGAGGCTCCGCGCGACCGTGCGGGGTCCGGCGGCCGCCTGCCGGGCCGCCGCCCGGCTCGTGTCGGTGCCGGTCGTCCTCGTCCTGGAGTGGTCGTGCACGTGTCCCTCATCCGGTGGCGAACTCGACTCCCCCCTGGATACCGGGCGGGTGCCGCGCGCACCAGGGCCATCGGGGCAGCTCCGGGGACCGAACGGGTACCTCGCGGTGCCCCCGGGGATGCCCCGGGGTACGACCCCGGGGCATTCGGTCACCCCGGGTGCGGGCCGAGGGCCGCGGTCACGAGCCGGCGCGCGTAGGTGGTGTCGAGCCCGTGCGGGCGGAAGAGGATGCGGTACATCAGGGGGGCGACGACGTGGTCCATGACCGTCTCGACGTCGGGTGCGCGCTCGCCGCGTCCGGCCGCGCGGGCGAGGATGACGTCGATCTGCGCGGCGGCGTAGGCGGAGCACTGCCCGGCGTTGCCGCCGTCCGGGTCGCCGAGCAGGGCGTCGCGGATGTAGGCGCGGCCGGAGGGGGAGGCCATGTCGTCGAGGAACTGCTCGGCCCACGCGGTCAGGTCGGACGACAGGGCACCGTGGTCCTCGGGCTCGGCGTCGGGTCGCAGGCGCTCCACCGCGACGTCCGACAGCAGTTCCTGGAGGTCTCCCCAGCGACGGTAGATCGTCGACGGCGTCACGCCGGCGCGCTGGGCGACCAGGGGAACCGTCAGGGCGTCCCGGCCCACTTCCGACGCGAGTTCGCGGACGGCCGCGTGCACCGCCGCCTGGACGCGGGCGCTGCGCCCGCCGGGGCGGACCATCTGCCTGCTCATGCAACCATCTTAAAGCAAAATCATGGCTTCTAATCGCGCCCCTGGCCGTCTTGGGCCCGGGCTGAGCGGCCGGGCCCGAGGGGTGGTCAGACCGGCGCGGCGAGCCCGGGTGTCGGCCAAGCCTGCTCGTAGGCGTGGCCCACCCGCAGGAGCACGCTCTCCGCGAGCGGCCGCCCGAGCAGTTGCATGCCGATGGGCAGGCCCGCGGCGTCCCGGGCGACCGGCACGGACAGGGCCGGCACTCCGGTGATGTTGGCGGGGGCCGACAGGCGCACGTAGGCGTCGGAGACGCCTTCCACGGTGCCGTCGGACCAGGTGACCGTCTCCTGCCCGGCCTTGACGGCGGTCACCGGCACGGTGGGGGCGGCGATCACGTCGACCTCCCGCAGCACGCGCGCCCACTCCCGCCGCATGAGGGTGCGGGCGCGCTGGGCACGCAGGTAGTCACCGGCGGAGATCAGTTCCCCGGCTTCGAGGAGTACGCGGACGTCGGCCTGGTAGAGCTCCGGAACGCTGCGCAGGGTCCTCTCGTGGTAGGCGGTGGCCTCGGGCACCATCAGGCCCCACTGGGTGGCCCGGATGTAGCGGGTCAGGGGGATCTCGACCGGGACGAGACGTGCGCCGAGGGCCCGGAGCCGGTCGATCGCGCGCCGGACGGCGGCTTCCACCTCGACGTCGACGTGCTCGAAGTAGTAGTTGCGGGGCACTCCCACGCGCAGTCCCGTGAGGTCCGTGCCGGCGGCCGGGCGGTAGTCCGTGGCGGGTGCGGTCAGGGAGGCGGGGTCGCGGGGGTCGGGTCCGGCGAGGGCGGTCAGGACCAGGGCGGCGTCCTCGACGGTGCGGGTGATCGGGCCGACGTGGTCCAGCGACCAGGACAGCGAGGTGACGCCGTGGCGCGGGACGAGGCCGTAGGTCGGTTTCAGCCCGACCACCCCGTTCAGCGCGGCGGGCACCCGGATCGACCCGCCGGTGTCGGTGCCGAGGCCGAAGAGGGCGGTGCCCGCGGCGACGGCGACGGCGGATCCGCCGCTGGAGCCGCCGGCGATCCGGCCCGGGTCCCAGGCGTTCACGGTCTGCGGGGTCGTCAGCCCGTAGGCGAACTCGTGGGTGTGGGTCTTGCCGACCAGGACCGCGCCGGCCGCCGACAGACGGGCGGCGACCGTGCTGTCCGCCGTCGCGCGGTGGCCGTCCCTCACCCGGGAGCTGGCCGAGGTCGGCGTGCCGGCGACGTCGATCAGGTCCTTGAGGCCCATGGGGACGCCGTGCAGCGGACCACGGTGACGGCCGGCCGCGATGTCGCTCTCGGCTTCGCGCGCGGCGCGGCGGGTGCGTTCGGCCGCGACGGCGACGTACGCCCGCAGGTGCGGCTCCACCTGTGCGACGCGCTCGAGGACGGAGTCCGCCAGTTCGACGGGGGACAGCCGCCGGGCGCGGATCGCGTCGGCCGCCGCGCTCACCGACAGTTCATACGGTCGCATCGTTCGCCTCCTGTTCCGCGCGGTAGGCGAGGGCGGGCGGGGTGTCCCCGAAGTCCAGTTCCCGCAGGACCGCGACGACGGAGTGGATGTGGTGGGCGGTGGCCGCCACGGCGGCGTGGCGTTCGGCGGCCAGCGGGAGGCCGGCGCGTGCGGCCCAGCGGGCCGCCTCCGGCGGGGTGAGGTCGGCGGAGGACAAGAACGTTCTCTCCTCGGGTGGGGGGCGGGACGGGTCCAGGACGTCAAAAGCTAAGCGTTTGCGTTAGCTGGACTGTAAGACCTACGGTGATTTAACGCAAACCAATTGCGTTTAGCTCCGTGAAGGGACCGTTCATGAGCACTCCCCCGGCCGCCACCCCCTCCTGGACCGTGGGCGACGTCCTCGTCCACCGCGTCGACGAGGTCCTCCTGCCACCCGCGACCGGAGCCTGGCTGCTGCCGGGCGCCACCCCGGACGTCATCGCCGGGCAGGGCTGGCTGCGCCCCCACTTCGTGGACGACGAGGGCGTACCGCGCCTGCACAGCCACAGCTTCGCGTTCACCGTCGGCGGGCGGCGCGTCCTGGTGGACACCGGCATCGGCAACGGCAAACAGCGGGCCAACCCCGCCTGGCACGACCTGGACACCGGCTACCTCGGGCGCCTGACCGCCGCCGGATTCCCCCCGGAGTCCGTCGACTTGGTGATCCTCACCCATCTGCACGCCGACCACGTCGGCTGGAACACGCGCGAGGCGAACGGTGCCTGGGTTCCCACGTTCCCCCACGCCCGGTACCTCACCTCGCGCACCGAGCGCGAGTTCTGGGCCGGGTACGCCATGGACGCTCCGCGCGAGCAGATGTTCCGCGACTCCGTCATCCCGGTCGAGCGGGCGGGGCTGCTCGACCTCGTCGACGTCCCGGCCGGGGGCGCCGAGGTCGTCCCGGGCCTGCGCCTGATCCCGACCCCCGGGCACACACCCGGCCACCTCGCCGTCGAGCTGAGCAGCCGCGGCCGAACCGCGGTGATCACCGGCGACTGCGTCCACCACCCCGTCCAGCTCGCCCACCCCGCCATAGGCGCCTGCGTCGACATCGACCCCGCGCGCGCCGAAGCGTCCCGCCGCACGCTCCTCGGCTCGCTCGCCGGCACCCGAACCCTGCTGCTGGGCACCCATTTCGCACCGCCCGCCGCCGGGCACGTCGTCACCCAGGAGGGCGGCTACCGGTTGTCGCCGGTGCCCGCCGCGTCGCGCGGAGCGCGCGTCGGCGGATGACCGTCAGGGGCGCCGCGCACAGGCCGCCGCGCCGGTCGCCCCCGCCCCCGGGCCGCGGGATCACCGCGGGCCGGCGGCCGGGGCGGGGGCGGGCTGGTGCGGTGCCGGTGGATGCGGCTGGGCGGGCTGCGCCGGGGCCTGGGCCGTGCCGGTGTGTGCGCGGCGGGCCAGGGGGACGGACGAGGCCGCCAGCACCGCGTAGACGAGACCGATGACGAGCCAGCCGGTCTCGGCGAGGGAGGACAGGGCGAGGGTGACCAGGAGGGGGCCGCAGGAGCGGACGAGCTGGGTGCCCGTGCTCCAGGCACCCTGGTACTCGCCGAGGCGGGCGTCGTCGGCCAGGTCGTAGGACAGGCCCCACGACCCGGCCGACTGGAGCAGTTCGGTGAGGGTCAGCAAGGTGACGGCGGCGAACAGCACGAGCGCGCCGGGCAGGGGGCCGAGGGTTCCGGTGGCGGCGAACAGCGCGGCCGCGGCCAGCAGGCAGTACCCGCCGCGGCGCATCGCGCGGGCCGCCGACCCCACGTCGGTGACGGTGTTCCCGACCCGCATCTGGAGGCCGATGGCGACCAGGACGTTGAGGAAGAGCAGCGCGGACGTGGTCCAGTCGGGTGCCCGGGTGTGGCCGGTGACCCACAGCGGCATGCCGACTTCCAGGAGTTCCATGTGCATGATGAGCACGCCGTTGAGCAGGGCGAGGGCGACGTAGGGGCGGTCGCGCAGCACTCCGGCCCGCTTGCCCCGCGCGGGCCGGGGCCCGGTGGTGGCCGGACCGGCCCCGGCGGACGGCGCCGGTGTCTCGGGCAGGCGCACCGCGACGAGCGCGACGGTCAGCACGCTGACGGCGCCCGCGCCGATCAGGGCACGGAAGGCCAGGGGGCTGTCCAGGGCGAGGGCCAGGCCGAGCGCGGGGGTGCTGAGGGTGGCGCCGATGTTGCGTACGACGCGGTTGAAGGCGAGCGTCCGCACCCGGTTCTCGGGCGTGGTGATGGTGCCGAGATAGGCCTGGCGCACGGGTGCGACCGCGCTCTCGGCGAGTCCGGCGAGGCAGGCGACGACGAGGAACGCCGGGTAGCCGTCGACGAGTTGGTAGGCCCCGAGGATCAGGGCGCGCAGCAGGCTGATGGCGATCAGGAGCCTGCGGTGTCCGATCCGGTCGCCGAGACGGCCGGCCGGCACGGCGGCGGCGAGCCCGACGAGCGCGGCCAGGGACAGACCGCTGCCGACCTGTACCGCACCGAGGTGGGCGACCTTGGTGAAGAACAGCACGCCGCCCGCGAGCATGATGCCCGGGACCAGGGAGTCGAAGAACGTCACGGTGGCGTAGACCCGCAAGGGGCCGCGAGGAGGCAGGAACATGCCGTCCACTGAAGCCGCCCTCCCCCGGCGGGCGACAGGGATTTAGGCTGGGCCTAAATCCTCGGACAGGACGCGGGAGGGACTTGGTGACAGGGTGATCGAGATCGAGCTGGGCGTGGACGACCTGGCCCGTGTCCGGTTCGCCGTCTCGCCGTTGCAGGAGACGTGCCACAGCCTGTGGGCGCTGCGCGACCCCGGTGACTTCCCGCTGCACCTGCGGTGGATCAGGCTGGTCCGCGACCGGCTGCGCCTGCTGGACGGCGAGATGCTGGACGCCCTGGTCAGCGAACGGCGCTGGCTGCCGGACTTCATCACCCCCCGCCCCCTCACCCGCGTGCCGGACATGGCCGAGGAGCTGGACACCCTCAGGCGCACCGATCCGGCCACCGTCCGCCGGGACATCGCGACCGCCTACCGCGACCAGCGCGTCCCACCGGTTCTGCGCGGTGACCCGGCCGCACTGCGCGACCGGATCGCCGACGCCCTGGAGGCGTACTGGCACCTGGCGCTGGAGCCGCACTGGCCGAGGATGCGCGGCGTGCTGGAGGCCGACATCCTGTACCGGGCCCGGTTGCTCGCCGACGGCGGGGCCGCCGCCCTCTTCGCCGGTCTGCATCCCAACGTCCACTGGGAGTCCGGGATCCTGCGCCTGCACCCCATGGGCACCCACAGCCGGGTGCCGGCCGGCAGCGGGCTCACCCTGTGCCCGACCCTGTTCGGCCGCAAGGCGACGGCACCGATCGGTGAGGTGCCGCGCGTCGACTACCCGGCGCGAGGGGTGGCCACCCTGTGGGAGGCGGTGGCGGCGCCGCCCGCCGACGCGCTCGCGACGCTGATCGGACGGCCGAAGGCGGCACTCCTCGCCGCCCTCGACGCCCCCGACACCACCGCGTCGCTGGCCCGCGTCCTCGGCGTCACCCCCAGCGCGGTCTCCCAGCACCTCGCCGTGCTCACCGCCTGCGGCCTCGTCACCCGCGCACGAGCCGGGCGAACGGTGCTGTACGCACGCAGCGAGCTCGGCGACCGGCTCGCCGCACACCACGAGCGGAACACCGCCACCTGAGCCGGGCCGTGGTGCGGTCCCGGCCGCCGGACCGGAGCGGCGCCCGCCGAGCCCGGCCTCGCGTGGACGGCCCGGGAGGGCGTCAGACTCGGGCCAGGGGGCGGTGCGGGCCCCGGGGGAGTTCCGGTTCGACCGTGTCGCCGGGGCGCACCACGCCGCCTTCCCGCACGATGCTCATGATCCCGGCCTTGCGCACGATGTTCCCCGCCTCGTCGCGGCCGACGACCTGCTTCAGCAGTCCGTCCTGGAAGGCGTCGATCTGCAGGCAGGGGTTGCGGAGGCCGGTGACTTCGAGGACCGCGGTGTCGCCGATGCGCAGCAGTGTGCCGGTCGGCAGGCCGAGCAGGTCGATGCCGCGCGTGGTGATGTTCTCGCCGAGTTGGCCGGGTGCCACCGTGAAGCCCCGCTCGCCGACCTCGGCGAAGAGTTCCTCGTGGATGAGGTGGACCTGGCGGAGATTGGGCTGGCTGGGGTCCTGTGCGACGCGCGAGCGGTGCTTGACCGTCACGCCGGCGTGCACGTCCCCCTCCACACCGAGCCCGGCGAGCAGCGTGATGCTCTCCCGGTTCGGCTTGGTGAACGAGTACTCCCCGTTGCTGCTGACCGCCGTCACGAGCCCGCTCATGCCTCGGGACCCCCTCTTCGCCGACTGTGAGGACAGGAGACTAACCCTCGTGGCCCCCCGGTGCCGACGGGGGGCCCGGCCGCGCTGGTGGGCGGCCGGGCCGATCCGCGGGGGCACGCGTCACGCGGTGGCCCGGAGGGACCCCTGCCGCGCGGTCAGAGGAAGCAGGGGTCGGTGAACGTGCCCGATGTGTGCGGGGCCAGGCCGCGACGGGCGCGCCACCGGTGGTGCTGCTCCGACTCGGCGACGGCCTGGCCGAGGAGTTCGGCCTGGCGGGCGCCCGTCAGGCCCGCGCGGGGTGCCGCCTGGTAGCCCCCGAAGCGCGCCACCGGGCTCCACGCGGGGCTGACCGGCGGCAGTTCCTCGTCGAGGCCCTCGTACTCGCCGGTCGCGTAGACGATCCTGCCGCCGACGACCGTCAGCAGGGACTCGATGTGGGCGATGTCCGGCTCGGGCACGGTGAAGTAGTCCTCGGACAGGACGGCCAGGTCGCCGAGGAAGCCCGGGCGCAGCACGCCCTTGACGTCCTCCTCCCCGGTCAGTGTGGCGCCCGCCCGGGTGAACATGGCCAGCGCGGTCTGCCGGTCGACCCGGTTGTGCGGCGGGCGGACGACCAGGTCGCCCACGGTGCGGCCGGTGACCAGCCAGTGCAGGGCGATCCACGGGTTGTAGGTGGAGACCCGGGTGGCGTCGGTGCCGGCGCCGACGGTCAGGCCGCGGTCCAGCATGGCCCGGATCGGCGGGGCGTCCGCGGCGGCGCCGGGGCCGTAGCGGCGTACGAACGCCTCGCCCTGGAAGGAGAGCCGGTTCTGCACGGACAGCGCGCCGCCGAGGGCGGCGATGCGGTCCAGGCTGTCCGCGGAGACGGTCTCGGCGTGGTCGAACAGCCAGCGGTTGCCGGCCGGGAAGAGTCCTTCCGCGGCGAGCTTCTCGAACACCGCCAGGTCCCGCCGGATGGTCTCGTCGTAGGTGGCGTGCAGCCGGAATCCCCAGCCGTTCTCCATGAGCAGGCGCACGGCCTTCTCGAACTCCGCCTCGTACGGGCCGAGTTCCGGCCGGGGCTGGGCGAAGTTCTCGAAGTCCGCCGCCGCCCAGGTCAGGTTCTCGCCGGCACCGTTTAGGCGCAGCCATTCGTCCCCGTCCTCGGGGCGGACCATGCCGATCCAGCGCGCGAGATCGTCGACTTCCTGTCCGGCGGTCTGCGGGAACAGGTGATAGGCGATGCGCAGCGACAGCTGTCCGGCCTGAGCCAGTTCCATGACGGTGCCGTAGTTGTCGGGGAAGTTCTGGAAGCCGCCGGCCGCGTCGATCGCCGAGGTGAGGCCGAACCTGTTCAGTTCCCGCAGGAAGTGCCGGGTGGAGGTCTTCTTGTCCTCCCCATCCAGCACCGGGGCCTTGGCCAGGGTGGAGTAGAGGACGAGGGCGCTGGGAGCGGCCAGCAGCATGCCGGTGGGCTCGCCGTCCCGGCCCCGTACGATCTGGCCGCCCCTGGGATCGGGGGTGGCCCGGGTGAATCCGGCGGCCTTGACGGCGGCCCGGTTGAGCACCGCCGCCTGGTAGAGGTGCAGGACGAACACCGGGGTGTCCGGTGCGGCCGCGTTCAGTTCGGCGACGGTCGGCAGCCGGCGTTCGGCGAACTGCTCGGCCGACCATCCGCCCACGACCCGCACCCACTGGCCCTTGGGGGTGCGCGCCGCCTGCTCGCGCAGCATCTCCAGGCCTTGGCGCAGGGTGGGCACACCGTCCCAGCGCAGCTCCAGTACGTAGTTCAGTCCGCCCCGGATGACGTGCAGGTGCGCGTCGTTGAGTCCGGGGACGACGCGGCGGCCCAGGGCGTCGACCACCTTGGTGTCCGGGCCGACGCAGGGGGCCACGTCGTTGTCGTCGCCGACGACCGCGATGACACCGTCGCGGATGGCGATCGCCCCGGCCTGCGGGTGGGCCGGGTCTGCGGTGTGTATCTTCGCGTTGCGGACGACCAGGTCGGCGGCGTTGTCGGCGGCGTGGGCGACCAGCCCACCGACGGGCATCGTGGACACCTTGGGACAACCTCCTGCGGGATGAACGGAGTCGACGGCGGCGGCCGTCGGCTTCCGGTCTGGGCCTGCGGCAACGGGCGGGAAGACCCCGTACGTTCGTGCGCGGCCGCCGAGCCCCGCCGGACGGAGCGCGTCGCCGGTGCGTTCTCCGGGCGATGCCCGGGCCCCTGCCCAGCTCCGGCGGCTCCCGGCTGCTGCGCCGCCAGGCTATGGCGCGGGAGACCGCCGGTGTGTCCCGGCAGCGCACCGGACGCGTTCCGACAGTGCACCGCGGTCGCGCGGCCCCCCTCGGTGAACCCCGGCTTCGCCGCGGGGCGCACGGAGCGGACGTCGGCGGTCTGGGTGGCGAGTGCCACCGGTGCGCAGGGAAGCGCGCCGGCGCACCACCGGGAACGCGACTTCGGCGGCGGTGGTCCGCCGCCCGCGCCGCTCGGTGCCCCGGAGGCCGCCATTCTGCGCGGGCCGGGCCGGCGGGCGCGGGGTCAGGTGTCGGCCGGCACCGAGGAGGTCAGGACCAGGTGTCTCAGGTCGTCGATGACGGTGTCGGCCTCGTGCAGCTCGTGGGCCGGGTGGGTGGAGGTGACCGCGGCCACCGTGCAGCCCGCGGCGCGGCCGGAGCGTACGCCCGCCGGCGCGTCCTCCACCACCAGGCAGTCGGCCGGATCGACGCCCAGCCGTTCGGCGGCCACCAGGTACGGTTCCGGGTCGGGCTTGCCGCGGGTGGTGTCGTGCGCGGACACCAGTGACGGTGGCAGGGGCAGGCCCGAACTGGTCAGGCGGTGGCGGGCGAGCAGCGGGGTGCAGGCGGTCACCACCGCCCACGGGCCCGCGTCCCGCAGCGCGGCGAGCAGTTCCGCCGCGCCGGGGATCGCCGTGCCGGGCCGGGGGTCGGTCTCCTGGACGTGGAGTTGGTGACGGGCCGACTCGCTGATCCGCTCCGGCGACCACGCGGGCCGTACCAGTCCGATGAGGTCGGTGGCCGTACGCCCGTGCAGCAGCCCGTCGAGTTCGGCGGGGTCGACGTCGTAGGCCAGGCACCAGGCGTGCCACGCCCGCTGGATGGAGTCCCCGGAGTCGACGAGGGTGCCGTCGAGGTCCAGCAGTACCGCCGCGTAGTCGCGGGCGAGCGCCGGCGGCGACACGAGCCGGGTGCGCCGTGCCCGGGTGCGCTCGGGCGCGCTCACGAGGCGCTTCCGTACTGGGCGCGGAACTCCGTCTCGGCGGCGAGGGAGGAGGGGTGGCCGGTGAGGGCGAGCAGCACCGGCAGGGGCGCGGTGACCGCGTCCGCGCCCTGCCGCAGCACTTCCACGGCCTGCTGCGGGCTCTTGACGGAGGCCGCGACCACCGCCGGGCCGGGGCGCCGCGCGCGGACCGCCACCAGGTCGGCGACCAGGGAGTCGGAGACCTCCGGGTCCCGCAGCCCACGGTCGTGGTAGGGGATCACCGCGCGGCAGTCCAGTGCGAGGGCCGTCACCATGACGGCGGCCGACTGCGCCGCGGTGAGGGCGACGGGGATGCCGCGCCGTACCAGGGCCGCGGCCAGGGCGGCGCCCTCCGGGGTCGCCATCGCCTTGATCACCACGCGGTCCGGGTCGATGTCGTGGGCGCGTACGGCCTCCGCCTCCAGGTCCGGTCCGTAGGCCCCGGTGGGCTGGTAGTAGGCCTCCTTGAGCCCCAGTCCGAGCAGGTCCGCGAGCTGTTCCAGTGGTTTGTCGGTGACGGCGCGCATCAGTTTCGGGTTGGTCGTCGCGCCTTGGACGAGGCCGATGTCCAGCGCGCGGGCGACGTCCGCGACGTCCGCGCTGTCGACCAGCAGGACCCTCATACGGTCACCTTCCTCTGCGTCTCGAATCCCTGGGTCACCCAGATGCCCCGCCACGCGGCGGGCTCCGACGGCAGCCGCAGCTCCAGCAGGGACGGGCCGTCGACCGCGGCGACCCGCTCCAGTTCCTCCGACAGCCGGGCGACCGCCGCGGACACCTCGGGCTGCGGGGCCCCGACCGGCACCTCCACCGCCGACGCGGGCAGACCCATGGACCGGGCGAGACGACAGTAGTCGAAGTCGTCCACGTTGTGCAGGAACGGCCTGCGGCCCGAGCCGAACCAGTCCGGTCCGGACGCGGCGGCCTGCTTGGTCAGCGACACGGACCGGCCGTTGTTGCACACCAGGTAGGTGATCCGGGCCCGCTGCTGGACGGCCGCGACCAGGCCCTGGAAGGAGTTGGTGAACGCCTGGTCCCCCAGGGTGCACAGGACGTCGGCCGTCGGATCGGCCACGGCCAGGCCCGTCGCCAGCGGGATGCCGCCGCCGACGAAGCCGCCGTGGCCGCCGAAGACGCGCAGGCCCCGGGGGAAGCGGTCGTACCCCTCGGACAGCAGCCCGCCGAACATCTGGCTGTCGTCCACGAGCACCGGCTTGCGCCAGCCGGCCAGCAGTCCGGCGATCGCCGCGGTGATGTCCTGGCGGGCGCGTTCGACGTGGTCCTCGGCCGGCTCCGGGGTGAACCGGGCGGTCTCGGCGACCTCGGGGCCGTACCAGGGGGCGCGGCGCACCCCGCCCCGCTCCAGCAGTTCGGCCATCCGCAGCAGGGTGGCGCCCGGCTCGGCCCGCACCAGGAGGTCGCCGGGGGCGAGATAGCCGTTCTTCAGGACCTTGGCGGGGTCGGTGTTCAGGGCGATCTTGGGGCAGTCGGGCAGCGGCCCGACCACGCGGGGGTAGATGTTGCGGTCCTCGACCGTCACCAGCAGGTCGCAGCGGTCCAGCAGTTCGTTGTGGGCGTCGCTGTAGGGGTTGAGCCAGCCCGCGAAGCCGGACACCTCCTCGGTGCGCAGCCGCTCGAAGAGCATCGGGCCGCGCCGGTAGCGGACCTGGAGCACCGGTGCCCCGAGTGCGCGCGCGACCCGGTCGAGGCCCGCGCGGAGGCCCTCGAAGCGCAGGGCGTAGTCGTCGACGAGGAGTACCGGCCGGTCCGCGGCGGCCAGGGCGCCGACCACGGCCTTGACCTGGTCGGGGTCGGGCAGGGCACGGGCGGGCGCGGTGGGCGGGTCGGCCAGGGCCGATACCGGTATCCAGCGCTGCTCGGCGACGTCCTGGGGGATACCGAACAGCACGGGCCGGTGCGGTGGCTGCTGCACCCTGCGGCAGGCCTCGCGCAGCCTCGCCACGAAGGCGGTCGCGGCGGCTGCGGCGGCGGAGGGCTCCTCCGGCACGGCCGGGGCCTGCCACCACCAGTCGGTGAACTCGCCGATCGCGGGCAGCAGGTTGTCCTCCCCGTGCGGGGGCAGGAAGGCCGCGGAGCCGGTGCTGGGCAGGCCCACCAGGTAGACGGTGCCCAGTTCGTTGCGGCGGGCGTCGGCGACGGCTCCGGCGGCGTTGGTCAGGCCGCGGGCGCCGTGCAGGACGGCGGCGGCCAGTCCGGGACGGAGCATGCCGGCACCGGCGGCCATGAACGCCGACTCCTTGTCGCCGCGCCCGTTGACCATCTCGATGCCCGCGGTGCGGTCGATCGCGTCGCACACGGCGAGTTCGCTGGTGCCGGGATAGCCGAACACGGTCCGGGTGCCGGCGGCGGCCAGCACCGCGGCCGCCGCCTCCGCGCCGGTCAGCGGGGGACACGAGTGCGTGAGGGCCCGTAACAGCTCCTCGGCGTGGGCGGGCGTTGTCCCGAGGGTCCGGGACAGCTCGTCGACGGCGGCCTGGCGGCCCCCGGCCAGGAGGTGGCCCACCAGGCGCGGCAGGTCGTCCCCGGCCCGCCGCGCGATCTGGGCCGCGGTGCCCCGTGGGTCCTGGTGGTCGAAGCGGGCCGGCTCGCGGAAGGCGTCGTGATCTGTGGCGGACATCGATTCTCCGGTGGTGTGGGTCGCGGTGTGCTGGCGGGGGGTGAGCAGGGACGGATCGTCCGTCAGGAGCCCTCCAGGACGCGGTCCAGGAAGGCGTTGCGGAACTTTCCCGACGGGTCGTAGTGGCGGGTCAGGGCGCGGAAGTCGGGCAGCCGCGGGTAGCGGGACCGCACGGCCGGCGGCGGCATGGTGAAGATCTTGGCCCAGTGCGGGCGGGCCGCGTAGGGAGCGAGCTGCCGTTCGACGAGGGACACCGCCTGGAGCACGGGCCGGGTGCGGGCGGTCCAGGTGAAGTGGATGCTCACGCTGTCGCGTCCGTGGCACGGGCTCAGCCACAGCCCGTCGCCGGCGATGGTGCGCACCTCGCAGATCAGCAGCTCGGGGCTGATGCGGTCGCGCACCTCGTCCAGCGCGCGCAGCGCGGCGACCGCGTCGGCGCGGTCCACCATGTACTCGGACTGGAGTTCCTCGCCGACGCTGGGGGTCTGGTCGGGCCTGAAGTGCGGCAGCCGCTCGTGCCAGCTCCCGGCCCGCCCGAGCTGTTCGGTGCAGCAGTCCGGGGACAGGCCGGACACCGGGTGCCGGGGGCCGTCGGCCGGCCGGGCGGTGAACCAGGGGGCGGACGGGACGGCCGGCTCGGGGTCGGCGGCACGCCGGTTGATCCACACCTGGGTCAGCCGGGGTCCGCGCCAGTCGGTGAACAGGCACACGCTGTAGGCGCAGCCGGCCAGTTCGTCGAAGTGGTCGTCCAGCGCGGCCAGTTCGAGGTCTTCGTAGACGTGCTGGAGCATGTCGTACGCCGGTACCAGGTCCAGGGTCACGGCGGTGACGACGCCCAGCGCGCCGAGGTGGACCACGGCCCCGTCGAAGTGGTCGTCCGCGCCGCGGCGCAGCGTCACCAGGTCTCCGTCGGCGGTGACCAGTTCCATGCCGGAGACCTCGGTCGACAGGCATCCGTTGGCCACTCCCGAGCCGTGGGTGCCGGTGGCGCAGGCGCCGACGACGGAGATGTGCGGGAGCGATCCGAGGTTGCGCAGGGCGTATCCCCTGCTGTGCAGGTGGCGGGTGAGTTCGGCGTAGCGCACGCCGGCCGGGACCCTGGCCGTGGCGGTGTCGGGGTCGATCTCCACGGCCTGCGGCAGGGCGTCCAGGGTGACCAGGTCGCCCGGCGAGTCCGCCAGGTCGTTGAACGAGTGCGCGCTGCCGAGGGCCCGGATCCGGCGGCTGCGGGCCACCAGGGAGCGCAGCTCGTCCAGCGAGGCCGGGGCGTGCACGGTGTCCGCGCCGAAGGTGACGTTCCCGGCCCAGTTGGTGCGCCGGGACGCTTCGCGGGAGAGCGTCACGAGTCCCCCAGCCGTACGATCACGCCCTCGTCCGGGGCGAGTGTCAGCGGGCGCAGGGACACCTGCCGCCCGGTCTCCCGCTCGGGCCGGGTGGACAGTTCGACCCGGCCCGACGGCGGCAGTCCGCCGGGCTCCACCGTGAGGGGCCGGCCGGCGAAGTTCAGGGCGACCAGCAGGCGTTCGCCGGGCGCGGAGCGCAGATAGACGAACGCGTCCCCGGGCGCGTCCAGCGACCGGTACGTGCCGCGCCGCAGGGCCCGCGAGCCGCGCCGGTACCACACCAGCCGCCGGTACAGGTGCAGCAGCGACTCCGGTGAGCGCGCCTGCCGGGCCACGTTCACCTCGGCGAGGTCGGGGCCGGGCGGCAGCCAGGGCTCGCCGGTGGTGAAGCCGGTGCCGTCGGCGTCCCAGTGCATGGGCACCCGGGTGCCGTCGCGGCCGTCGACGTCCAGTTCGCGGCCGGGAGGGGGCGGGGCGTCGCGCATCCCGATCTCCTCGCCGTAGTAGACGCAGGGCACTCCGCGCAGGGTGAGCGTCATCATCGCCGCGACCCGGGCCCGCTCCGGGCTGCCGTAGCGGGTCACCGTGCGGGAGATGTCGTGGGTGGCCAGGGCGTAGGTCGGCAGCGCGTCGGGCCGCATGCGGGCGGCGAGCCCGTCGACGGTGCGGCGGAACGCCTCGCCCCGCCACGGCTGTTCCCAGTACGCCATGTGGAACGCGGTCTGCATGCCGTCCCCGCCGAAGTACTCCACCAGCCGGGCGTCGTCGCTGATCGGCACCTCGCCGAGCGCGAACCGGTCGCCGTACTCGCCGAGGGTGCGGCGCAGGTCGCGCAGGATGTCGTGGACCTCGGGCAGGTCCAGGTTGCGCTGGCGCACCGAGGGGTGGGAGACGTGGCGGCGGGCGTGCGCGACCTCGGGCGGGTTGTCGCGCAGCTCCGGGTCCTTCATCAGCCGGTGGGCCACGTCGATGCGGAAGCCGTCGACGCCGCGGTCCAGCCAGAAGCGCCACACGGCGCGCATGGCGTCCCGTACCCGGGGGTTGCGCCAGTTCAGATCGGGCTGGCCCGGGGTGAAGCTGTGCAGGTAGTACTGGCCGGTGGCCCGGTCCAGGGTCCAGGCCGGGCCGCACCGCTCGAAGGCGCTGAGCCAGTTGTTGGGCGGCCCGCCGTCCGGTGCGGGGTCGGCCCAGATGTACCAGTCCCGCTTGGCGCTGGCGCGGTCGGAGCGGGACTCGGTGAACCAGGGGTGGGTGACGGCGGTGTGGTTCATCACCAGGTCGACGATCACCCGGATGCCCCGGGCGTGGGCCTGTTCCACCAGTTCGTCGAAGTCGGCCAGGGTGCCGAAGACCGGGTCGACGGCCTGGTGGTCGCTGATGTCGTAGCCGAAGTCCGCCTGGGGTGAGGGGTAGAAGGGGGACAGCCAGACGGCGTCGACGCCCAGGGAGCCGGGTGTGCCGTCGTTGAGGTGGTCGAGGTGTTTGGTGATGCCGGGCAGGTCGCCGATGCCGTCGCCGTCGGAGTCGGCGAAGCTGCGGGGGTAGATCTGGTAGAAGACCGCGTCGCGCCACCACTCGTCGTGTGTCATCTCCGCCTCCCCGGCCCTAGACGTCCACGCCGGACATGTCCGGGTAGCGGTCGCCGGCCGCGCTGCCGGGGGGAGCGATCCGGTCGAGCAGCGCGAGTTCGTCCCCGGTCAGCTTCAGTGCGGCGGCGGAGACGTTCTCCTCCAGCCGGGCGCGGTTCTTGGTGCCGGGGATGGGCACGATGTCGTCCCCCTGGGCGAGCACCCACGCCAGCGCGAGCTGGGAGACGCTCACGTTCCGGGCGCGCGCCGACTCCTCGACGCGTCGCACCAGTTGTGCGTTGTGCGACAGGTTGCCGGACTGGAACCGGGGCAGCCCGCGGCGGAAGTCGTCCTCCCCGAGGGCGTCGACGGAGCCGAAGCGCCCTGTCAGCAGCCCCCTGCCGAGAGGCGCGTAGGCGATGAATCCGATGCCCAACGAGCGCAGCACGCCCAGCAGTTCCCGCTCGGGGTCGCGGCTGACCAGCGAGTACTCGGTCTGCACGGCACACACCGGGTGCACCGCGTGGGCCCGGCGCACGGTCTGCGGCGACGCCTCCGACACGGCCAGGTGGCGCACCTTGCCCTCGCGCACCAGCTCCGCCATGGCGCCCCAGGTCTCCTCGATGGGGACGCTGCGGTCGACCCGGTGCTGGCAGTAGATGTCGATGACGTCGGTGCCGAGCCGGCGCAGCGATCCCTCGCACGAGGAACGCACGTACTCCGGGCGGCCGTTGACGCCGATCACCCGGCCGTCGGGGCCCTTGACGTTGCCGAACTTCGTGGCGATCAGGACGCGGTCGCGGCGGTCCCGTACGGCCCGGCCGATGAGTTCCTCGTTGGTGTACGGGCCATACATGTCGGCGGTGTCGAGCAGGGTCACGCCCAGGTCGATGGCGCGGTGGATCGTGCGGATGGATTCGTCGTCGTCCCAGGGGCCGTAGAACTGGGACATGCCCATGCAGCCCAGTCCGATGTCGGAGGTGACCGGTCCGTTGCGTCCCAGCGTGCGCATCACGCCTCCCCGGTGAGCACGATGTCCTCGAACAGGCGGGCCCAGTCCAGCAGGTGCCGGTCGGGCAGGAAGCGGGCGTCGACCCGCCGGCGTGCGGCGGTGCCCAGGCGGGCGGCCAGACCGGGGTCGCCGAGCAGTCGCCGGATCGCCTTGGCGGCGGCGCCGATGTCGGTGGGGTCGGGCAGCAGCAGGCCGTGCTCGCCGTCGGTCACCTGTTCCCGCAGTCCCGCGACGGCGCTGGCGACGAGCGGGCGGGACTTCCACATGGCCTCGGTCGCGGTGAGCCCGAACCCCTCGGCCAGGCTCTTCTGCACCACCACGCTCGCGTGCTGCTGGACGGCGTTGACCAGCAGCGCGTTCTCCCGTAGATCGGCCATGGGCAGGCAGACCAGCTGGACGCGGCCGCGCCACCGCGCGGGCAGCGCCTCCCAGGCGCGGCGACAGGAGTCGAACATCTGCGTGGCTTCCGGGTCGTCGCAGACGCCCGTGACGTCGGCGCCGACCAGCGACAGATACGCGTCCGGGCGGTCCGCCTCGACGAACGCCCGGAGCACCCCGGTCATGTCCTTGAGCCGGTCCCAGCGGGAGACCTGGACGACCATGGGCACCGAGGCGGGTGGGGGCGGCCCGTGCCGCAGCACCACCGCGGGCCGGGTGACGGTGACCGGCGGTCCCACGGGCACCGGTACGGTCAGCGGCAGCGCGCCGTCGGCGGCCGTGGCGGTGTCCGTGCCGGGGGCGACGATGCCCGCGGCGGACAGCAGCGAGAGGGTGGTCACGGCGTCGAGCGGCATGTTCTTGGGGCCGCACGGGTCGATGGACGGGGGGATGACCCGGGGCGAGGGTGCCCAGTCGGTGACGTAGCGGTCGGTGAGGAAGACGGCGGCGTCCGCCTGTTCCACGAAGGGGCGGAGGAATGCCTGTCCCTCGCGGGTGTGCCGGTTCGGTGTGTCGGTGCCGACGTGGCTGCGCCACACCACCGTCGCGCCGCGCTCCTTGAGGGCGGGGACGACCCCGGCGGGCTGTGAGTCGTGGACGATCACGATGTCGCCGGGGCGCACGAGCGCGGTGAGGCGGGCCGCGTTCTCGGCGTTGACCCGGCGGTAGTGATCCGACTCCACCGGGCCCAGCGCCCCGTCGTCGCCCTGGGCGCCGTAGAGCCGGGTGGACAGGCGTTTGGTGATGTCCCAGAACTCCATGTCCCCGTCGATCACCAGCCAGCGCGTGTCGAGGCCCAGCTCCCGGCACAGCGGGACCAGGGAGTGCAGCAGCTCGGCGACCCCGCCGCCCGCCCCGGTGGAGTTCACGTTCCAGACCGTGCGGCCGTCGAGCAGTTTCCTCGTCCGTTCGGCGGCCGTGCGCAGGTGTTCCGCGCGGTCCGCGCCGAGCGCGTGCAGATAGGGGGTGAGGGTCGTCGGTCCGATCGGCACTTCACGCATGGGGGGCTCCCAACGTCACGGGGGCGGGCCCGGTGGCCTGCCCGTTCTCCTCGCCGGTCCGGGGGGCCGGCGGCTGCCCGGCGGGGCGCCACGGCTCCGGCACGACGCATTCCACCAGTGCCGGTCCCGGCCGGGTGATCGCCGCCGCCAGTGTCCGGCGCAGTTCCTCCCTTTCGGCCGTGTCCGCTTCGTCGCGGGTACGGCCATCCGGTCCGGTCCGCCGGGTGTGCACGCCCAGTGCGGCGGCGGCCTGGACGCAGCCGCGGGCGTCCGGCGCGCCGGCGCGGGTCTCCGGGGCGGCGCACACCAGGAACGTCACCGGGGCCGACTCCCGGACGGCCGCGGCCACATGCCGTAGCCCCCCGGTGAACGTCCCGGGGCTCAGGCAGCACAGCACCCGGGCCGAGGGCTCGGCCAGCGCCAGCCCGACAGCCCGCGCGACACCGCCCGCGGTACGCGCTCCGAGCAGTCCCTCGTCGTCGAGCACGACGACCCCTGTCCCGATCCGTGCCACGGCATCGGCGATCGCGGCGGCGGGTGTCGCGGGGGCGGGTGTTCCGGCGGCCGGCGGAGTGGGGGCGGCGCCCCGGAGCCCGGCGTCCGCGGCGGTGGCCGGGGACTGCGCGCCGGCGTCCGCCGCGGCCGGCGTCCCGCCGGGACGGGGCCCGTCCTCCCCTTCGGCCACCGCGCCCCGGGGTCCGGCGTCGGCGTCCCGCGCCGCCGGCCCGACGGCGTCCCGCGCCCCCGCGGCGGGCCGTGGCACGGTGGTCGTGTGGCCGCGGGCGAGGGCGTCCAGGGCCGCGGCCGGGTCGCTGACCGCGATCGCCTCCCACGGTCCGGTGCGGGCGTGCGCGCGGGCCGTGGCGGGGTCGAGGGTCAGCAGCATCCGGCGGCCCCGCTCGGGTTGCCCGGCGGTGCCCGGGTCGGCGCCGCCGTCGCCGAGGGCGAGGACCAGGTCCGCCGCCTGCACCGCCTTCCGGTGGGCGGGGGACGCGGGGTCGAGGCGTGCCGGGGCGTCCGGCTCCGCCTTCGCCGGGCCCCACGGCGGTCCCACGCGCAGGACCGTGGCGCCGGTGCGGTGGGCGAAGGCGTCCAGCGCGGCACCGGCTCCCGCCACCGCCACCGTGCGGTCGTCGGCGAGCACCACCAGCCGGTCGGCCGTCAGCAGCGCGCCCTCCAGTGACCGCAGCGGCCCCGGGAGGCCCGGCGCGGGCACGGCGGTGAGCGCCGCGCGCAGTGCGGACAGCGGCACCCATGCCGTGCGCAGTGCCTGGGGCGGCAGGGTGAGCAGGACGGGCCCGTGCGGGGGGTCCAGCACGTCCCGGACCGTCTCCCGCAGTGCCGTGACGAAGCCGTCCACGGCGGCGCTCCGCGCCCCGGGATCCTCGGGCACCGGTCCGCACGCGTGCCGGGCGCCGCTCAGCCGCCCGGCCAGGCGGACGAGTTCCCCGTCCGCGTCGGACGCGGACGGCAGTTCGGCCAGGACGAACACCCCGGTGCCGTCCCGGCGCAGGTCCTCCAGCGCGCCGAGCCCGTCCGTCAGGCCGCGGGGCGAGCGCAGGAGGGCGGCTCCCCGGCCGGGACAGGACAGGCCGGCCCCCGCCGCCCGCAGCAGGCAGTCCCGGCCCTCGTCGGCCGCGACGAACCGGCCGAGCGAGGCGAACGCCTCACGCAGCGGCGATCCGTCGGCGTCCGCGCCGAAGACGGCCGTGACGCCCGCCCGCCGCAGCGTCAGGGCCACCGCCTCGGCGCCCGTGAGCAGCACGTCGTCCGGGTCGGGCAGGACGCTGCCGAGGGGGTGTTCCAGGGCGTCCGGCGAGCACTCCAGCACGTCGGCGACGGCAGCGGCGAACGCCGGCCGGCCCAGGTCCGCGACCAGCCCGGCGGCCAGGCCGTCCGGAGTGCCCGGCGGGCGGGTGAGCAGCGTCCGCACCATGTCCGTCACGAAGGGTCCCGCCGCGCGGGCGGCCCGCACCCGTGCGGCGTCGATCGCGAACGGGGCGAGCGCCGTGGACCCGGTGTCCGCGGCCGTCACCCGGACCGGCAGGTCCAGCGCGCCGGAGGCGTCGGTCTCGTCGAACGGCGGGTGGCCGTCCTGGGCCAGGGTGAGGCGCAGCACGTAGCGGCCGGGCTCGGCCGGCACCCGGGCCCGTACCGGCACCCGGGTGGTGTCGTCCGGCGGCAGGGAGCGGGGCAGTTCGGCCCTGATGGGTTTCCCGCCCGTGGTCACCACCGCGCCCTCGGAGTCGTACCAGCGGTGCACCACGCGCACCGGGTGGGGCGGTGCCGGGGTCAGCAGTTCCGTGCCCTCGTTGCGGACCAGGATCTCCAGGGTCAGCAGGGCGCCGGGTTCGGCCCGTGTCTCCCCGGCGGGCGGCTCGGCCGGGCGGACGGTGGCGCGGCGGCCGGACTCGGGCAGCGGGTCGCCGATGGCCCACAGCCGCGCGGGGCGCCGGCCGAGCCGCTCGAACAGGCCGCGCTGCCCCTGCTCGTGGGTCCTGGTGCGGTTCGCGCCGAACCCGCGCCGGGCGCCGGACACCAGGGCCGTCGGCGCCAGGCTCAGGGCGTACACCTCGCGCGCGGGCAGGTCGACCAGCGCGGCCAGGCTCCAGTCGGCCCGGTCGACCGCGGCGACCGCCGCCGTCTCCACCGAGGTCGCGGCGTGCCGGTGCGGGCTGAGCCCGACGAAGACATGACGGTCGGTGACGGCCAGTCCGCGGGGCCAGCCGGGCAGCGCGAGCCGGCGGGTCGCCTTGCGGGTGGCGTCGGCGATCTCCAGCAGCTCGCCGGAGGCCGAGTCGCAGACGAGCCAGGTGCCGTCGGCGTACCAGGGGTTGTGGGGGGCGCGCAGCCCCTCCAGCAGTGGTTCCCCGGTGTCCAGGGCGACCACCCGGCCGCTGGCGGGCTTGCCGTTCTCGTCCCAGCCCCGGCGCCGCAGGAACGGGCCGAACCCGCACACCGCGACCCGCTCGCCGTAGCGGGCCAGGCTGTTGAGGTGCCAGCTGTCGGTCTCGCCGGGCGCCCGCCAGCGCCACAGGGTCGCGCCGTCGGGTGCCACGCACCGCACCTCGTTCTGCGTGGTGGCCGCGACCAGGACCCGTCCGTCCGCGACCAGGATGTCGTGCGGGGTGGAGACGTCGTCCAGCCGGTGGTAGCGCAGGACGCCGGTCGTGTCGTACACCACCAGCTCGGCCGGGCTGCCCTCGGCGCTCCACAGGCACCGGTAGAGCAGCCCGTCGGCCAGGTCGAGGCCGGTGCTGGAGACCCGGTCGATCTCCGTGACGGTGCGGTCCACGGCGAACAGGCCGCCGCCGATGGTGTGGTGGGCGTCGAAGCAGGAGGCCAGCAGCTGCCGGCCGGGCGGCAGCAGCTCGGCCAGGGAGGCCGGCCGTACCGTGGGTCCGGGGCGGGTCATGAGGCCTCCGTCCCCCTCGCCGTGGCGGCCGGTTCCAGGACGGTGCCGCGCCAGGCGCCGGCCGCGGGTCCGGTGAAGAAGAGGGCGGCCGCCAGGAGGGCGTCCTCGGGGGCCTCCGTCATGGCGTGGACGGACACGCCGTGGCGCCGGCATTCCGGTGCCAGGCCGTCGAGCTGCGACCGCAGGTCCCCGGCGGTCCGGCCGGGACCCGCCAGCAGGATCGAGCCGCCCAGTCCCTGGCGGGCGAGCACGGGCAGGGCCTCGGGGGCGGTGTGCCCGGAGCGGGTCGCGTCGACGAGCACGTCGAAGCCGCCGTAGGCGAGCACCGCCCGGCGGACGGCCTCCCCGGGGTCCGCGCCGGCGGGGGTCAGTGCCACCGCGCGGCGCTCGCCGTGGTCTGCCACGATCCGGCCCACGGCCTCGGCGACCCGGGCCGGGTCCTCGCCCGCGAGCGCCACGTGCGCGTCCTCGGCCGCCAGCAGGGCGGCGAGGGCGGCGGTGCGGTCGTCGTCCACGCCGGTCAGCAGGACGACGCGGCCGGCCAGCGGTCCGTCGGACGAGCGGAGCTGGGGCTTGAAGCGCATCAGGGGCCAGTACTCGTCGGCCGCGCCCTGGGCCTCGCTCAGCGAGCTGTAGCCGCCCGCCGCGTCGGCCGCGCGCACCACCGTCATGGTCTGCCCGAAGTGGTCCGCGCACAGCCTGGCCTTCGCCGCGTCGCTGCCGCTGGTCACCACGCCGATGCCGGGCAGCACGACCGCCCGGGGGGCGTCGCTGCGCCGGCCGAGCGCCCGGCCGGCCTCGGTGATGTGGTGTTCGTAGTAGCCGTCGTACCACTTGCGGTGGTGTGCGACGCCCTCCAGCACGGCGCGGACGGCCTCGTCCACGGCGTCGGGGGTGAGGGGCCGTGTCGTGTGCCCGGGCGTGCGGAGCGGGCCGAGCACCAGCGGCCGGTATCCCACGGTGACCAGGTGGTCGGGGCAGGCGGGGCCGGCCTGGCTGAGCGCGGGGCCGCGCGCCGAGGAGCTGAAGGCGACCGCTTCGGGGGTGCGGTCGGTGTGCAGCACGAGTCCGGGGGTGCCGGCGGACAGCGCACCGCGCAGCGCGGGGAGGATTCCGGCGAGCAGCTCCGTCGCCGTCTCGCTCGGTGGCGCCTCGACGGCGGTGCCGCCGAGGTCGGGTGTCCGGTGGATCGCCCGGTCCAGGGCGCTGGTGGCGCGGGAGACGGCCTCCAGCGAGTTGAGGTAGCACTCCTCGCTGGTGTCGCCCCAGGTGAACAGGCCGTGGTTGGCCAGGAGCACGAACCGGCAGCCCGGCCGTGCGTCGATGCGGTCGGCGAGTTCGCGGGCGACGCCGATGTCGAACTGCCGGTAGTCGAACCAGATCGCCTCGTCGCCGAACTCCTCCTCGGCCAGCCGGCGTCCGTCGGGAACGGAGGTGAGCGCGATGACGGCGTCGGGGTGGCAGTGGTCGACGTGCCGGGCCCGGATGAAGGCGTGGGTGAGGGTTTCTATGCCGGGGCGGGGCTGTTCTCCGCGCAGACCGCAGGCCAGGACGCGGTCGATCATCTCGCTCTCTTCCAGGGGGCCGCAGTCGCGCAGGGCCCGCAGGTCGGCCAGGCGCAGGGCCGGGAAGTCGGCGGCGGTCGTGGTGGCGCCGTCGCAGCCCCAGGCGCTCATCCACAACACCTCGGTCGGCCTGCCGAGGTGGTCGGGTGCGGTGCCCTTCGCCGAGAAGTTGCCGCCGCCCTCCTTCGTCAGCGCGGGGTCGGCACCGACGAGGTGGGCCCGGTACAGCACCTCGTCTCTGCCCGTCAGGCTTTGGGCCGCCGCCCGGTCCCACCGGTGTGCCGGGCTCGGTAACAGTGACGCAGCAATCCCACTCATGACCTTCGTTCCTCGACTCGCGGGGGGGGTGCACGGCGGATCAATGAAAAAAAGACGACAACGCTGGAGACGGTCTGTCATGGGTGCCGAAGGTGCGGCGGACGCCTCCGCCTTCACCGGATATCCCGAAAACCGGGACGACGGGTCACGGCACACGACGATTTACCGGGGCGCGTTCTGATCCCCTTGGACGTGTTCTCAGGCTAACCCGGGGTCAAACCCGTGCAACACAAGCTCTTTGACAGGACGACGATTCCGCCAAGCTGACCGGACCGCAACCCGGTGATCGATCTTGCAAAACAACCTGGTTATTTATCCGTTCAACGAGGAAATCCGCTCTGCCCGTTACCACAGAAAGATCGGCCCAACCGGTTCGCGGCGGGGCCGTTATCTGTCCGAAACCGCTCTCCCGCGGTTCCTCGCCGCCCTTTCGCGTGCCTAGTCTGCGCAGGACGCGTGTCCCCGGCAGGCCGTCGGCCGCCGGGCACGAAGCCCCACCCTGCTCAGTTCAGGAGCGGCTGTGAACTCCTTCTCTTTCTGCACCTGTCACCCCGGGGCCACCGTCTGGCTCACGGGTCTGCCCAGTGCCGGCAAGACCACGATCGCCAGAGCCGCGGCCGGGCGCCTGAAGTCGCGGGGCCGCCGGGTGGAGGTGCTCGACGGCGACGAGATCCGCCGCTTCCTCTCGGCGGGCCTGGGCTTCTCCAAGGAGGACCGCGACACCAACGTGCGGCGCGTCGGCCTGGTCGCCGAGGTGCTGGCCCGCAACGGCGTGCTCGTCCTGGTGCCGGTGATCGCGCCGTACGCCGAGGGCCGCGAGGCGGTGCGCCGGCGTCACGAGGCGAGCGGCACCGCGTACGTCGAGGTCCACGTGGCCACACCGGTGGAGGTGTGCGCGCGGCGCGATGTGAAAGGCCTCTACGCCCGGCAGGCCGCCGGCGAGCTGACCGGCCTGACCGGCGTCGACGACCCGTACGAGCCGCCCGTCGCCCCGGACCTGCGCATCGAGGCGCACGGCCGCGGTGTCGACGAGAGCGTCGGCTCGTTGCTGACCCTTCTCTCCGAACGGGACCTCGCATGACCGACGACCGCGGAACACGGCTGCTCACCGAGAAGACGAGGAGCACCCGACGGGACGGGTACGCGCTGCCCCACCTGGCGGCGCTGGAGTCGGAGGCGGTGCACATCCTGCGGGAGGTGGCGGGCGAGTTCGAGAACCCGGTGATCCTGTTCTCCGGCGGCAAGGACTCCATCGTGATGCTGCACCTGGCGCTGAAGGCGTTCGCCCCGGCGCCGGTGCCCTTCGCCCTGCTGCACGTGGACACGGGCCACAACTTCCCCGAGGTGCTCGCCCACCGGGACCGGGTGGTGGCCCGGCACGGGCTGCGGCTGCACGTGGCCTCCGTGCAGGACTTCATCGACCGCGGCGAGCTGCGGGAGCGCCCGGACGGCACCCGCAACCCGCTGCAGACCGTGCCGTTGCTGCACGCCATCGCCGCCCACCGGTTCGACGCGGTCTTCGGCGGCGGGCGCCGTGACGAGGAGAAGTCCCGGGCCAAGGAACGGGTGTTCTCGGTGCGGGACGAGTTCGGCGGCTGGGACCCGCGCCGGCAGCGGCCGGAGCTGTGGCAGCTGTACAACGGCCGGCACTCCCCCGGTGAGCACGTGCGCGTCTTCCCGCTGTCGAACTGGACCGAGCTGGACGTGTGGCAGTACATCGCCCGGGAGGACATCGAGCTGCCGGCCGTCTACTACGCCCACCGGCGCGAGGTGTTCCTCCGCGACGGCATGTGGCTGGCGCCGGGGGCCTGGGGCGGGCCGCGGGACGGCGAGCGGCGGGAGGTGCGCCGGGTGCGCTACCGCACCGTCGGCGACATGTCCTGCACCGGCGCGGTGGACTCCGACGCCGTCACGGCCGAGCAGGTCATCGCGGAGATCGCGGCCTCCCGGCTGACCGAGCGGGGCGCGACCAGGGCCGACGACAGGCTGTCGGAGGCCGCCATGGAGGACCGTAAACGCGAAGGGTACTTCTGATCCGATGACCACCGCTGCCACCACCTCCGCCGCCGACGGTCCGGTACCGGGCCCGCTGCCGGCCGCCGCGCTGCTGCGCTTCGCCACCGCCGGGAGCGTCGACGACGGCAAGTCCACCCTGGTCGGCCGGCTGCTGCACGATTCCAAGTCGGTGCTGGCCGACCAGTTGGAGGCCCTGGAACACGCCTCGCGCACCCAGGGCGCCGAGGGTCCCGACCTCGCGCTGCTGACCGACGGGCTGCGCGCCGAGCGGGAACAGGGCATCACCATCGACGTCGCCTACCGCTACTTCGCCACCGCCCGCCGCCGGTTCATCCTGGCCGACACCCCCGGTCACGTGCAGTACACCCGCAACATGGTCACCGGGACCTCCACCGCCGACCTGGCCGTCATCCTGGTCGACGCCCGCAACGGCGTGGTCGAGCAGACCCGCAGGCACGCGGCGATCGCCGCGCTGCTGCGGGTGCCGCACGTGATGCTGGCGGTGAACAAGATGGACCTGGCCGGCTACGACCGGGCGGTGTTCGCCCGGATCGCCGGGGAGTTCGGCGCGTACGCGGCCCCGCTCGGGGTGCCGGAGGTGACCGCCGTCCCCGTCTCCGCGCTGGCCGGGGACAACGTGGTCGAGCCGAGCCCGCGCATGGGCTGGTACGACGGCCCCACCGTGCTGGAGCACCTGGAGGGCGTCCCGCTCGGCGACGACCCGGCCCAGGGCGCGGCCCGGTTCCCCGTGCAGTACGTCATCCGCCCGCGCCTGCCCGAGCGGCCCGGCTACCGCGGTTACGCCGGCCAGATCGCCGCCGGGGCGTTCCGGGTGGGCCAGCCGGTGACGGTGCTGCCCTCGGGCCGGACCTCCCGTGTCGTCGCGATCGATCTGCTGGGGCGGCCGGTGAGCACCGCGTGGGCACCGCAGTCGGTCACGCTCCGGCTCGCCGACGACCTCGACGTCTCGCGCGGGGACCTGATCGCTCCGGCCGACGCCGCTCCGCGGCTGTGCCGGGAGGTCACCGCCACCGTCTGCCATCTCCACGACAGCCCGCTGCGGGCCGGCCGGCGGGTGCTCCTCAAGCACACCACCCGCACCGTGAAGGCGATCGTCGAGGACATCCCCTCCCGGCTGTCCCTGGACGACCTCTCCGCCACGGCCCGGCCCGACCGGCTGGCGGTCAACGACATAGGCCGGGTGCGGCTGCGCACCGCCGAGCCCCTGCCGTTGGACGCCTACGCCTTCTCCCGCCGCACCGGATCGTTTCTGCTGATCGATCCCGCCGACGGCGCCACGCTGACCGCGGGCATGGTCGGCGACGCCTTCGCGTAAACGCACACGGCATGGAACACCGGGCAATTCCCGGCGGCGGCGCCCCGCCGGGTCCGGTGTGATGCCGCGAAATATCCGGTGTGATGTCGCGGAAAGCGGGAAACCGGGGAGGAATTCCTTCCGCGTGCTTGGTTCCTTTTTTACGCGGGGTGTTTTTCCTCCAGGGATGTGCGTTCCGTTCGACGCGCGGGGGACACGCCCCGGTTGCGTGCCGCGTAGGCGATGGCGCCCGAAGCGACGATCATCACGGCAATGGCATTGAGTGCGACGGGCAGACCAAGTCCCTGGGCGAGGAATCCGATCGATGGCGGCGCGACCAGAATTCCGCTGTATCCCAGCGTCGAGGCGAGCGCGACACCGTCCGGACCGCCCGCCGCGCCCGCCCGGGCCATGGCCACCGGAAAGATGTTGGCGAGGCCCAGCCCGGTGACGGCGAGCCCGGCGAAGACCAGCCACGGCTGCGTCGACAGGGCGACCACGACCATGGCCGCCCCCGCCACCAGCCCGCCGGCCGTGACGACCCCGGTCTGCCCGAGGCCCTCCAGCAGCCGGGTGCCCAGCAGCCGTCCCAGGGCGAGCATCAGGGTCACCGTCGCGTACCCGGCCGCCGCCACACCGGGCCCGGCGTCGAGGTCGTCGCTGATGTGCAGCGGCACCCAGGTGTCGAGGGCCCCCTGGCTGTAGGCGGCGCACAGGCCGAGCACGCCGAAGACGAGGACGTCCGGGCGCACCCGCGCGGAGCGCCGGCCTGCGGTGTCCGGCCGGTCCCGCCGATCCGCCGCCGCCGTGTCGCCCGCCCGGCGTGACGGGGTGGGGGTCGACAGCAGGACACGGCCGCCCAGCGCGGTGGCCAGCAGCCCGACCGGCACCAGCAGGAGCAGGTGGCGGGTGGGGGTGAGGGTGGTGGCCAGCAGCCCGCCGAGTCCGGCTCCGGCCAGGCTGCCCAGGCTGTTGGCCGCGTGGAAGCCCGGCATGAGGGGCCGGTCCGTCGCCTGGATGAGTTCCACGGCGACGCTGTTTCCGGCGACGTCGATGCCTCCGTAGGCGGCGCCGAAGAGGATCAGGACCAGGCCCAGGGTGGGCGCCGAATGGGTGAGGGGGGACAGGAAGACGGTGGCGGACAGCAGGGCGGCCGTCGCGACGGTCATGCGGCGGCTGCCGAAGCGGCGGCACAGTCTGCCGGTGACCAGCATCGACACCACGGCCGCCGCCGTCATGCAGAACAGGGCGAGGCCGAGGGACGCGGGCGACGCGTGTGTCTGCTCCTTGATCGCGGGGATCCGGATGGCCCAGCCGGCGTAGAGGAAGCCGCCGAGCGCGAAGAACAGGGTGAGCGTGATCCGCAAGCGCAGGAACTGCCGCTCGGGGGTTGGTGCGGTGGGGGGGAACGGTGCGACCGATGGTTTGTTCATCTGCGACACAAAATCCAACCTAGGGAGCGCCGCGAACCCGGCACAAGAGCGGATTCGGACACTCCGGGCGGGTGAGACACGCGGGGGCCGGTGATGACTTCCGTCGCGCGGGGGCACCAGAGACCCGGAAAGGAGGTGCGGACCGTGACGAGCCTCAGTGACTTCCGCATCGACGTACCGGAGCACGCGCTGGCGGACCTGCGTGACCGCCTCCGGGGCACACGCTGGCCGACGACGACCCCCGGGACGGGCTGGAGCCGGGGCGTTCCGGCCGACTACCTGAGGGACCTGGTGGGCTACTGGACCGACGGCTACGACTGGCGGAAGTGGGAGGCCAGGCTCAACGCGTTCCCGCAGTACGTCACGGACATCGACGGGCAGCGCGTCCACTTCCTGCACGTCAGGTCGCCGGAGCCGGGCGCCCTTCCGCTGGTCCTCACGCACGGCTGGCCGGGCTCGGTGGTGGAGTTCCTGGAGGTCATCGGCCCGCTGACGGATCCGCGCGCCCACGGGGGCGATCCGGCCGACGCCTTCCACGTCGTCGCCCCGTCCCTGCCCGGCTTCGGCTTCTCGGTGCCGCTGGCGGAACCCGGCTGGGACTACGGCCGGACGGCACGCGCCTGGGCGGAGCTGATGGACCGCCTGGGCTACCGCCGCTACGGCGCCGGGGGCGGGGACGCCGGTTCGGTCATCTCGCCCGAGCTGGGCCGGCACGCCCCCGAACGGGTCGTCGGCGTCCACATCCACGGCGGGCTGGACTTCCCCTCCCTCGGCCCCGCCGAGCTGGCGGGGCTCGGCGGGGCCGAGCGGGCGCGGCTCGCCGCCGCCGACGGCATCCGGCGCGAGGGCCGGGGCTACTCGGACCTGCAGAGCACCCGGCCGCAGACACTGGCCTACGCCCTGAACGACTCGCCCGCCGGGCAACTCGCCTGGATCGTGGAGAAGTTCAAGGAGTGGACCGACCCCGCCCGGGCGCTCCCCGAGGACGCCGTCGACCGCGATCTGCTGCTGACCAATGCCACGCTGTACTGGCTGACGGGCACCGGGGCGTCCTCGGCTCACATCTACTACGAGGAGCGGATCGCCGACCGGCCCGCCCCGCCGTCCCCGGTGCCCACCGGTGTCGCCGTGTTCCCCAGCGACCCGGCCGTGCGGAGCGTGCTGGAGCGCCGGCACCGCGTCGTGCGCTGGTCGGAGTTCAGCCGGGGCGGGCACTTCGCGGCGCTGGAGGCGCCCGATCTCCTCGTCGCCGACACCCGGGCCTTCTTCCGCGCCCTGCGCCGCTGACCGGGTCCGCTCAGGTGTCCGGCCGCGCCGTCAGCTCGGTGTTGATGATCGCCTCGACCAGGGTCTCCCCCACCGGGGTGAGCGTGACCGTGCCCGCGGCCTCGTCGGTCTCCAGGAGCCCCCGGCGGCGCAGGGAGTCGAAGCCTTCGCGCCGATCGGGTCCGAAGAGCGAGGAACCGGGGAAGCGCCGCCGGTGCACGTCCTCGCGCAGCGGGCGCAGCGTGGACAGCGCCATGGTGATGGCCCTCGTCTCCCGGGCCCGCGCGGTGAACCCGGTGGCGGAGTCCAGGGGGATCCGCCCGGCCCGCACCGCTTCGCCGTACCGCCGCCAGTCGACGTCCGTCATCGCCTCGGAGCGGTGGCAGCTGGAGCTGCCGCCCAGGCCGATGGCGACCTCGGGCCGCTGCCGGTCCTGGTCGGCCATGAGGGACTTCCACTTCTCCGGGCCGGCTCCGGGCCGGGCGAAATACATCGTCGGATGCTCCGTCCAGCCGGCCTCGCGCAGCCCGGTGGTGAGGATCTCCCGCATCTGGTACTGCTCGCCGAGCGTGGGCCAGTGGTGCCCCCGGGACGCCAGCCGGGCCCGGTAACCGGGGAGTTGCCAGGCGGCGGGCCGCACCCCGGAGACGCCGGTGCGGGTGTCGGCGAAGTCCCGCAGGTGCAGCTTGGTGCACACCACGGCGGTGGGCTCGTGTTCCAGTACGGTCTCCAGGTCGCGCCGGACGCTGTCCACGCTCTGGTCGAGCAGGCCGTACATCAGGTCCACGCCGACCCGCTCGAAGCCGGTGGCCTTGGCCCGGCGGATGAAGTCCGTGCAGGCGGCGGCCGTGTGTTCGCGCCCGCTCAGGCGCAGCACGTGGTCGTCGAAGGACTGCACCCCGCTGGAGATCCTGCCGCAGCCGAGTTCGGCGAGCAGTTCCAGCTTCTGTGGTGTGAAGGTGGTGGGGTCGCCCTCGAACCGTACGGTGGTGCCGGGGCCGAAGCCGAAGTTCTCGCGGTAGAAGTCGAGCAGCCGGCGGATCTGGTCGGCGGGCAGCAGCGACGGGGTGCCGCCGAACACGTTGAACTCGCCCACCGGCGCCGTGGCCAGGTGCGGGAGCCTGCGCAGCCAGAGGCGGGCCTCCCGGATGTTCCAGTCCACCCACTGCGCGGCCCGCCGGTCCACCGTGTCCTGGGGGCCCTTGACGATGACGACCGGGTACTGGCAGAACCGGCAGCGGTAGGAGCAGGTGGGGATGTAGGCCCACAGGTGGATCGGCCCGGTGGTGCTCAGCTGGGTGTCGAGGTCGTCCAGGAACCGCTCGGGGTCGTAGCCCTCGATGTCGCCCGGGAAGACGTGGGCGCCGAACGGGTCCTCCCGCACGTAGTCCAGCAGGTGCCGGTTCTCGGGTGCGGCGAGGGCGTGGACGGCGTCCGGGACCGGCGCGGCGGGGTCCACCGCCAGCAGGGAGTCGAGCGCGGGGTCGGTCATCAGAAGACACCCCCGTTGCCGAAGTAGTCGTGGGCCTCGCCGGATTCGCGGTCCTCGCAGTAGTAGGCGACGAACTCCCGGAACCGCTCGCGGGGGACGTCCGCCAGGCAGGGCGGCAGGGGCGGCGGGTGGCCGATGTCGTCGCCGACGGTCGCCCGCAGCCGCTCGAAGAGCTGGTCGGCGAACTCGAAGTAGAGGCGGAAGGACGGGGTCTTGTAGCGGTGGATGGGGGTGAAGTCCAGGATGCGCATCTCGCCGACGATCTCTTCGACGCGTTGCCGCAGCGCGTCGGCGAGCGGGGCGCCGAAGAAGTCCCGTACCGGGGCGGTGGAGAGCAGGTCCGGGTCGAGCAGGACGGGCAGCAGGAGGTTCTTGGGCGTGAAGTCCTTGATGGAGAACTCCCAGGCGCGGCGCGCCTCGTCCTCGGTGAGGTCGCGGACGCCCGGGGTCTGGCGGTCGTCGGCGGCGGGGCGGATGTCCCGCATGACGATGGTGCCGTGCGAGCCGTAGGCCTTGCCCTCGATCACCTCATCCAGGGCGTGGTCCACCCGGCGCGGGTTGATCTCCACCCGGGAGGCGGGGACGTACACCCGGCTGCCGCCGAGTGCGGACACCTTGATGCCGAAGTCCCAGTCGTCGGAGAGGTGGTTGACGAAGCGGCCGTTCTCCACCTGGTAGAAGATCTCGATGCCGCCCGCCCGGTCGTGCGCCCGGCGTTCGACGGCGAACCCCTTGCCGTCGGGGAAGCCACCGAAGAGGGTGAAGGCCACCTGGCGGCAGCGCAGGGTGCGGGAGATCGCGTCCCACAGCCGGGGCCGGTCCGCGAAGTGCTCGGCGCGGTAGAAGTAGTCGCACACGCCGATGTCGGCGCCGCTGTCGTCCATCGCCTCCAGGAGCGTGGCCAGCCACCGGGGGTCCACCCGGCAGTCCGCGTCGGCGGAGACCAGGTAGAACCGTTCGTCGCCGGCGGGCCGGCCGGCGCTGCGGTCGGCGGCGAACCGCATGCCGGTGCGGCGGGCGCACGAGACGCCCTGCTCGGGTTCGCTCACGATGTGCAGGGGCAGGTCGGGGTGGCCGGCCGCGAAGCGCTCGGCCAGTGCCACGGTGTCGTCGGTGGAGTTGTTGTCGACCACCACGATCTCGTACAGCTCCGGGTCGAGCCGGCCGTCGCCGTCGCGCTGGTCGTACAGCGACTCCAGCACGGCGGTCAGCTGGGCGGCCTCGTTGTACACCGGGAGGATCACGCTCATCCGGGTCCTGCCGCCCATCGGGGTGAGGACGAGTCGGTCGAGCAGGCCGGCCGCGGCCGGCCGGCCGAAGGAGCGGGCGCCCAGCCGGTGGTTGTGCTCCACCGTCGCGGACCGCAGGTCGTCGTCGTTCAACAGCTGTGCCACCTCGTTCACGAACGCGGGGGTCGGCAGGTCGTCGTGCAGGACGGGTGCGCGGAAGCCCTTGTCGCCGTACACCGTCGGATACAGCTCGTAGGCGCTGGTGATGTAGGGGACCTTGGCGGCGATGGCCTCGCCGATGGGGTTCCCGTAGCTGTCGTAGTCGTAGGAGGTCAGGAACGACACCAGGTCGGCGTGGGCCAGCAGGTCGCGGACGGAGGGGCCGCCGCCGGCGGGCGTGCCGGCCGCGTCGGGGTCCGGGGCGAGCCAGCCGCCGAAGACGATCCGGTCGGTGACGCCGAGGCGGGCGGCGAGCGCGGTCAGCCGCCGGTACTCGCGGGGGTCCTCCGCGGTGTCGCCGGCCACGAACAGGCGGACGTCCGTGGTGCGCGCGAGCCGGACGATCAGGTGGATGTCACGGTCGATGCGTTTTTGCGGGATGATCCGGGTGGTGCGCGCGATCAGCCGGGCGCCGTCGGGTATCGCGTGGTCGGCGCGGAAGGACGCGTTGCGCGGGCCGGTCGTGGCCGCCCGGTGCGGGAACACGTTCGGCAGGACGTCGATGTGGCGCACGTGCGGCGCCCAGGCGCGGGTGAGGGACCTGGCCCGCTCGTGCAGCGCGAGATAGCGGACGTGGACGGAGTCGAGCAGCGGCGGGACGTGCGGGTACGGGGGGCTGCCGTATTTGCCGCTGCCGGGCTCGCTCTGCCACATCAGGTCGTGGTCGCGCCACAGCACGTAGCGGCCCAGGCGGTGCCGGGCGCCGTAGGCGACGATCGCCTGTTGCAGGGCACGGGTGACGATGATGTTCTCCGGCAGGGTGCCGTTCTCCACCAGCACCCGGGTGACGCCGAGCGATTCCCACAGGGACAGCACCCGTTCGCACAGGGCGTCCGCGGTCCGCTCCACGCGTGGCAGCAGCCGCGGGTCGCCCTTCTCGACGACTTCCTGGAGGACCTCGGTCACCAGCGCGGCGTCGTAGCCGGCCACGGTGTCGAGTCCCGGTAATCGCGACAGGCGTATCCAGGGCGGCAGCAGCCGGGCCTCGTCACGGTACGGGACGAAGAACCGTCCCTTGTCCGCCTTGATGTCGTAGCCGAGGTCGAGGTGCACCTCGTAGCCCCGGTCGTGGAAGTGCCGGGCGGTCTTCGCGAATTCGACGACCACTCCGGACAGGGGTGTCGCGTCGAAGGACACGCCCCACAGGACCGTCATGTCTCGCCTCCCTCCCCCGGCAGGGCTGCCGGGCTCGTCGGCCAACCACTCGACGCTAAGGGGGAGATCGCGGAATCGTACAGACCGCAACCATGCCGCTGTGGGGTGGCCGGTGCCGCCGCCGGGGCGGGTGTCATCTTCGCGGGGATCGCGGGTAGGGCGGTCGGTATGCCTTCGCGAGCCGCTGCCCCGCCGCCCCGGGAGAGTCCGCTGCCGTCCGGGAGGAGGGCCCGTGGGTGAGACCCTGGCACTGGCCTCCGCGCTCTGCTTCGGCGCGACCCATTTCGCGGGCGGGCTCGTCTCCCGCCGCGTCGACGGCATCACCGTGGCCCTGTACGCACAGCTCGCCGGGACCGTGGTCGCGCTGGTGGCGGCCCTGTCGTCGGCCGGCGGCCCGGCGACGGCGGGTGACTACGGCTTCGGCGCGCTGTCGGGTGCCGGTACGGGGGTGGGGGTCGCCTTCCTCTACCGGGCGATGTCGCAGGGGAAGATGAGCGTCGTCGTACCGGTCAGCGACGTGGGTGCCGTCACCCTGCCCGTCCTGGTGGGGGTCGCCCTGCTGGGCGAGCGGCCGGCCGCGGTCGCCTGGGTCGGCATCGTGGCCGCCGTGCCCGCGCTGTGGCTCGTCGCGCAGGCGCCCGGTCCCGGTCCGGGCGGTGAGGGCCCGCCGGTGACCGCGGGGGTGCCGGCCGCGCTGACGGCGAGCGCCGGCATCGGGGTGCAGTTCCTGGCGATGGCCCAGGTGGGAGGGGACGGCGGGCTGTGGCCCGTCGTGGTCAGCCGGGTCGTGTCCGTCGTGGTGATCGCCGCGGTGCTCGCCCTGTACCGGGCTCCGGTGAGGATGCCCGGGCGGCCGGCGGCGGTGGCCGTCGCGGCCGGTGCGGTGGGGACGGTCGCGATCATCCTGTATCTGACGGCCACCCGGCACCAGTTGATGGCCGTGGCCACCGTGCTGTCGGCGCTCTATCCGGCCGTCCCGGTGCTGCTGGCGCTGTTCTTCCTGGACGAGCGGCTGACCCGGCGGCAGGCCGCCGGGCTGGTGTGCGCGGCCGCCGCCATCGCGCTCATCGCCCTGCGCTGAACGCGCCGCCCCCTCGCCGCCGGCGGCCCGCACGGTCGGGACCGGCCCGGAGATCTCGTCCTGGAGCAGGACGCGCCCCGGTCGCCGGAGCGCGCGGAACCGTTCGGCCGGGCGCGGCGGCCGGGCCTCGCCGCCGCGGGGGACGCGGCGCGGGCCGGTGACGCCGGCGGGGGCCGCAGCCTCCGCGGTGACCGCCGGGCGGGGAGGTCAGCGGGGCCGCAAGGAGGTGAGGACCAGGTCGACGCTCTGTTCGGTCAGCTCCGGGGTGAGCGGGCCGTGGCCGAAAAGGGCCCGGTAGTACACGGGGGCGGCCAGCGCGTCCAGGACGAATTCCATGTCGAAGTCCGGGCGGATCTCCCCGTGCGCGGCGGCGGCGCGCAGGCGGCGGGCGGTGGAGGCCCGCCGGGACCGGAAGACGGACGCGAGGAATTCCTCGCGGAGTTCGGGTTGCCGGGCGAGGTCCGCGACGAGCGCGGGCAGCACCCGGCTGACACTCGTCGCCGTGAAGGCCTCGACGAGCGTTCCGACACCGGTGAGCAGGTCGGCCCGCAGATCGCCGGTGTCGGGCGTGGGCTCGTGCCCGAGGGCGGAGGCGACGGCCTCGGCGACCAGGTGCTGTTTGGACGGCCAACGGCGGTAGATGGCGGGCCGGTAGACCCCCACCCTCGTGGCGACCTGGCTGATGGAGGTCCCCGCGTACCCGATCTCGTCGAGGAGTTCGAGCGTGGCGCGCAGCACGGCCTCGTCGATCTGCGGGTCCTTCTTGCGGCCGGCCGTACGAGCGGCGCCGTCCGGGCGTGTCGAGCTGCGGGGCACGGGGTTGCCTTCCGGTGCGGTGCGGGATGTTCGTCCCCCCAGTCTGCCGCCCGCCCTCGGAGCGGCGGGGAGGGGGAGCCGCCGGCCCTCGAATTGATTCAGTACGCACTGTATCGTAATACTGTCCTGCCGCACCCTCAGATCGGACGGTGCCATGCCTCTCGGCTCACCCGCCTCCCCGCACGACACGGACCAGGCCCCGGCGGCGAAGCCGCCCTCCGCCCGCACCCGGTTACTCCTGGCGGCCCTCGCGCTGCTCGCGCTCGACCTCCGGGCGCCGCTCACCTCCGTCGCCCCGCTGCTCACGCCGCTCCGCGCCGATCTGCGCCTCGGCGACACGGCGGTGGGGGTCCTCACCTCCCTGCCACTGCTGTGCCTGGGCCTGTTCGCGTTCGTCGCGCCACGGCTCGCCCGCCGCTACCGCACCCGGACCCTGCTGGCCGCCTCGCTCGCCGTCCTCACCGCCGGCGGGCTGCTGCGGGCCGGGACCTCGCCCGGTGCCCTGTTCGCGGGCACCGTGCTGGTCGCGGCGCCGATCGGGGTGGCGAACGTGCTGATACCGAGCCTCATCAAACGCCGGTTCCCGCGGTCCGTCCCCCGCGTGTCCGCGTTCTACTCGGGCGCGCTCACCCTCGGCGCCGCCGGCGGCCCCGCGGTGGCGGTGCCCCTCGCCGGCGCCACCGGCTCGCCCTGGCGGGCCCCGCTCCTGCTCCTCGTGGTGCCCCTCGCACTGGTCACCGTCGCGGTGGTCCTGATCGCCCTGGACCGGGAGCCGCACGACAGGCCCTCCTCCGCGCCGCCGGACCCCGGCGGGCGGCCGCTCGCGCTGTGGCGGAACCCGCTGGCCTGGCAGGTGACCGTGTTCTTCGGGGCGCAGGCGCTGTTGTCGTACACCGTCTTCGGGTGGCTGCCGAGCATCGGGCAGGACCGGGGGCTGAGCGCGGCGTCCGCGGGGCTCGCGCTGTCCCTGTGCAACGCCGTGGGCGTGCTGGGCGCCTGGCTGCTGGCCGTCTCCGGGCGGCGCCTGCCCGATCAGCGGGCGGCCGGGGTGAGCGTCGCCTGCCTGACCGCCGTCGGCCTCACGGGAGCCCTGGCGGGACCGAGCGGCCTGCTCTGGCCCTCCGTGGCCGTTCTGGGACTCGGGCTCGGCGCCGGATTCGCCCTGTCCCTCGGCCTGTTCGCGCTGCGCTCACCCGACGCGCCGACCACGGCCGCCCTCTCCGCCATGGGCCAGGGCTTCGGCTATCTGATCGGTGTGCTGGGCCCCTTGGGGGCGGGAGCGCTGCACGATGTGACCGGCACCTGGGCGTGGCCCCTGGCCGCGCTCCTGATCGCCTGTGCGGTGCAGCTCGCGGTCGCCCTCGTCGCCGGCCGGTCCCGGACACTGCCCGCCGCGCCGTCCCGCTGACGACGGGGTACGACGCGGCCGCTCGCGCGCCGACCGGACGCCGCGGCGGGTGCGCCGGCGGCGGCCTGAGCGGTCTCCCGGCTGGGGCCGTCGCCGTGCGCCGCCACCGCGCACGGTCACGGTGCCGGGCGCTCGATGCGCAGGACGTGCTGGTCGTGGCGGAAGGTGTACGTGCCGTCGTCGTCGCCGAAGTGCCGTCGTACGTACGCCTCGACCGCCGCGCGCGTGGCGGAGGGGGCGTCGGGGACGCTGAGGAGGAAGTCGGCGACCGCGAGGGTCTCCTCCAGGTTCCGTCCCCGGTACCGGGCGGGTACGACGTCCAGTTCGGTGCGGCCGGCCAGTCCGGGCGGGAGGGTCGCCAGTTCGCCGACGAGTTCGCGCACGTCGTAGTGGCGGCCGGTGAAGTGACGCACCATGCGCATGCACGCGTTGTCGGGGTTCTGCAGCAGCACCAGCAGGACCCCGCCCGGCGCCACCCATTCCATGATGCGTGCCGTCGTCGCCGCCCACTCGGCGCGCGGGACGTAGTACAGCACGTGCGACAGCAGGGCCAGGTCGGCCCGCGCGTCCACCCGGGCATCGCCGACCGGTTCGGCCACCACCTCCGCCCGCGGACAGGCCCGCACCAGCGCCCGCCGCATCGGCTCGCTCGGCTCGACGCACACGGTGCGCTCGAAGAGCGGGGCGAGGTACCGCGTCGTCGTCCCCAGGCCGGCGCCGATGTCCAGGAACACCCGCCGAGCGGGCAGTCGGTCCACCACCCGGCGCAGGTAGGCGTGGGTGACGGCCTTCTCGTCCGACCCGGCGAGGAACACGTCGAAGGCTTCCCGGTAGGCCTCGTCGTCCGTACCCGTGATGCCCTGCTGCGCGGCCTTCCGCAGTTCCACTGGCCACTCCCTTGGTGCGATGCGGCATTCGGCGAGGCCACAGTGGCACGCGCGGGATCCGACCGGCGGGAAACACGCCTCCGGGGGAGGGCGAGGGGGCGGGGCGCACCGGAGCGGGCCGGGACGGCGCGGCGTACGCCCCCTCGTCGGCCAGGCCCCCGTCAGCGTGGTGCGTCGACGATGTCCTGGGTGCCGATGACGGTGAGCAGGTCGAACAGGCCGGCGCTGTCGGTGCCGGCCACAGGGGCGAACCAGAGCAGCCGTTGTCGGCCGTCCTCGCTGAACAGGTTGAGGCAGTTGACGTGGATCAGACCGAGCGCGGGATGGTGGAGGCGTTTGCGTTCGTCCCGCCGGAAGGCCACGTCGTGGTCGGCCCACAGCGCGGCGAACTCGGCGGAGCGGTCGAGCAGCGTGGCGATCATCGTGGCGGCCTCGGTGTCCTTCGCGTCCCGCCTCGCGGCGGCGGCCCGCAGGTCGGCGACGAAGGAGCGGGAGTGGCCGTCGTGGTCGGCCTCGGGGTAGAGGCGCCGGGTCTCGGGCTCGGTGAACCACCGGTGGACGAAGCTGGCCCGGGCGCCGCGGAAGCCGGACTGGTCCCCGAGCAGGGCCACCGCGAGCGGGTTCTGCACGAGGGTGACGTGCAGGTCGGTGATGACCTGCGCGGGTGTCGACGTCAGGCGTCGCAGCAGATCGAGCATGCCGGGATGCACGTGCGAGGCGGCGCCGCCCTGCCCGGGCACCGGGCGTCCGGCCAGGTGGTAGAGGTGATCGCGCTCGTCGGCGGTCAGGCGCAGCGCCCTGGCCAGGGCGGCGATCATCTGCTCGGACGGCTGGGAGCCGGCCCCGCGTTCCAGCTCGTTGTAGTAGTCCACCGATGCCCCGGCGAGCTGGGCGACCTCGTCCCGCCGCAGCCCGGGCACCCGGCGCCGGGGGCCGGTGGGCAGCCCCACCTCCGCCGGGCGGATGCGTTCACGCCGTGAACGCAGGAAGGCGCCCAGCTCGGTGTACTTCGCGGAACCCATGGTCCCCATTGTGCGCGCGGGCGGGCCGCGGACACAGGGGATGAGATCCCCTGGTTCCGGTGGCCGGCGGCGTTCACGCTGGAGGCATGAACGCAATCCCCTCCACTCGACCGCCGTCGATCCCTCAGCCGTCATCGGCCCCTCGGGTCGCCGTCGTCACCGGCGGATCGCGCGGCATCGGACGGGCCGTCTCCCGGAGACTCGCCGCGGACGGCCTGGCCGTCGTCGTGAACTACGCCCGTGACGCGACCGCCGCCGAGGAGACCGTGGCCGCGATCACCGCCGCCGGCGGGCAGGCGATCGCGGTGCGGGGCGACGTGGCGGACGAGGACGCGGTCGCCGCGCTGTTCGACCGGGCGGAAGAGGAGTTCGGCGGTGTGGACGTCGTCGTCAACTCCGCCGGCCGCATGGCCCTCTCGCCGATCGCCGACCTGGACCTTGCAGTGCTCGACGCGGTGCTCCGCACCAACGTGCGCGGGGCCTTCGTCGTCGCGCGACAGGCGGCGCGGCGGCTGCGGGCGGGCGGTTCGTTCGTGGGGTTGTCGACCTCCGTGGTCGGTACACGGTTCCCCGCCTACGGCGCGTACACGGCGAGCAAGAGCGCCGTCGAGGCGATGACGCTGATCCTCGCCCGGGAACTGCGCGGACGGGACGTGACCGTGAACACCGTCGCGCCCGGTCCCACCGCCACGGATCTGTTCCTCGAAGGCAAGTCGGCGGACGAGGTCGACCGGCTCGCCAGGACCCCGCCGCTGGAGCGGCTGGGCACGCCGGAGGACATCGCGCAGGTGGTCGCCTTCCTCACCAGTGCGCAAGGGCACTGGGTGAACGGGCAGATCCTGCGCGCCAACGGCGGCATGGTCTGACGACGCGGCCGGACGGCTCCCGCACCCGCACCCGCCGAGGACGACCGGCCCTCCGCCCGAGGCTTCCGCATCCCGAGAAGAAACCGATCCCCAGGAGAGAGCACCATGCCCTTCGCTCATTTCAAGGTCCCCGCCGGCACCCTCGACGCCGAGGACAAGAAGAAGATCGTCGAACGCACCACCGACCTGTACGCGGAGATCTACGGTGAGCGGGCCCGCCCCACCACCGTCGTGCTCGTCGACGAGGTCGCCGACGGAGGCTGGGGCGTCGCCGGCGGCGTCCTGACCGCCGCGATGCTCGACAGCACCGACTGACCCCGGTCGCCGGCGGTGCCGGGTCAGCGCGCGGCGCGCTGTGCCTCCACGATCCGGCGCACCGAGTCCGACGGCCCGGCCCCTCGCCGGGCGCGCGACGCGGCGAAGTCGGGGAACTGCCCGGCGACGGCACAGCGCCACCGCAGCTTCGCCGGAGCGATGTTGATCTCGCCGCGGTTCTCCGTGACGGAACGGATCACGGCCGCGGCGACCTGGTCGGGGGAGACGGTCCGCACGCCGCTCGGCACCTCGGCGCCGGTGTCGGCGAACATCCCCGCCTCCCCCACGAAGCCGGGCTGCACCAACGACACGCCGACCCCGGCCGCGGCCAGATCCTGGCGCAGGCTGTGCGCGAACCCGCGCAGCCCGAACTTGGTGGCGGTGTACAGCGAGGAGTACGGGGTCGCGGCCTTGCCCGACATGGATCCGACGAAGGCGAGGTGCCCGTACCCGGCCTCGGCCATCCGCGGCGCCAGGTGGCGGGCCAGCAGAATCGGCGCGTACAGGTTCACCGCCAGGGCCCGCTCGATCTGCTCGTCGGTGTATTCCAGCAGGTCCCCGCTGGCCGGCAGGGCGGCGTTGGCCACGAGCACCTCCGTGTCCGCCGCCGTCTCGGCGAGCCGGAGGACCTGATCCCGGTCGGCGAGATCCGCGACCAGCGCCCGGGCGCCCGTCTCGTCCGCGAGCGCCTTGAGCGCCCGCTCGCGGCGGCCGGTCAGCACCAGCCTGGCCCCCTCGCCCGCGAGTCGGCGAGCGAGGGCGCGTCCGATCCCGCCGGTCGCCCCGGTGAGCAGCACGGTCGCTCCGCTGATCCGCATCCACAGCCTCCACGTCCCGGGGGCCGGACGGCCCCGAACCGGTGCCCGCCGCACGGCGAACGCTCTGCACGATACGAATCTTGGCAATACCTTGTCTACATCAGGCACACTTGTGCCAGAGTGATGCGCCGGCTCCACTCCCGAGCGGTGCCACCCCGGCGCGGACGGCACCGCACCGATCACTCCTGCCGGTGCCGGACTCCGCCGATCACCTCTCGCCGGTGCCGGACTCATTGACGACCCATCAGTCACGCCACTATGGTCTCGTCGGTTCTACGAACAGCGTTCGATATCACGAACATGGAGTCAGTGAACGGCTCGGCAGGGCGGCGTCCGGGACGCCGCTCACGAGGTACTCCCCCGCGCGCCGCCGACGGGCGTCCGTGCGCCGCTCGACACCTACCAGGCCGGCGGACCCGCGCCTCGCCGCCGGCAGGGGCCCTCACCGAAAGGGTGCACCCATGTCCTCCTCCGTCAGCAGACGACGTCTCCTCCAGCTCGCCGGGGCCACCGCCGCGATGTCCGCCGCGGGGCCCGTCCTCGGCGCCGCCGCCGCCCGGGCCGCCGTACCCCCGGCCCGGACCGACATCGGAGCCCAGGCCTTCCCCTTCGCCCTCGGCCAGGTCAGGCTGACCGCGAGCAGATGGCTGGACAACCAGAGCCGGACCCAGAGCTACCTGCGGTTCGTCGACGTCGACCGGCTGCTGTACAACTTCCGCGCCAACCACCGTCTGTCCACCGGCGGGGCGGCCGCCACCGGAGGGTGGGAGGCACCCGACTTCCCCTTCCGCAGCCACGTCCAGGGCCATTTCCTCACCGCCTGGGCGCAGTCGTACGCGGCGAGCGGGGACACCGTCAGCCGGGACAAGGCCCTGTACATGGTCGCCGAGCTGGCCAGGTGCCAGGCCAACAACAGCGCCGCCGGGTTCGGCGCGGGCTACCTCTCCGGCTATCCCGAGTCCGACTTCACCGCCCTGGAGGCACGCACCCTGTCCAACGGGAACGTGCCGTACTACACCATCCACAAGACCCTGACCGGACTGCTGGACGTGTGGCGGCACATCGGCAGCACGCAGGCCCGCGATGTGCTGCTCGCCCTGGCGGGCTGGGTCGACCGGCGCACCGGCCGGCTGAGCACCGCCCAGACGCAGGCCATGCTGGGCACGGAGTTCGGCGGCATGAACGCGGTCCTGACCGACCTGTACCAGCAGACCGGCGACGCGCGGTGGCTCACCGTCGCCCAGCGGTTCGACCACGCCGCGGTGTTCGACCCGCTGGCGGCGGGCCAGGACCGGCTGTCCGGACTGCACGCCAACACCCAGGTGCCCAAGTGGATCGGTGCCGCGCGCGCGTACAAGGCCACCGGCACCGCCCGTTACCGGGACATCGCCGCCAACGCCTGGAACTTCTGCGTCCACGCGCACACCTACGCCATCGGCGGCAACAGCCAGGCGGAGCACTTCCGGGCGCCGGACGCCATCGCCGCCTATCTGCGCCAGGACACCTGCGAGAGCTGCAACACCGTCAACATGCTCACCCTCACCCGGGAGTTGTTCGCGCTGACGCCGGACCGGGCCGAGCTGTTCGACTTCTACGAGCAGGCGTGGCTGAACCAGATGATCGGCCAGCAGAACCCGGCCGACCCGCACGGCCACGTCACCTACTTCACGCCGCTCAACCCCGGGGGCCGCCGGGGCGTCGGCCCGGCCTGGGGCGGCGGCACCTGGAGCACCGACTACACCACCTTCTGGTGCTGCCAGGGCACGGGCCTGGAGATGCACACCCGGCTGATGGACTCCGTCTACTTCCACGCCGGCACCACCCTGACGGTGAACCTGTTCGTGCCCTCCGTGCTCACCTGGACCGAGCGCGGCATCACCGTCACCCAGACCACGTCGTACCCGGCGAGCGACACCACGACCCTGCGGGTCACCGGAGACGCCGGCGGGACCTGGACGATGCGCATCCGCGTCCCCGGCTGGACCAGCGGGGCCACCGTCAGCGTCAACGGCGTCGCGCAGAACATCGCCACCACCCCCGGAAGCTACGCCGTCCTGACGCGCGCCTGGGCGTCCGGCGACACCGTCACCGTGCGCCTGCCCATGCGCACCGTGCTGCGGCCGGCCAACGACAACCCCGCTGTCGCCGCCATCACCCACGGCCCGGTCGTCCTGTCCGGCAACTACGGCGACACCGCGCTCGGTTCGCTGCCCGCCCTGGACGCCTCCTCGATCCGGCGGACCAGCTCCACCGCGCTCGCCTTCACCGCCACCGCGAACGGCGCCACCGTCGGCCTGGGCCCGTTCTACGACGCGCACGGCCACAACTACACCGTCTACTGGAACACCGGCGGCAAGGCCACCGTCCGCCTCGCCAACGCGGCCAGCGGCCTGGTGCTGGGCATCCAGGACATGTCCACCGCGGATGGCGGCCGGGCCCTGCAGTGGTCCGACTCCGGCACCGCCGACCACGACTGGGAGCTGGTCCCCGACGGCGACGCCCACCGCATCCGCAACGTCCACAGCGGCAAGGTGCTCGGCGTGCTGGACATGTCCACGGCCGACGGCGCCACCGTCCTGCAGTGGTCGGACAACGGCACCGCCGACCACCGGTGGACCGTGCTCGACCAGGGCGACGGCACCTGCAAGATCCGCAACGTCCACAGCGGGAAGCTGCTCGCCATCGAGAACGGCTCCACCGCGATCGGCGCCTTCGCGGTCCAGGCGCCGGACGACGGCACCGCCGACAACCGGTGGCGCGTCCTGCGGTGACGGCCCGCCCGCCACCCGCCCCATGGCGAATGGTGCCGCGCGGCACCGACACCCGGGCGGTCCCTCGTGCACCCGATGGTGCCCCTCCGTACCTTCCCCCAGGGCTTGCGGCTCTGTAGGGGTAGAGGGCGATCAAGATCAGAGAGGGGCCGTCCCGACATGCACGCCAAGGAACAGCCGGAGAAGAACGCCGGTCAGCGGCGCCTGCCGCACCCGATACGACAGGCGCCGGCGGCGGCGCCGGCCGTCGCCGGGAGCATGTCCCCGGCGACGGCCGGTTCCCTGCAGCGCGCGGTCGGCAACGCGGCGGTGACGCGGATGGTCGAGGAGCGGCGCGACACCCACCACGGTCACGACCACGGCCCGGCCGTGCAGCGGTCCGCCGTGCACGACGTGCTGCGCTCGGCCGGCCGGCCGCTGGACGACTCCGTCCGCACCGACATGGAGGCGCGGCTCGGCGCGGACTTCTCCGACGTCCGCGTCCACACGGGCAGCGCGGCCCGCGCGTCCGCCGCCGAGGTGGGCGCGCGGGCCTACACCAGCGGCAACCACGTCGTCATAGGCGACGGCGGCGCGGACCGGCACACCCTCGCCCATGAACTCACCCACGTCATCCAGCAGCGCCAGGGCCCGGTCTCCGGCACCGACAACGGTTCCGGGCTGCGCGTCTCCGACCCCTCGGACCGTTTCGAGCGCGAGGCCGAGGCCAACGCCACGCGCGTGCTGGCCGGACCGGCCCCGCGGCGCGGCGAGCCCGTACAGCGCGCCGCCGGCACGGGCCGCGACGTGGGCACGCCCGTCCAGCGGGCCAAGGGGACCGGGGGCGCCCACGCGCAGGGCGAGCACATCTTCAACGCCCTCGACGCGCTGGCCAAGGAGGCCGGTACGTCCCTGGGCCGCCGGGTCACGGACCGCATCGGCCTGCTCGACGGCCAGGGCAGGCTCACCCACGAGCAGAACGTGCGCCGGGCGACCACGACCTGGAACTACGAGGTCCACAAGAAGAGCCTGAACGACGCGGCGACGCTGGCGGCGGAACTGCGCGACAACGAGCGCTTCCGGTCCGCGACGCGCGGGGAGCCGCTGGACGCGCAGGGCAACGACCCCAACTCCCTCCGCTACGGCGCCTTCGTCACGCAGGTCAGGGAGGCGCTGCGCCACTGCGGTACGCCGAACTGGAACAACGGGGCGGCCCTGGTGGCCCTCCGGGAGGACCTCGTCGCGACCATCACCGACCAGGTGGCCCGGGACGTGAAGCGGAACACCGATCTCGGCAACGGGCGCGACCGCACGGACTTCGACACCTGGTACACGACCACCGAGAACCAGATGAAGGCCCTGTTCAACGAACTCATCGGTGCGGCGCGGGCCGTTCACGAAGCCCTGTACACGACGGTCCACGCCGCGTACGGCTACCCGGAGGGCGACACCGTCCCCGAGGCGGACTACTACGGGTGAGCGGCCGGCGCACCGCACCGGTCCACTACGACGGCCGGGCCCGCCGGCGATCGCCCTTCCTGTGCGCCTCCACCGGGCGGGGGTGGCGCAGGAGGGGGAGGGACGCCGTGCCGATCGCCGCCGCCAGGGCCGTGGAGGCGAGGGTGATCCAGGCGAAGCCGGGGCGGGAGGCGTGTGCGGTGTCGCCGGAGAAGGCCGCGAAGAGGGAGCCGAAGAGGGACACGCCGATCGCCTCGCTGCCGAGGCGGACGGTGTTGATCCAGCCGGCCGCCATGCCCGCCTCGTTCTCCGGGAGTCGGGCCAGCGCCTCGCCGTCGACCAGGCCGGCCTGGAGTCCGAAGCCGATGCCGACGACCACCATGGGGAGTGCCATCCAGGCCATGCCCCGGGGGGCGGTCGCGCCCGTCGCCAGCAGACCCGCGACGAGCAGGGCGATGCTCGCGATCAGGATCTTGTCGACGGCCGTACCCCGGGCCGCCAGGCGGCCGGCGACCAGTGGGGTGGCGAGGACGGGCAGGGTCAGGAACATCAGGAACGCGCCGCTGGCGCCCGCCGAGGAGCCGTAGGCGCCCTGGAAGAACACCGGCAGGTAGGCGACCGCGTCGGTGAAGGTGAACGAGGAGACCGCGACGACGAGGGTCAGCGCGGCGAAGCGCCGGTCGCGCAGGGTGCGCAGACTCAGCAGGGGGTCCGGCGTGGTGGACTCGCGGCGGACGAAGAGGCCGTAGCCGGCGAGTCCGGCGGCCGTGCAGAGGAGGAACGGCGGGGAGGCCCAGCCGGTCGCCGAGCCGAGCGCCAGCCCGCCGAGCAGCAGGGTCGTCGCCGCGCAGAAGAGCACCGCGCCGGCGACGTCGACGCGGGCCGCGCGGCGGCGTTCGTGCGCCGTGGCCCGGCGGATCAGCGGCATGCCGGCGCAGGCGACGGCCAGGCAGCACAGCTGTGCCGCGTAGACCAGACGCCAGCCGACGAGCTGGGTGAGCACACCGCACAGCGTCGGGCCGAAGGCGAGGGAGAGGCCCGCGACCGAGCCCAGCACGGCGAAGGCACGCGTACGGCGCTCACCGCGGTACACCGACGACAGCATCGCCGACCCCACCGAGAACACGGCGCCCGCGCCCGCGCCCGCCAGCAGCCGGGCGGAGTCCAGCATCCAGTAGTCGGCCGCGACCAGGCTGGCGGCCGACCCGGCGCCGAACGTCACCAGCCCGGCCAGGAGCGACCGCCAGCGGCCGAGGACGTCCGCGACGGAGCCCCACACCAGCGTGGAGCAGGCGAAGGTCAGCGTGAACCCGTTGAGCGCCCACTGCTCCCCCAGGGAGGAGGACCCGAGGTCGCGGGCGATGTCGCCCAGCGACACGGCCGTGCCGGACACCGACAGCGGGACCGTGAACACCGCGAGGACGATGACCGGCAGCACCGCACCGGCCCCGCGCGCGCCGCCCCGCCGGATGTCGTCCGGGGTCACCGGGGCCCTTGCGCGCGCGGACCCGCGGAGGGGACGAGTCGCGGGCGTTCGCCGGCCCGCCGGCACTCGTCGAGGAAGTCCACGATGTGCCCGAACACGTCCAGCGCGGCGCCCCGGCCGATGAACGTGTCGAGGTGGCCGTAGCCCGGCACCTCCACGTACCGGACGTCGAGGCCCGGATGCCGGCGGCCGAGGATCTCGTGGCACAGCTTGTTGGAGTCGTACCAGAAGCGGTTCTCGTCCCCGGACAGCAGCATCAGCGGGGCGTCGATGCGGTCGGCGTGGTCCAGCGCGTTCTTCGGCAGCACGTCGTAGCGGCCGTCGGCGTCGTTGAACCGCATCATGGTGTGGGCCAGTTCGGTGGCGCGCAGGTGCGGCAGGACCCACATGGGCACGGTGCCGTACAGGTCGGCGAGGCGGTCGTGGGTGCGCCGGTCGAGGTTGTCGTGCACGAACAGCGAACCGCCCACGCCCCACGAGTCATTGTGCAGGATCTGGCAGTTGGGGTCCTTGCACTCGGCGCCGAGGGAGACCTCCGCGAACAGCAGGGAGTACTTCGACCACAGTCCCACCTTCTTGATGTCGGTGGGGATGTGCGCGAACCGGGACCGCAGCAGCTCTCCGCCGAAGTGCAGCCGGGCCCGGGTCTTCCAGGACATCTTCGGCGTGAGGAACACCCCTTGCGCGACCACGCCGGCCAGCCCCGGTACCAGCCCGGCCGTCATGCTCAGCGACAGGCACAGGGCGCCGATGCAGTGCGCGACGACCAGCAGCGGACGGCCGTCGGTGTGCCGGCGCACCAGGGAGACGGCCTCGGGGATGTCGTAGAGGGCCACGTCGTCGAAGGTGTACCGCACCCGGCCCTCGTTGTACGGCAGCCGGCAGCTGCCCCGCCAGTCGAGCAGCCACGGCTCGTAGCCCGCGTCCAGCAGGACGTCGACCAGGTTGCGGGTCTCGGGCAGGACGAACATGTCGGAGGAGGCTGTCAGCCCGTGCAGGACCAGGACGGGCGGCCGGTCCGCGCCGTCACCGGCCACGACGCGGGTCAGTCCGAGCCGGGTGCCGTCGGACGCGGTGAACGGGATGTCCTCGACCCGGGCGCCGAGGGCGTGGTGAAGGGGCCTCGGCGTCATCGGATCTCCTCTTTCTGGATCATCAGCTTCCTGAACTTGTGCCGCAGCTTGTCCTTGTCCCGGTCGATCGCGTCCCGCCGCAGGTCCAGCAGTTCGGCCGCGGCCCGCATCGACGGCTCCGCCAGCCCCATGCCGACCTGGACGAAGAACCACGACAGCCAGCTGAGTTTGGCCAGCCGCTGCTCCTGCGACGACAGGCGCGGGTCGACCCGGATGCCGTCGATCTGGTCGGGCACGTAGCTGCGGCCCGGGACCCGGACCACACCGGCGAGGCTCGCCGGCTCGCCCTCGCGGCCGATCGTGATCTCCAATGTGCGGGTCTGCGCCCAGAAGTCGCGCCGGGCCCGGGCCGTCTTCCAGCCCTCCAGCCACCACCGGCCGCCGTCGCGGTCCTCGAGGGTGAGGCGGTAGCGCAGCAGCGGGTGGTCGTTGCCGTGCCGGTGCGGTACGCCCTCGTCGGGGCGGACCCAGATCTCGCCGTCCAGCACGGTCAGCGGCTCGGCGTGCAGCCGCTCGCAGAAGACCTGGCCGCGGACGTCGACCCTGCGGTGCCGGACGACCTGGTACATGCTCGCGATGGAGAGCGTGAACGCCGTCCGGCAGGTGGTGTCGGGGGCCTGGCCGACCGGTCCGACCTGGCCCTTCATCCGTTCCCGGAACGACAGGTACGGCGGGTCCTCGCGGCTGGGCAGCCGGGCCACGCCGTCGCGTGCCATCCGCTCGAACGCCTTCAACTGGGCCTCGGAGCCGTAGCGTTCGGGCAGCGGCAGTTCGTTGCGGGCCAGGAACTCCTCGGTGCGTTCGGCGTCCGCCGCCGGGCCGAACATCAGCGCCTCGAAGAGCTTGACGGCGGTCGGACTGCTCAGGATGCGGGCCAGGAAGTCGAGTTCGGGCACCGGGTCGGTCTCCTGGCGCCGCAGCAGTTCCTCGCGCCACTGCTGCCAGCCCGTGGTGCGGACGTTCATCCCGGCCAGCTTCATGTCCTTGACCAGTTCCGGCAGGGTCTCCGCGCGGCCGGTCAGGTGGTAGTTGCGGCCCCATGCCCGCGGGTCGAGGACGATGGCGGCGGCGACCTTGCCGACCCAGTCCACCGGCGCCAGGTTCAGGTACCGGAACGCCGGTACGGTGCGGAAGCGGGAGATCGCCCCGATCAGCCCCGTGCTCAGGTCGCTCGGGTTGTACACGCCGGTGCGGCTGTGCCCGCCGATGGCGCCCGGCCGCAGGAAGGTCACGGTCAGCCCGTGTTCGCGGGCCCGGCGCAGCGCGGCCTCGGCGGCCCACTTGGACTTGTCGTAGCCCGCGAACAGCCGGTCGAGGTGGGCGATCGGGTCGTCCTCGGCCATCGTGGCGATCCCGACCTCGTTGAAGACGGCGACCGACGAGATGTGGTGCAGCGGCTTGGGCCGGCCGGTCATCGCCAGCTCGGCGAGGTGCAGCGGGCCCAGTACGTTGGTCTGCCGCAGGGAGGGGTAGCCGCGCAGGAAGTCCACGGCGGCGGCGACGTTGACGATGGAGTCGGTCTCGTGGGCGAGGCTGTCCCAGCGTTCCGGTGCCAGGCCGAGCCGCGGCCGGCGGATGTCCCCGGCGAGTACGGTGACCCGCCGCCGCACCTCGAACGTCCACGGCTGCTCGTAGCCCGCCAGGGCCTGGCCGAGGCGTTCCGCGGCGGCCGTGTCGTCGGCCGCGCGCACCAGGCACACCACCTCCGCGTCGCTCTGGCGCAGCAGGTCCAGCAGCATGTGGCTGCCGAGGAACCCGGTGGCGCCGGTGAGCAGGATCCGGCGCGGCCGGACCCGCTCGGCCTGCCGGCTGAACGGCAGGCGGTCGGCCAGCGCCAGGTCGGCGAGGATGGTCCGCACGTCCTCGGCCGCCGCGGTATCGGCGCCGTCGGCCGCCGCGGAGGCCGGGGCCGCGGGAAGGGGCGTGGCCGCCGTCGCGGTGGTGCCGGTGGCGCGCTGGGCCAGGCGCCGGGGGCGGGCGTCCGCGAAGACGTCGTCCAGGCTCATCCGCAGATCGAGTTCGCGGGTCATCAGCGCGACGAGTTCGACCGCGTCCACGGAGGACAGGCCGGCGTCGAACAGGTCCGTGTCCAGGTCGGCCGCGCCGTCCGGCAGGAAGCGGGCGGCGAGGCCGGCGATGGCCGTGGCGAGCGGTTCGGCGGCGGTGGGGTGCGCCACCGCCGGGCCGGCCGGTGCCTGTGGGACCGGCCCCGGGGTCGTGTGGGTGACCGGGCCCGAAGGTGTTCGGGTGGCCGGGCCGGCGGGGTTCTGCGGGGCCGGGCCGGTCGTCGACTTGCGGAAGCGGGCCAGCAGGTCGGCCGCCTGGCCGCGGCCGGGACCGCGCCGCTCGATCACCTCCTCGTCGGGCCGACGGCTGACACTGCGGTCGCGGCTCGTGCCGCCGCCCGCCTCAGGCATTGCTGACCTCCACTGCGATGTCCGATCCGAGGTCCCAGGAACGGAACTCCCGGAGTTGCTCCGGCGCCAGGGCCGTCTCCAGCCGGGGCGCGTCGACCTCGCCGCCGCCCAGGCGGGAGACGAGCCGCCGTGCCGGAATGTTGCGTGGGGTGTTCTCGGCCACGATCCGTACCGTCGCGCACCCGAGGGCGTCCGCGCGGTCGGCCAGCCAGGCCAGCAGCCGGTCCTCGACGCCGCGGCCGAGGACCCGGCAGCTCATCATCCAGGCGACGACCTCCAGTACGCCGTCGTCGGGCCGGACGGCGAGGACGCCGATCTGCCCGTACGCGCCGAACCGGTCGCGTGCGGTCGCCGTCCACACCTCGCCCTCCTGGCACAGCCGTTCGAGCCGGGCGGCGTCCAGCGGCAGGGGCCGGAGGTTGAACTGGTTGGTGCGCCTGCTGAGCTGGATGGTGCGTTCGGCCGTGTCGGTGCCGACCGGCTCGATGTCCAGTTCCAGCTTGAGGTTCTCCAGGAAGTCCGCGAACCCCAGCTGGGCGCGGGCCGCGTCGCGTACCCGTTCCTGCCGGTAGAACTCGGCGCGGGAGGCGTCCTCCGTGGTGGCCGCGCGCGGCACCATGGGCCACAGCCGGGTGACGAAGTCGGCGAGTTCGGCGGCGGGCGGGCAGGTCAGGCTGAGCACCTCGGGCAGCCGGGCGCGCACCCCCGCGATCTCCACCGGGTTGTCGTCCAGGAAGAGGAAGCTGTCCAGACCGAGGTTCAGGTCTTCGGCGATCCGCACGATCCTGGTCCACTTCGGTTCCCAGGCCGCGGAGACGGCGGCGAAGTGCTCCCGGCGCAGCAGGCTGTCCGGCCGGTCGAGGACGCCGTGCACGGTCTCCTCGTCGTTGTTGGAGACGAGGGCGAGCAGCACGCCGGCCGCCCGCCACTGCAGCAGCCGGCGGGCGAGCAGCGCGCGGGGGCCGGTCAGGTCGACGTTCTCCGGTCCGGCCTCGCCGGCGATGCCGCTCCACAGCGTCTCGTCGCCGTCGACCACGATGACCTTCGGCGCGCGGCGGCGGATCTTCCAGACCACATCGGCGAGGCGCAGCGCGACCACCGCCTGGAACTCCTCCTGGAACGGCAGGTGGGCGATGTCGTCGGTGTGCCGGTCGAAGACGCCGTCGAGGGTGCCGGGGGCGGCCTCGGCGGGGCCGCTCTCGCCGTCGGCGGCCAGGTCGCCGGCCCAGGAGTCGGCGGACAGGACGGCGATGCCCGGCTGGTCGGCCAGTCGCTCCGTCACCTGCCGTTCCCAGGCGCGCAGCCGCTCGTCCCGCGACCGCTCCGGGAGGAAGGCGACGACGAGCGGGGTGCGGGTGCGGTCGGCGAGGGCGCGCAGCGCGGCCGGGTACTCCTCGGCGAGCTGGCCGAGCAGGCCGGTGTCCTGCGGGGCGAACCGGATCAGGTCGCCGGGACGGAGCAGCACCAGGCCGGCGGCGGTGGCCGGCTGGGCGAGGACGCCGTCCGGGTCGTGCAGGGCGGCCAGGACCTGGTGGTACGGCGCCTCCACGACGTCGTAGGGGCCGCCCTCCACGTCGGTGTCCTCCAGGGCGACCGTCAGCAGCGCCGGGAGGTTGCCGAGGGCGAAGGTGGCCGCCACCGCGATCTGGCCGGCCGGGTGGCCGCCGTCGGCGGGGGCGTCGTCCTGGCCGGCGGGGGCGGGGGCCCGCGGGGTGACGGGAGCGCCGTGCGGGGTCGGGCCGGTCGCCTCCCCGGACGCGTGGTGGGGGCCGGGCACCGGAACGGTGCCGGTGGGCGCCGGGCCGGCCGGGGCGGTGGGGGAACCGTCGGCGGACGCGCGTGCCGCGGGCTCCACGACCACCGCATCGGGCTCGTCGGCCAGTCGGGCCGCGACGGCGAGGACACCCTCGGCCAGAGCCGCGCAGTGCGCGTCGTCCAGGACGTCGGTGTTGTACTCCAGTCCCACCTTCCCGAGGCCCGGCATCACCGTGACCATCAGGTCCAGGTCGGAGTAGCCGGTGCCCGCCGGCAGGACGCGAAGGCCCTCCGCGGCCCCGGCCTGCGGCGGCATGTAGTTGAAGTACACCTCCACCAGCGGGGCGTCCTTGCGGTGCAGCCCCTCCTGGACCAGCGCCGGCATGGCGTCGAAGAAGGTGATGCCGCGTTCGAGCACCCGGCTGAGCCGCCCGTCGGTGCGCCGCAGCACGTCGGTGCCGGTGTCGCCGGGCTCGACCTGGGCGGCGAACGGGATGGGCAGGCCGAAGTATCCGACGGCGTCGAGCGCGCCGACGTGCATGCGGGTGTCCACCGGCACCGCCAGCACGAACCGGTCCCGGGCGCGCAGCCGCGCCAGGTGCAGCGTCAGCGCGCCGAGCCAGAACGCGGCGGGCGTGATGCCCAGCCGGGTCGCCCGGTCCGCCACCCGCCGCGCCAGCTCGGGCGGCAGGTCGGCCAGGTGCATGGCCGAGCGGTGCGAGCGCCGGGCGGGGCGGGGGCGGGCCAGTTCCAGGTCGAGCCGCCGGACCCCGGCGAAGTCGTCGCGCCAGTCCCCGGCGGCGGCCCGCTCGCCGGCCGGTGCGCCGGGACGGTCGGGCGGGGTCGCCTGGGCCCGTAGCAGGAGGTCGATGTCGCGGTTGGTGACGGCGGCGGGCGGTGCCTGGCCGGTCAGTTCGGCGCCGAGTCCGTGGGCGACGAGCATGAGGGACGCGAGGTCGGACACGGCGTGGTGCGCGCCGAAGACCAGTATCTGGTCGCCCGACGGGTAGGCGAGCAGTTCGAACCGCCACAGCGGGGAGCGGGTCAGGTCGAACGGCGGTTCCATCACCGCGCACAGCCGCCGGTCCGGGTCGGTGCCGTCCTCGACCGCGCTCCAGCGCACCAGTTCGCCCGCCGGGGTGCGGCGGACCTCCAGCCGCTGTCCGCCGTCGGTGTCCGCGACGATCGCGGTGCGCAGCGCCGCGTGCCGGCCGGCGAGCCGGGAGACCGCCTCGGTGAGACGGTCGGCGGTGGTCGGTGTGTCGAGTCGTACGGCCAGCCCGATGTGGTGGGTGACACTGGGGGTGCCGTGCTGCTCGGCGCGCAGCAGCCGTACGACGTCCCGGGTGGCGGGGTGGTGTGCGACGTCGGGGACGCCGGTGTCCGAGGGGTCCGCCGCGTTCGCCGGGGACGGCGTCACCCCCTCGGGGCCGGCCGCCTCGGGGCCGGCCCCGGCCTCGGCGAGGATGTGGTCGGCGAGGCTGTCGAGGGTGGCTCCGTTGAACATCGTCGCGATCGGCAGGCTCTGGCCGAAGTCGGCCTCGACGAGGCTGCGGATCTGCATGGCCATCACGGAGTCCAGGCCCTGTCCGACCAGGGAGGCGGCCGGGTCGAGGTCCTCGGCGTCGAAGCCCATGGTGCGCGCGAACCGGTACCGCAGCCGCTCCACCACCGCCTCCCGGGTGGTCGGCACCACGGGTCCCGCGGCGCCGGCCCGCGTCGCGGACGCGGGCGCGGCGGCCCGGCGGCGCGCGGGCACGAGCGCGGCCAGCAGCGGGGGCAGCAGGGCGGGTTCGGTGGTGCGCAGGACGGGCAGGTTGAGGGCCGCCGCCACCAGTACGGCGTGACCGGTGCCGTCGGCGCGGGCGTGCCGGGTCAGCGCGGCGTCCAGGAGGGTGAGCCCCTGTTCGGTGGCGAGCGGGCTGATCCCGCCGCGGCTGATCCGTTCCAGGTCCGTCTCGGCGAGGTGTCCGGTCATTCCGGTGGCCTCGGCCCACAGGCCCCAGGCCAGCGACAGGCCGGGCAGGCCGGTGCGGCGGCGGTGCTCCGTCAGGGCGTCGAGGAAGGCGTTCGCGGCGGCGTAGCCGCCCTGTCCGGCCCCGCCGAGGACGCCCGCGACGGACGAGAACACCACGAAGGCGGACAGGTCAGCGGCCGCCGTCAGCTCGTGCAGGTGCCAGGCGGCGTCGGTCTTGGGCCGCAGCACCCGGTCCAGGCCGTCGGCGTCGACCGATTCGATCGTGCCGTCGTGCAGGACGCCCGCCGAGTGGATGACGGCGGTCAGCGGGTACCGTTCCGGGATCTCGCCGAGCGCCTGCTCCAGCTGGGCGCGGTCGGCGACGTCGCAGGCCAGTACGGTGACCTCGGCACCGGCGGCCGTGAGTTCGTCCCGCAGCGCCTCGACGCCCTCCGCGCCGGGGCCGCGCCGGGACAGCAGCAGCAGGTGCCGGGCGCCGAGGCGGGCGACGTGCCGGGCCACCTGAGCGCCGATTCCCGTCGTACCGCCGGTGATCAGGACGGTGCCCGTGCCGAGGGCGGCGCGGACGTCGCCGGCCGGGTCCGCCGCCTGCCTGCGGAGCGCGGGCACGTACCGGCGGCCGGACCGGAGTGCCAGCTCGGGCCGTCCCGAGCGCACGGCGCCGAGGATCTCCTCGTCGAGGCGGGCGAGAGGGCCGGTGCCGTCCTCTTCCGGGCCGTTCTCCTCGGGGTCGGTGTCGACCAGGACGATCCGGCCGGGGTTCTCCGCGCGGGCCGCCCGCACCAGTCCCCACACCGCGGCGTGGGCGAGGTCGAGCGGCGTGCCCTCGGCCTCGGCGCCGGTCGGCACGGCCCCGCGGGTGACGACGACCAGCCGCTCCCCGGCGGGCCGGTCCCGCGCCAGCCACTCCTGGAGACCGCGCAGGGTCTCGTGGAGCACCGCACGGATCCGGGCCGGCGTGTCCCCGGTGTCCGCTGCCGCGCCGGTGACCTTCAGCAGCGTCGGTTCCGGCGCGCCGGGGCCGTCGTCGGCGGCCGGGGCCTGGTCGTGCTCGGTCCACTCGACGGACAGCAGCGCCCGGGTGCTGCTGTCCGGGAGGGCGAGGTCGTCGGCGGTCACGGTGCGCACCAGCAGGGAGTCGATGCGGGCGACGGGGACGCCCGCCGGGTCGGCCGCCTCCACCGTGAAGGTGTCCGGGCCGCTCGGCGCGATGCGGATCCGCAGCTCGCTCGCGCCCCGCCCGTACACGGTGACCCGGCCGAAGGAGAACGGCAGCGGTGTGCGCCCGGCGCCGCCCTCCGTCCCGCGTGCCGCCGCCGCTTGCAGCGCCGCGTCCAGCAGCGCCGGGTGGAGGGTGAACCGCGCCGCGTCCTCCGCCTGCCGGCCGGGCAGGGTGACCTGCGCGAACACCTCGTCACCGGACCGCCATACGTCCGACAGCCCCTGGAACGCCGGGCCGTACTCCAGCCCGATGCCGGCCAGCGCCGCGTAGTGGGCGGCCGGGTCGAGCCGGTCTGCCGGCTCGGGCGGCCAGGCCGTGCCGTACGGCGGCCGGCCGGTCTCCGGTGGCACGGCGGCGGGTTCCTCGACCAGGACTCCGCTCGCGTGGTGGGTCCACTCCCGGGTGCCGTGCGGGCGGGAGTGGACCTCCACCGTGCGGCCCGTGGCGCCGGCCGCTCCCACCTGCACCTGCAGGTCGGTCTCGCCGTGCTCGGGCAGGGACAGCGGCGCGTGCAGGGTCAGGTCCCGTACGCCGGCGCATCCGGCCTCTTCCGCGGCGCGCAGTGCCAGTTCGACGAAGGCGGTGCCGGGGAGGAGCACGGTGCCGAAGACGGCGTGGTCCGCCAGCCAGGGCTGGGCCGTGCGCGAGAGCCGCCCGGTCAGGACGATGTCCTCGCCGCCCGCCAGGGTGAGCGCGGCGCCCAGGAAGGGGTGCCGTACGGCGTCGAGTCCTACGGCGCCGACGTCGGCGCCGGTGACGGCGGGCTGCCAGTAACGCCGGTGCTGGAACGGGTAGGCGGGCAGGTCCACCAGCCGTCCTTCCCCCGTCCACACCGGCCAGTCGACGTCCACGCCGGCGACGAACACCTCGGCCGCGTGCTGCAACAGCCTCGGCATCTCGTCTTCGTCACGGCGCAGGGTGCCCACCGCGGTCACGCCGGTCACGCCCTTGTGGTCGGCGTTCTGGACCACGGCTCCGAGGAGGACGGGGTGCGGGCTGACCTCGATGAAGACCCGGTGCCCGGCCTCCAGCAACGTCTCCAGCGCACGGTCGAAACGCACCGTCTCCCGCAGATTCGTAAACCAGTACTCCGCACCCATCACCCCCGTATCCACCACCCCACCCGTCACCGTCGACACCAACGGCACCCCACCCGAAACCGGCCCGATCCCACCGAGCACATCCAGCAACTCCCCCCGCAAACCCTCCACCTGCGGAGAATGCGACGCATAATCCACCGCGACCCGCCGCACCTGCACACCCTCCACCCCACACCGGGACACAAACACATCCAGCTCACCCGGAGCCCCCGACACCACCACCTGCTCCGGACCATTGACCACCGCAACCTGCAACCCACCCGACAACCACCCCACCACCCGCTCCACCGGAGCAAGCACCGACACCATCCCACCCCGCCCCGACAACGCCGCAATCGCACGCGACCGCAACGCCACCACCCGCGCCGCATCCCCCAACGACAACCCACCCGCCACACACGCCGCAGCAATCTCCCCCTGCGAATGACCCACCACAGCCGCCGGCCGCACCCCCAACGACCGCCACACCTCCGCCAACGACACCATCACCGCAAACAACACCGGCTGCACCACATCCACCCGACCCAACAACCCCTCATCCCCACCACGCACCACACCCAACAAATCCCACCCCTCCACAAACGGCTCCAACGCCGCCGCACACTCCCCCATCCGCCCCGCAAACACCGGCGACAACTCCAACAACTGCCGCGCCATACCCACCCACTGCGACCCCTGACCCGGAAACACAAACACCACACCAGACGCCGCACCCGAACGCCCCGACACCACACCCCCCACCTCACGACCCGCCGCCAACTCACCCAGACGCGACGTCAGCTCACCCACATCCGCACCAAGCACCACCGCCCGGTGCTCCAGCACCGCACGCCCCGACGCCAGCGTGAACGCCACATCCCGCGCGTCCAACTCCGCGCCCTCCCCCACCCGCTCCAGCAACCGCACCGCCTGCTCCCCCAAGGCCGCACCACTACGCGCCGACAACACCCAGGGCAGGGGGCCCCGTTGCGGGTCGGCCGGCTTCTCCTCCCGGGCCGGGGCCTGTTCGAGGACGACGTGCGCGTTGGTGCCGCTGTAGCCGAAGGAGGAGACGCCCGCGCGGCGGGGGCGTCCGGTCTCGGGCCACGGCTGGTTCTCGGTGAGCAGCCGGACGTGGCCCTCGCTCCAGTCGACGTGGTGCGACGGCTCGTCGACGTGCAGGGTGCGCGGGAGTACGCCGTGGCGCATGGCCTGCACCATCTTGATGACACCCGCGACACCGGCGGCGGCCTGGGTGTGTCCGATGTTCGACTTCAGCGAGCCCAGCCACAGGGGCCGTTCGCGGTCCTGGCCGTAGGCGGCCAGCAGTGCCTGGGCCTCGATGGGGTCGCCGAGGGTGGTGCCGGTGCCGTGGCCCTCGACGGCGTCGACGTCGGCGGGGGTCAGCCGGGCGGCGGCCAGGGCGTCCTGGATGACCCGCTGCTGGGCGGGCCCGTTGGGCGCGGTCTGGCCGTTGGACGCGCCGTCCTGGTTGACGGCGGTGCCGCGCACCACCGCCAGGACACGGTGGCCGTTCCGCTCGGCGTCGGAGAGCCGTTCGAGGACGAGCACCCCGACGCCTTCGCCCCAGCCCGTGCCGTCGGCGGCGGTGGCGTACGACTTGCAGCGGCCGTCGGGGGCGAGGCCGCGCTGGCGGGAGAACTCGACGAAGACGGCGGGGGTGGACAGGACGGTCACGCCGCCGGCCAGCGCCAGGGTGCATTCGCCCTCGCGCAGCGACCGCACCGCCTGGTGCAGTGCCACGAGTGACGACGAGCACGCCGTGTCCACGGTGACGGCGGGGCCCTGGAGCCCCAGGTGGTAGGCGACACGCCCGGAGACGAGGCTGCCGACGCTGCCGCCGCCCGGGTCGTAGTCGTGGTGGAAGGAGCCGGCGAAGACGCCGGTACGGGTGCCCTTGAGGCGCTGCGGATTGATCCCGGCGTCCTCCAGGGCCTGCCAGGAGGTCTCCAGCATCAGCCGCTGCTGGGGGTCCATGACCAGGGCCTCGCGCGGGGCGATCCCGAAGAACGCCGGGTCGAAGTCGGCCGCGCCGGTCAGGAAGCCCCCGGAGCGGGTGTAGGTCTTCCCGGTGCTGCCCGGTTCGGGGTCGTACAGCGCTTCCACGTCCCAGCCCCGGTCGGCGGGGAACTCCCCGACCGCGTCCTCTCCCTTGACTACGAGGTCCCACAGGTGGTCCGGGGAGCCGATCCCGCCGGGCAGCCGGCAGGCCATGCCGACGATCGCGACGGGTTCGGTGCGGCGGCCTTCCAGCGCCTGGAGCCGGCCGCGCGTGCCGTGCAGTTCCTCGGAGACCGCCTTGAGGTACTTCAGCAGCTCTTCTTCGGTGGGCATGAGCTCACTCTCCACTGGGGTCGGTGGGCGATTCGTCGCCGGAGACGGAGATGCCGAGGCTGTGGGTGACGAAGTCGAGGACTTCCGCCGCGGTCGCGGATTCGAGGCCGGCCGGCCCGTGTTCTTCGGCCACCGCCGTGGACCCCGGTGCCGTCCACGGCTCCGAGATGCCGCGGAACGTCTCGGCCAGCGCGGTGCGCTGGGCACCGGTCAGGTCCAGGGCGGTCAGGTGGTTCCTGATGCGGGTGAGGTCGGCCATCACCTGCTCGTACGTCGCCCGGTCGGGCTCCCCGGCCGGTTCGGGCGCCGGGGTGAGACGGTGCAGCAGGTGGTCGGCGAGGGCGCTCGGGCTGGGATGGTCGAACACGGCGGTGGCGCTGAGCTTCAGGCCGGTCCGGGCGTTGATCCTGTTGCGCAGTTCGACTCCGGTGAGCGAGTCGAAGCCGAGGTCGCGGAAGGCCTCGTCGGCGCCGATCCGGCGCGGGTCGCCGTGGCCGAGCACCTGGGCCACGTCGGCGAGCAGCAGGTCGAGCAGCGTCTCCCGGCGCCGTTCGGCGGGCAGCCGGCCCAGCCGGTCCCGCAGGGATTCCTCCGGCGCCGTGGCAGCGGCCTGTCCGGCGGTCCGCCGGTGCGCGGCCGGCACCAGGTCGCGCAGGAGCGCCGGGGCGGTGTCGGCGCGCAGGGCGCCGGTGTCGACCCGGACCGGGACGACGACCGGTACGGCCGCGGTGAGTGCCCGGTCGAACGCGGCCAGGCCCTCCTCGGCGGTGGTGGGCAGCAGTCCGGTGCGGGCGATCCGGCCGTGGTCGGCGGTGCCGAGTCCGGCCGTCATGGCGCTGGTCTCGGTCCACATGCCCCAGGCGAGGGAGACCGCGGGCCGGCCGGCCGCGTGCCGGCGGGCGGCGAACGCGTCCAGGTAGGCGTTGGCGGCGGCGTAGTTGGCCTGGCCGGGCGAGCCCAGCACACCGGCAGCCGAGGAGAACACCACGAAGGCCGCGAGGTCGGCGTCCGCCGTCAGTTCGTGCAGGTGGCGCACCGCGTCCGCCTTCGGCCGCAGTACGGTGTCGAGGCGCTGCGGGGTGAGGGAGTCCAGGACGCCGTCGTCGAGGACGCCGGCGGTGTGCACCACGGCGGTCGGCGGATGTCCGGCCGGGATGCGGGCCAGCGCCCGGGCGAGCTGGTCGCGGTCGGCGACGTCGCAGGCGACCGACAGCGCGGTCGCTCCCCGGTCGAGCAGGTCCTCGGGCAGGGTCGCGCCGCTGCGGCTGAGCAGCAGCAGATGCCGGACGCCGTGCTCGGCGACGAGCCGTCGGACGACCAGCCGGGCCAGGGTGCCGCCGGCGCCGGTCACGATCACCGTGCCGTCGGGGTCGAGGGCCCGGGGGATGGTCAGGACCGTCCCGCCGGCGCGGCCGGGCGCGGCCTGCCGGTGGGCCTCGGCGGCGGCGCGTACGTCGTGGGCACGGACCGGCAGCGGCCGGGGGGCGCCGTCGCGGAAGAGCCCGGCGAGGGCCGCGAGGTTCGGCCCCTGGGGGGCGGGGTCGCCGGCGCGGGGTGCGACCGGTGCGGGGGCAGGGCCCTCCTCGGCCCGAGCCGCGGGTGCGCCCTCGTGTGCGGCCGGACGGCCGTCGTCGTCCACGGCCGGGTGTCCGGCGTCGCCCGGGGCCGCGGCCCCGTCCGCCGGGCTCACGTACACGCCGTCCGGCGCGAGCAGCGGAGCGGACGCGTCCGCCGTGTCCCCGGTCCGCGGGCCGAGGACGATGTCGAGTCCCGTCGGGATCTCCTTGGGGAACTCGTCGGGCCCCGGCTTCGCCACGTGGGCTTCGTCCAGGCCGAGGGCGCGCAGTTCCTCCCGGGCCTCGGCGGGCGCGGTGGCGTACACCTCGGCGCCCAGGTGACGGGCGAGCCGGACGGCCGCCAGGCCGCTGTCCGTGGCGTCGGTGTGGATCAGCACGCGCTGCCCGGGCCGTAGGCCGGCCGTGTCCACGAGGGCGTGCCAGGCGGTGAGGAACGCCCGCGGGGCCGCCGCGGCCTGCGCGAAGCTCCAGCCGCTCGGCAGCGGGGCCAGGCAGTGGTGGTCGGTGACGGCCTCGCGGGACAGGGCGTCGCCGCTCGGGAAGAGGCCGAACACCCGGTCGCCGGGCAGGAGTCCGGTGACTCCGGGGCCGGTTTCGGTGACGACGCCGGCGCCTTCCGTGGCGGACCGGCCGTCGGTGCCGATACCGGCCGCGCGCATCGCCACCCGGACCTGGCCGGTCTCCAGCGGGCCGGTGCGGTCCGGTCCGGCGACGAGGACGAGGCCGTCCGCGTCTCCGGGGCCGGTGGCCCGCAGCCGCCAGGTGGGCGCGTCGGGCAGCGGCAGCAGGGCGGTGCCGGTGCGGGTCAGCCGGGGCGCGTACGGCCGGCCGTCCCGGACGGCGACCTGCGGTTCACCGGTGGCGACCGCCAGGGCCAGCGCCCGGTCGGTCCGGGTGTCCACGTCCACGAGCAGCAGCCGGCCGGGGTGTTCGGCCTGTGCGGAGCGCAGCATGCCCCACACGGCGGCGGTGACCGGGTCGGGCCGCTCCATGAGCGTGCCCTGGGTGACGACGGCGAGCCGTGCGGTGGCGGTGGCCGGGTCGGCGAGGAACTCCTGGGTGAGCGCGAGCACTTCGGTCAGACGGGCACGGAGGTCGCCGCCCGGTTCGACGGGGGCGACGGTGAGGCCGGCCGGCGGCTCGCCCGGGTCCGTGACCGGCAGGGGGCGCCAGCGCAGGTGGAGTCCGCCGTCCGGGTCCGGTGCCGCGACCGCGTTCATCGGCCGCAGCGCCAGCGCGTCCACGGTGATGACGGGCTGCCCGGCCGGGTCCACGGCGGACAGGGTGACGGTGCCGTCGCCGGAGGCGGCGAGCCGTACCCGCAGCACCGCCGCGCCGGTCGCGTCCAGGGTGACGCCGGTCCAGGAGAACGGCAGCAGCGGCCGGGCTCCGTCGGTGCCGTCCAGGGCGGGCAGCCCGAGGGCGACGGTGTGCAGGGCGGCGTCCAGCAGGGCCGGGTGGATGCCGAACCCGCCCGGCTCGATGGGCAGTTCGACCTCCGCGTACAGCTCGTCGGCGGTGCGCCAGGCGGCGCGCAGGCCGTGGAACGCCGGGCCGTAGCCGTAGCCGCGCTCGGCCATGCCGTCGTAGAACCCGTCCAGCGGTACGGGTCGGGCGCCGGCCGGCGGCCAGTCCGGTGCCGGGCCGGGCCGCGGGGCCGTGGGGGCGAGGACGCCGGCCGCGTGCCGGGCCGGTGGTTCGGCCGGGGCGGCGGAGGTGGGCGGTGTCGCCGAGGAGTGGACGGTGACGGTGCGGCGGCCCGACTCGTCGGGGGCGCCGACGACCACCTGGAGGTAGACGGCGCTGTCGGCGGGCAGGACGAGGGGGGTGTGCAGGGTCAGTTCCTCCACGGCCGGGCAGCCGGTGACGCCGCCCGCGTGCAGGGCGAGTTCGAGGAACGCGGTGCCGGGCAGCAGGGCGGTGCCGCCCACCGCGTGGTCGGCGAGCCAGGGGTGTGCCGTGGGCAGCACCCGCCCGGTGAGGACGGTCTGGCCGTCGGGGAGGTGCACGGCGGCGCCGAGCAGCGGATGCCGCATGACGTCGAGCCCGGCGGCCCGCAGGCCCGCCGTGGTCGCGTCGGCCGACTGCCAGTAGCGCTGTCCGGCGAACGGGTAGCCGGGCAGCTCCACCCGGCGCCCGCCGGGCAGCAGCCGGTCCCAGGCCAGGGGCCGGCCGGCCGTGAAGGGGAGGGCGAGCGCGCGGGCCAGGGCGAGCGGTTCGGGCCGGCCGGCGGTGAGCGCCGCCGTGGCGACGTAGTCGCCGTCGTCGAGGACCGTGTCGAGCGTCGCGTGCACCATCGGGGTGACGACGGCGTCCGGCCCGATCTCCAGGTAGGCGGTGACTCCCCGCTCGGCCAGGCACCGTACCCCGTCGGCGAAGCGCACGGCGGTACGGACGTGCTCCACCCAGTAGCCGGGGGTGCGCAGCCGCTCGCCGTCGGCGAGGGTGCCCGTGACGTTGGAGACGACCGGGACGCGTGGCGCCCGGAAGTCCAGGCCGGCCAGCGCGTCGGCGAAGTCGCCGAGCATCGCGTCCATGCGGTGGGAGTGGAACGCGTGCGACACCGGGAGCCGGCGCACGCGGCGGCCGGCGGCCCGGAAGTGCTCGGCGACGGCCAGGGTTCCGGCCTCGTCACCGGAGACGACCACCGCTTCCGGGCCGTTGACCGCGGCGATGCCGACCGTGTCCGTCAGCGCCGCCCGCTCCAGGTACGCCCGTGCCTCCTGTTCGCCGACGGCGACCGCCACCATCGCGCCGCCCTGCGGCAACGCCTGCATCAGCCGGCCGCGCGCCGCGACCAGGGCGCACGCGTCGGCCAGGGACAGCACGCCCGCCGCGCAGGCCGCGGTGATCTCGCCGAGGGAGTGTCCCATGACGTAGTCGGGCCGTACTCCCCAGGAGCGCAGCAGTTCCAGGGTCGCGTACTCCACGGCGAACAGCGCGGTCTGGGTGTACATGCTCTGGTGCAGCAGCCGGGCCGGCGGGGAGTCCGCCGACGCGAACACGACCTCCTTGAGGGGGTGTTCGGCGTATCCGTCGAGGTGGGCGTCCACCGCGGCGCACACGGTGTCGAAGGTCTCGGCGTAGACCGGGTACCGCTCGTACAGTTCGCGGCCCATGCCGGCGCGCTGCGATCCCTGTCCGGAGAACACCAGGGCCAGTCCCCCGGTCCCCGCGGCGCCGGCCGTGCCGACGACGGCGTCCGGGGTCTCCTCGCCCCGGGCCAGGGCGGCCAGCGCGCCGGTGAGGGCCGTGCGGTCGGTGCCGAGCAGGACGGCCCGGTGGTCCATGAGGGCGCGGCCGGCGGCCAGGGTGAAGCCGATGTCGCGGGGGTCGAGGGCGGGGGCGTCCTCGATCCGGGCGAGCAGCCGCTCCGCCTGGCGCCGCACGCCGTCGGCGGTCCGCGCGGACAGCACCCAGGGGATCACCGGGGTGTCGGCGGCCGACTCGGGCGCCGTGGTGCCTTCGGGGTCCTCGGGCGGGGCTTCGAGGATGACGTGCGCGTTGGTGCCGCTGATGCCGAAGGAGGACACCGCCGAGCGGCGCGGCCGGTCCACTTCCGGCCACTCCTGCGGCGCGGTCAGCAGCCGTACCGCGCCGGACTCCCAGTCGACGTGGTGCGACGGCTCGTCGACGTGCAGGGTGCGCGGCATCAGGCCGTGGCGCATCGCCTCCACCATCTTGATCACACCCGCCACACCCGCCGCGGCCTGCGTGTGCCCGATGTTCGACTTCAACGAGCCAAGCCACAGGGGCCGCTCCCGGTCCTGGCCGTAGGTCGCCAGCAGCGCCTGCGCCTCGATCGGATCACCGAGGGCCGTCCCCGTGCCGTGCGCCTCCACCACGTCCACGTCCGCGGGCGACAACCGCGCACTCGACAACGCCGCCCGGATCACACGCTGCTGGGACGGACCGTTCGGCGCCGTCAGACCATTGCTGCCACCGTCCTGGTTCACCGCCGAACCCCGCACCACCGCCAGCACCCGGTGCCCAAGGCGCCGCGCGTCCGACAACCGCTCCACCACGAGCAGACCCACGCCCTCCGACCAGCCCGCACCGTCGGCCGCGTCCGAGAACGCCTTGCACCGCCCGTCCGGCGACATCGCCCGCTGCCGGGAGAACTCCACGAACGTCGTCGGCGTCGACATCACCGTCACACCACCCGCCAACGCCAGCGAGCACTCCCCGTTGCGCAACGCCTGCGCCGCCAGATGCAACGCCACCAACGACGACGAGCAGGCCGTGTCCACCGTCATCGCCGGACCCTCCAGACCCAGCAGGTACGAGATCCGGCCCGAGGCCACGCTCGACGAGCTGCCGAGCATGCGGAAGCCCTCCATGCCCTCGACGGGCTCGTGCAGCGGCGGGCCGTACTCCATCGCCATGAGACCGGTGAACACGCCGGTCCGGCTGCCGCGCAGGGAGGACGGGTCGATGGCGGCCCGCTCCAGCGCCTCCCATGATGTCTCCAGCAGCAGCCGCTGCTGCGGGTCCATCGCCGCCGCCTCGCGCGGACTGATCCCGAAGAACTCCGGTTCGAACACGGCCGCGTCGTGCAGGAAGCCGCCGCGCCGTGTGTACGTCTTCCCCAGCCGGCCGGGGTCGGGGTCGTACAGCGCCTCGATGTCCCAGCCGCGGTCGGCGGGGAACTGCGAGGTCGCGTCGAGACCGTCCAGGGTGGCCTGCCACAGTTGCCGGGGCGAGTCGATGCCGCCCGGGAAGCGGCAGGCCATGCCGACGATGACGATCGGGTCGTCGTCCGCGACGGCGGCGGCCGGGGAGGGAACGGCCGGGCCGCTGGACGTGCCCTCGACCTGCTCGCCGAGGAATCCGGCCAGGGCGTTGAGCGTGGGGTAGTCGAAGACCAGCGTCGACGGCAGCCGCAGCCCGGTCACGGCCTGCAACCGCTGCCGCAGCTCCAGACCCGTCAACGAGTCGAAGCCCATCTCCCGGAACGCCCGCTCCGGATCCACCGAGGCGGCCGAACCGTGCCCCAGCACGAGGGACACCTGTGTGCGTACCAACTCCGCCAGTTCCGAGGCTCGTTCGTCCTCGTCCAGTGTCGCCATCCGCGCCGGCCAGGAGGACTCCCGCGCTGCGCCGTCGACCGCCGTGGCACGCCGGGCCGGGGCACGGACGAGGGATGCGAAGAGAGACGGCAGGGTGTCCTGGGCGGCGCGGTCGCGCAGCCCGGGCAGGTCGAGCCGGACCGGCACCACGACGGCCCGGTCGGCGGCCAGCGCCGCGTCGAACAAAGCCAGAC
>NZ_JBVJOT010000023.1:0-130665 GCF_055583025.1 Streptomyces sp. NPDC104831
ATACCCCCCGACCCGGTGTGGGGGGAGGCACCCCCCCCCCCCCCCGCCCCCCCCCCCCCCCCCCCCGGTTCCGTGACGGGGCGTCAGGCCGGCCGGGCCGGGCCGCCCTGACCGTCCTGGGGGGGCGGCCGGGTCAGGAGCTGCGGGTCCGCGTGGTCTTCTTCGCGGGCGTCGCCTTCTTCGTGGCCGCGGCCTTCTTGGTCGTGGCGCTCCTGGCCCCGGACTTGGCGGGGGCGCCGTCGGCCTTGGCCGTCACCGTCTTCCTGGCCGGGGACTTGGCCGCGGCCGTCTTCCGCGTCGTGCCGCCGCGCTGCGCCTCGACCTGCTGGGCGTCGCTGACGCGGTCGGCTCCGAGGATCTCCCGCAGGAACTTGCCCGTGTGGCTCGCCGGGACCCCGGCGACCTCCTCCGGCGTGCCCTCGGCGACCACCAGGCCGCCTCCGGCGCCGCCCTCGGGGCCCATGTCCACGAGCCAGTCGGCGGTCTTGATCACGTCGAGGTTGTGCTCGATGACGATGACCGTGTTGCCCTTGTCGACCAGTCCGCCGAGGACCTTGAGCAGCTTGCTGATGTCCTCGAAGTGCAGACCGGTGGTCGGCTCGTCCAGGACGTAGACCGTGCGCCCGGTGGACCGCTTCTGCAGTTCGCTGGCGAGCTTGACGCGCTGTGCCTCACCACCGGAGAGGGTGGTGGCGGACTGACCGAGGCGGACGTAGCCGAGACCGACGTCGTTCAGCGTCCTCAGGTGGCGGGAGATCGCCGGGACCGCCTCGAAGAAGTGCATGGCCTCCTCGATCGGCATGTTCAGGACCTCGGCGATGGACTTGCCCTTGTAGTGGACCTCCAGGGTCTCCCGGTTGTACCGGGCACCGTGGCAGACCTCGCACGGGACGTAGACGTCCGGGAGGAAGTTCATCTCGATCTTGATCGTGCCGTCGCCCGAGCAGTTCTCGCAGCGGCCGCCCTTGACGTTGAAGGAGAAGCGGCCGGGCAGGTAGCCCCGGACCTTCGCCTCGGTGGTCTCGGCGAACAGCTTGCGGATGTGGTCGAAGACGCCGGTGTACGTCGCCGGGTTGGACCGCGGGGTCCGGCCGATCGGCGACTGGTCGACGTGCACCACCTTGTCCACCAGGTCGTCGCCGTCGACACGGGTGTGCCGTCCGGGGACGGCCCGGGCGCCGTTCAGCTCGCGGGCCAGGTGCGTGTACAGGATGTCGTTGACCAGCGTGGACTTGCCGGAACCGGAGACGCCGGTGACGGCCGTGAACACGCCCAGCGGGAAGGACACGTCGATGTCCCGCAGGTTGTTCTCGCGGGCGCCGTGCACGGTGAGCTGCCGCGACAGGTCGCGCGGGCGGCGCACGTCCGGGAGCGGGATCGCCTTGCGGCCCGAGAGGTACGCGCCGGTCTGCGACTCGGCGTTGTCGAGCAGTTCCTTCACGGAGCCGCTGTGCACCACCTTGCCGCCGTGCTCGCCGGCGCCGGGGCCGATGTCCACGATCCAGTCGGCGACCTTGATCGTGTCCTCGTCGTGCTCCACGACGATGAGCGTGTTGCCCATGTCGCGCAGCCGGACCAGGGTCTCGATCAGCCGGTGGTTGTCCCGCTGGTGCAGGCCGATGGACGGCTCGTCCAGGACGTACAGGACACCGACGAGGCCGGAGCCGATCTGGGTGGCCAGGCGGATGCGCTGGGCCTCGCCACCGGAGAGGGTGCCGGCCGCGCGGTTGAGCGAGAGGTAGTCCAGGCCGACGTCGACCAGGAAGCGCAGCCGCTCGTTGACCTCCTTCAGGACCCGCTCGGCGATCTTCTTGTCGCGGGCGCTCAGCTTCAGTTCGCCCAGGAAGTCCGCGCAGTCGCTGATCGACATGGCGGAGACCTCGGCGATCGACTTGCCCATGATCGTGACCGCGAGGACGATCGGCTTCAGGCGCGTGCCCTCGCAGGAGGGGCAGGGCACCTCGCGCATGTAGCCCTCGAAGCGCTCGCGGCTGGCGTCGCTCTCGGCCTCGCTGTGCCGGCGCTTGACGAAGGGCAGCGCGCCCTCGAACGGCGTGGTGTAGACCCGCTCCCGGCCGTACCGGTTGCGGTAGCGCACCTCGATCTGGGTCTTGTGGCCGTGGAGCAGGGCCTTCTTGGCACGCTGCGGCAGGCCCGCGAAGGGGATGTCCGTGCGGAAGCCGAGGGCGTCCGCGAGGGCACCGATCAGACGGCCGAAGTAGTCCTTGGTGTGGCCGTGCGACCAGGGGTGGATGGCGCCCTCGTCCAGGGACTTGTCCGGGTCCGGGACGATCAGCTCGGGGTCGACCTCCATGCGCGTGCCGATGCCGGTGCACTCGGGGCAGGCGCCGAAGGGCGAGTTGAAGGAGAAGGAGCGGGGCTCCAGTTCCTCGAAGGACAGGTCGTCGTACGGGCAGTACAGGTGCTCCGAGTACATGCGCTCGCGCTCGGGGTCGTCCTCGGGGAGGTCCACGAAGTCGAGCACGACCATGCCGCCGGACAGGCCGAGGGCCGTCTCCACGGAGTCGGTGAGGCGCCGCTTGGCGGAGTCCTTCACCGTGAGGCGGTCCACGACCACCTCGATGGTGTGCTTCTCCTGCTTCTTCAGGGCCGGCGGTTCGGACAGCTGGACGGTCTGGCCGTCCACCCGCGCGCGGGAGTAGCCCTTGGTCTGCAGGTCGGCGAAGAGGTCGACGAACTCGCCCTTGCGCTCGCGCACCAGCGGGGAGAGCACCTGGAAACGGCTCCCCTCGGGCAGCTCCAGGACCTTGTCCACGATGGCCTGCGGCGACTGGCGCGAGATCGGGCGGCTGCACTCGGGACAGTGCGGCTTGCCGATGCGCGCGAAGAGCAGACGCAGGTAGTCGTACACCTCGGTGATGGTGCCGACCGTCGAGCGGGGGTTGCGCGAGGTGGACTTCTGGTCGATGGAGACGGCCGGGGAGAGGCCCTCGATGAAGTCGACGTCGGGCTTGTCCATCTGCCCGAGGAACTGCCGTGCGTACGAGGAGAGCGACTCCACGTAACGACGCTGGCCCTCCGCGAAGATCGTGTCGAAGGCCAGGGAGGACTTGCCCGACCCGGACAGGCCCGTGAAGACGATGAGCGAGTCACGAGGCAGGTCGAGCGAGACATTCTTGAGATTGTGCTCGCGCGCGCCACGGACGATGAGACGGTCGGCCACGCCGGTCCGCACCTTTCTTGGGAGAAGTGACAGGGGCGGGGCCCCCGTGCTTCTTCAGACTAGGGGGAGCCACTGACAACGTCGGTCGGATTGCCCGGTTGCATAACAACCCCCGGCCATCAAGCATGCCCGACGCCGCCACCGACGATATAGCACGTACATTCGATTTGCGGGCGAGGTTGGTCACCTTCACCCGAACGTGTGGCCGGGCTAGGGTCGGCGCCATGATGGATCACGCTCATGACCTGGCCTGTGTACGTGAGGCGACCGATCGGCTGCTCACCGCGCTCGCCGCACTGGACAACGCCGCGCTCGCCGAGCCGTCACGGCTTCCGGGCTGGAGCCGCGGGCACGTCCTCGCCCACCTCGCCCGGAACGCGGACGCGCTCGTGAACGTCCTTCAGGGCCGTCCCATGTACGCGAGCGCCGAGGCGCGGGACACCGACATCGAGCGGGGCGCCCCGCGTCCGCTGGACGTGCAGGTCGCCGACGTCCGGGAGAGCGCGGCCCGCTTCCAGGACGCCGGGGCCGCGCCCGCGGACTGGACGCGCACGGTCGAGCTGCGCAACGGCGTCACCGACTCCGCGGCGCGGGTGCCGCTGCGCCGGTGGGCGGAGGTGGAGCTGCACCACGTGGACCTCGGGACCGGGTACGAGCTGGAGGACCTGCCGGCCGAGTTCCTGGAGCGGGAGACCGGCTTCCTCGCGGACCGGTTCTCCGGGAACCCGGACGTCCCGGCGACCCGCCTCACGGACGGCACGCGCGTGTGGACCACCGGACGCGAGGCCGGCGTGCCCGGGATCACGGTCACCGGCCGGCCGGCGGACCTGCTGGGCTGGCTCGCCGGCCGACGCGACGGCGCGGCGCTGGAGGTGGACGGCGGGGAGCTGCCGAAGCTGCCCCCGCTCTAGGCACCGGCCCGCGGGGAGCCGCCGAAGGCTGCCCCGCCCCGGTCACCGGACCGCGGGCCGCGGCCGTCCGCGGGCCCGTCCCGGGCGGGCGTGCGCGGGGGCCGTCCCGCTATAGGCTGCCGACATGACGTACACCGGAGAGGTCAAGGTCGGCGGACCGGCGGATGTGCACGAGCTGAAAGACCTGATGATCACCAAGATCGCGGTCGGCCCGATGGACAACAACGCCTACCTGCTGCGCTGCCGGGCCACCGACGAGCAGCTCCTGATCGACGCCGCCAACGAGGCGCCGACGCTCCTCGGCATGATCGGTGACGACGGCATCGCGTCCGTCGTCACCACCCACCGGCACGGGGATCACTGGCAGGCCCTCGCCGAGGTCGTCGCGGCCACGGGCGCGCGCACGTACGCCGGGCGCGACGACGCCGCCGGCATCCCCGTGCCCACCGACGTCCTCGTCGACGACGGCGACGTGATCACGGTGGGCCGGGTGGAGCTGACCGCGCGCCACCTGGTCGGGCACACGCCCGGTTCGATCGCGCTGGTCTACGACGACCCGCACGGCCACCCGCACGTCTTCACCGGCGACTGCCTCTTCCCCGGCGGCGTCGGCAACACGCACAAGGACCCGAAGGCGTTCGCCAGCCTGATCCACGACGTGGAGACCAAGCTCTTCGACGTGCTGGCGGACGAGACGTGGGTCTACCCGGGGCACGGCAACGACACGACGCTGGGCGCGGAGCGGCCGCATCTGCCGGAGTGGCACGCGCGCGGGTGGTGAGCGGGGGCGGGCGCCGCGGTCAGACGAACACGTCGCCGGAGGCAGCCGCGCTCCGGCGCACAGGCCGTACGCGCGCCGGGCGCACACCTCGCACCACGCCTGCTCCCGGCGCGCACCACCCCCGTACGCGCCCTGTGTGATGCGTTCGCACGTACCGAGCCCCCGTGCGTACTCCCGGAGAACGGCTCCGCGCAGTCAACTGGTAGCAGCCCGCGCAGGACGACAGCGCCTGCGGGGCAGGGCCGCCGGTCTCCAACCCACCGCCCTCGGCCGGCGGCCCAGGCATCGCCCACGCGCGCGTGAGGTGCGGCGGCCCGTTCACACAGCCGCAACACCCGTTCCCACTATGCGGACAACTACCGCTGTGACCTGGACAGATGCGGCGTTCGCTGCCACTCTCCCGCCATGCATCCTGCCCCTCGCACCCTGCGCAGCGCGGTCGTCGCCGCCACCGTAGCCCTGCTCGCCACCGCTGTCGGCTGTGCGCCGCAGCCCGAGGAGAAGGCGTCCACCGCCCCGTCCGGGCCGGCCGCGAAGAGCTGCGCCAAGGGCGGGCTCGCCACGAAGACGTCCGGGAAGCTGACCATCGCGACGGACGAACCGGCGTACGAACCCTGGTTCAAGGACGACAAGCCCGCCAGCGGCAAGGGATTCGAGTCGGCGGTCGCCTATGCCGTGGCCGAGCGGCTCGGTTACGGCAAGAACGCGGTCGTGTGGCAGAGCGTCCCGTTCAACAAGGCGTTCGCGCCGGGGGTGAAGAGCTTCGACTTCGACATCAACCAGGTGTCGATCAGCGACGAGCGCAAGAAGGCCGTGGACTTCTCCTCCGGCTACTACGACGTGCGGCAGGCCGTCATCGCCCTGAAGGGCGGCAAGGCGGCGCGGGCGACGGGCATCGCCGACCTGCGGAAGCTCAAGCTGGGCGCCCAGGTGGGCACCACGAGCCTCGACTACATCACCGACCTGGTGAAACCGACTGGGCAGCCGGCCGTCTTCGGCAAGAACGACCAGGCCAAGTCCGCCCTGAAGAACGGTCAGGTGGACGCCATCGTGACCGACCTGCCGACGGCCTTCTACATCACCGGGGCCGAGGTCACGAACGCGAGGATCGTCGGCCAGTTCGAGCACCAGGGCGGCACGCCCGAGCGGTTCGGGCTCGTCCTGGACAAGGGCAGCGCGCTGACCCCGTGCGTGACCGCCGCCGTCGACGCCCTGCGCAAGGACGGCACGCTGGCCCGGATCGAGCGACAGTGGCTCTCCGACGCCGTCGACGCCCCGGTGCTCAAGTGACGGTCGTCAAGGGCGAGCCGGCCCGGGAGGGGGCGGACGACGCCGGTGACCGGGCCGCCGCCGGCCCCCACGACGACGGCTACGCGCCCTCCGAACGGCGCCTGGCGCGGGAACGCCACCGCCGCGCGCGGGCCCGCCGCGCCACGGCGATCGCGGCCCTGTCGACCCTGGTCACGGCCGCGCTGCTCTACCTGGTCGTCGTCAGCGCCCCCGGCTGGCCGCGCACCAAGGAGACGTTCTTCAGCGCGCACTACGCGCGCGAGGCGTTCCCGAAGATCCTCGAAGGGCTGTGGCTGAACCTCCGGCTGCTGCTGGTCTGCGGCGTCGCCGTCCTGGTCCTCGGCATGCTGATCGCCGTCGCGCGGACCCTTCGCGGCCCGGTGTTCTTCCCGCTGCGGGTGCTGGCGGCGGCGTACACCGACTTCTTCCGCGGCCTGCCGCTGATCATCAACCTGATGATCGTCGTCCTGGGCGTGCCGGCGCTGCGGCTGCAGGGCGTGACGGTCGACCCGGTGCTGCTCGGCGGCACGGCGCTGACGCTGACCTACTCCGCGTACGTGGCGGAGGTGTTCCGGGCCGGCATCGAGTCCGTCCACCCCTCGCAGCGCGCGGCGGCCCGCTCGCTGGGCCTGACCAACCGGCAGGCCCTGCGCCACGTCGTCCTGCCGCAGGCGGTGCGCCGCCAGGTGCCGCCGCTGCTCAACGACCTGGTCTCGCTGCAGAAGGACACCGGCCTGGTCTCCATCGGCGGCGCGGTGGACGCCGTACGGGCGGCCGACATCATCGTGGGCCGCAGTCTGAACTACACGCCGTACATCGTCGCGGGGCTGGCGTTCGTCGCGCTGACCATTCCGATGACCCGGTTCACCGACTGGGTGACGGCCCGGACCGACCGGCGGCGCGCGCAGGGAGGGTCCCTGTGAGCCCCCGGAGAGGATCGCTGTGAGCATGGAGAACACGCCCGCCGGCGACGCGCCCGTCCTGCGGATGGAGTCGGTCCGCAAGACCTTCGGCGACTCGGTCGTCCTGCGGGACGTCGATCTGGAGGTCGCGCCCCACACGGTGACCGCGCTGATCGGCGCCTCCGGCTCGGGCAAGTCGACGCTGCTGCGCTGTGCCAACCTGCTGGAGGAGATCGACGACGGCGCGATCTGGCTGGACGGCGAGGAGATCACCGACCCCCGGGTGGACCAGGACGCGGTACGGCGCCGGATCGGGGTCGTCTTCCAGGCGTACAACCTGTTTCCGCACATGAGCGTGCTCGACAACATCACGCTCGCGCCGCGCCGGGTGCACGGGGTGGCCCGCGCGGAGGCCGAGGAGCGGGCCAGGGAACTGCTGGAGCGCCTGGGGCTCGCCGGGAAGGCGGATGCCTACCCGGACCGGCTCAGCGGCGGCCAGCAGCAGCGGGTGGCGATCGTGCGGGCCCTCGCGGTGCGGCCCCGGCTGTTGCTGCTGGACGAGATCACGGCCGCGCTCGACCCGGAACTGGTGGGCGAGGTGCTGGACGTCGTCCGCGGGCTGAAGGAGCAGGGCATGACCATGGTGCTGGCGACGCACGAGATGGGGTTCGCGCGGGACGTCGCCGACCAGGTGTGCTTCCTGGACGGCGGCGTGGTGCTGGAGCGCGGCGGCGCCGAGCAGGTCTTCGGCGAGCCGCGGCACGAGCGCACCCGGCGCTTCTTGCGCCGGATCGTGGAGGCGGGCCGGCTGTAGTCCCGCGCGCGGGGTCACGTCGGCGGCGACCCGCCCGGCGGCCGCGCGCGGTGCTCCCCCGCGCGTGGGTCACGCGTCCGCCCGCGCCGCCCCGAGCAGCGCCGCGACGCGCTCCACGCCGAACACGTAGCCCTGCACCCCGCAGCCGGCGATGACGCCGTCGGCGCGCTGCGAGACGTAGGAGTGGTGCCGGAACGGCTCGCGCTGGTGGATGTTGGAGATGTGCACCTCCAGCACGGGCATGCCGTCGCAGGCGTTGAGCGCGTCGAGGATGGCGACCGATGTGTGCGAGTAGGCGCCGGGGTTGATGACGATCCCGCAGTGGCCGAGCCGGGCCTCGTGGATCCAGTCGACCAGCCGGCCCTCGTGGTTGGACTGCCGGGCGTCCACCGTGCCGCCGTACGCGGCCGCCGCCTTTGCGCACAGCGCCTCCACGTCGGCCAGTGTCTCCGTGCCGTAGATCTCGGGCTGGCGCTGGCCGAGCAGGTTCAGGTTGGGCCCGTTGAGGATCATGATCGGGGCGTTGGCCAGGGTGCGGGGCACGGTTCCTCCGGTCCGTCGGTGGCGGCGCCTTGCGGCCGCTGCTCACCCCGGTCTATCACGCCGTTCCGGGTGGGCGGCCGGCCGTGCGCGCCGGTCTCCACGGCGCGCATCCGGGCCGCGTGATCACTTCCGCACGCCCCCGTAACTCGTGATCACGGTGGGTAGTTGACCCATCATGCGTGATGTACAGACTGTCAACAGGCCGTCCATGCCGCGGCTCGCCGCCGCCTCGCTCGCCGGGACGGCGATCGAGTTCTACGACTTCTTCGTCTACGGCACGGCGGCGGCCCTGGTGCTCGGGCCGCTGTTCTTCCCCACGTTCTCGCCCCTGGCGGGCACGCTGGCGGCCTTCGGGACGTTCGGGGTGGGGTTCATCGCCAGGCCGCTGGGGTCGGTGCTGTTCGGGCACCTCGGGGACCGGCGCGGACGGCGGCCGGTGCTCGTCGGCTCGCTGCTGCTGACCGGCTTCGCCACGGTCGCGGTCGGCTGTGTGCCGTCCTACGGCGCCATCGGCGTCGCCGCGCCCGTCCTGCTCCTCGTGCTGCGCTTCCTGCAGGGGCTGGGGCTCGGCGGGGAGTGGGGCGGGGCGGTGCTGCTGACCGCCGAACACGCCCCGGCCGGGCGGCGCGCCCTGTGGTCGAGCTTCCCGCAGGTGGGCCCGGCGCTCGGGTTCGGGCTGGCCAACGGAGTGGTGCTCGCGCTGTCGGCGGCGCTGTCCGACGCGGAGTTCGCGCGCTGGGGCTGGCGCGTGCCGTTCTGGGCGGCCGGGGCGCTGGCGCTGGCCGGTCTGTGGCTGCGCTCGTCCCTCGCGGAGAGCCCCCGCTTCCTGGAGATCGACGATCACGCGCGCGTGCCGTTCTTCGAGGTCGTCCGGCAGCACGGGCGGCTGGTACTGCTGACGGCCGGGGCGCTCGCGGTGGGCTACGCGGTGTTCTACGCGGTGACGACCTGGTCGCTGTCCTATGCGACGGAACGGCTCGGGGTGAGCCGCACGGTCATGCTGACGTGTGTGATGGGCGCGGTGCTCGTGCAGGGCGCGCTGGTGCCGCTCGTGGCGCTGGTCGCCGACCGGTTCGGACGCCGGCCGATGTGCCTGGCGGGGTGCGCGGCCTCCGCGCTGTGGATGCTTCCGATGGTCGCGCTGCTGGCGACCGGCGAGCCGCTGCTGATGTTCCTCGGCATCCTGGGCGCCCTGCTCTCCTTCGTCACCGCGTTCGCGGTGATCGCCGCCTATCTGCCGGAGCTGTACGAGCCGCGGGTGCGCTGCACGGGCGCCGCCGTGGGCTACAACCTCGGCGGGGTCCTCGGCGGCGCCCTCACCCCGATCGTGGCCACGGCGCTCGCGGAGCGGGGCGGGCCGGTGCCGTGGGGCGTGGGCGCGTATCTGACGGGGATCGCGCTGGTCAGCATGGTGTGCTTCGCGCTGCTGCCGGAGACGCGTCCGGTGCCCGTGGCGGCGGCGGAACCGGTCACGGGCTGACCGGACGCGCCGTGCACGCGCCGCCGGCTAGGGGTTGACCGCCAGCTCCAGGTACGCCGCGAAGAGCACCAGGTGGACGCCGCCCTGGAGCGGGGTGGCCCGGCCGGGCACCACGGTCAGGGAGCTGACCACCACCGTCAGCGCGAGCATCAGCATGTGGGTCGGGCCGAGGCCGAGGACGAGCGGCCCGGACAGCCAGACGGAGGCGAGGGCCACGGCCGGAATGGTCAGGCCGATGCTGGCCATCGCGGAGCCGAGCGCGAGGTTGAGGCTGGTCTGCACCCGGTCCCGGCGGGCTGCGCGCAGCGCGGCGATCGTCTCGGGCAGCAGGACGAGCAGGGCGATGATCACGCCGACCACCGCGTGCGGCAGTCCGGCCGCCGCCACGCCCGACTCGATCGTGGGCGAGACGCCCTTGGCCAGGCCGACCACGCCCACCAGGGCCAGGCCGAGCAGGCCCAGGCTGAACCAGGCGGTGCGCGCGGACGGGGGCGCCGCATGGTCGTCGCCGCTGACGGCCGCGCCCTGCCGGGTCACGGGCAGGAAGTAGTCACGGTGCCGCACGGTCTGGGTGGTCACGAACAGGCCGTAGAGGATCAGTGACGACAGCGCGGCGAAGGTCAGCTGGACGGTGGAGAACTCGGGGCCGGGCTTGCTGGTGGTGAAGGTCGGCAGCACCAGGCTGAGCGTCGCCAGCGTCGCCACGGTCGCCAGGGCCGCGCCGGTGCCCTCGGGGTTGAAGAGGGCCGTGCCGTGTCGCAGGGAGGCGACGAGCAGACTGATTCCGACGATGCCGTTGCAGGTGATCATCACCGCGGCGAAGACGGTGTCCCGCGCCAGCGTCGAACTCTTGTCGCCGCCGTCGGCCATGAGGGTGACGATCAGGGCGACCTCGATGATCGTGACGGCGATGGCGAGCACCAGGGAGCCGAAGGGCTCGCCGACCCGGTGGGCGACCACCTCGGCGTGGTGCACCGCCGCCAGGACGGAACCGGCGAGGATCACGGTCACCAGGGCGACGACGGGGCCGGGCAAGCCCCGTCCCCAGGTGAGGGCCAGCAGGACGACCGCGAGCACCGGAACGAGGATCGTCCATTGACGGGTGAGCGACCGGAGCCGAGTGATCATGCGGTGATGGTCGCAGAGGCATACAGGATTCGCATTCCGTTCTTTTCGGATCCTTCTCGTCCTTTCCGGTGCGGGACCCGGTGACACCCGGCGCGCCGAGTGCCGCCGGTGCGGGGGCCCGGCGCCGGTGGAACCGGGCCCCCGCCAGGGGGTGAAGGCGCCGTCACACGTCGACGGGGTCCTTCCGGGACTCCTCGTCGCCGGTGTGCGCCGCCTGCTTCCTGGTGGCGAGGAGACTGGTGACCGTGGTGACGGCGAGGACCACGCAGATCACACCGAGCGAGACCGGGATGCTGATCTCGGGGACGTGGACACCGGACTCGTGCAGGGCGTGCAGCACCAGCTTGACGCCGATGAAGCCGAGGATGATCGACAGCCCGTACGACAGGTGGACCAGCTTCTTGAGCAGTCCGCCGATGAGGAAGTAGAGCTGGCGCAGACCCATCAGGGCGAAGGCGTTGGCGGTGAAGACGATGTACGGGTCCTGGGTCAGGCCGAAGATCGCGGGGATGGAGTCCAGGGCGAAGAGCACGTCCGTGGTGCCGATGGCCAGCATCACGACCAGCATCGGCGTCATGACGCGCTTGCCGTTCTGCCGGATCCACAGCTTGGTGTCGTGGTACCGGTCGGCCACGCCGAACCTGCGCTCCACGGCCTTCAGCAGCTTGCTCTCCTCGTACTCCTCGTCGTGCTCCTCCCCGCGGGCCTCCTGGATGAGCTTCCAGGCGGTCCAGATCAGGAAGGCTCCGAAGAGGTAGAACACCCAGGAGAAGCTGGTGATGATCGCGGCCCCGGCGGCGATGAAGACGGCCCGCAGGACCAGGGCTATGAGGACGCCGACGAGCAGGACGCGCTGCTGGTACCGGGTGGGCACCGCGAACTTCGCCATGATGAGGACGAAGACGAAGAGGTTGTCGACGCTCAGCGACTTCTCGGTGATGAAGCCGGCGAAGAACTCGCCGGCCGGCCGGCCGCCGCCGAAGACGAGGAGGCCGAGGCCGAAGAGGCCGGCCAGGGTGATCCAGACGACCGTCCAGACGCCCGCCTCCCTGACCGACACCTCATGCGGCTTTCGACCGATGAAGAAGTCGACCGCGATCAGAGCGGCGAGACCCACGATGGTGAGGACCCACAGGCCCATGGAGACTTCCACTGCACCTCCGGCATTGCGTGACGGTGAACACATCAGCGTTGTCGCTGCCGGAGGTCTCTTCCGCCCGTGAAGGGCCGGCGCCCCGGGACTCGAACCGGTCCGTATTGACGGGTGCGCCGCAGCAAGGGAGTACTCCCCTCCGTACGGAAGACAGTACCCCAACCACCAAGGAACAGTAAAGAGATAAGTAAAGTAAATCCCAAGTCAGCAGGTCAGTGCCGCTTTACCAGTGCTTGGCACGGGTCCGGTGGGCTAACCGGCCGCCGTGCTCAGAGGTGCGTGCGGATCGCCGGCAGCAGGTCCTGGAAGGTGCGGCCGTCGGCCGGGGCACCGAGGGCGGTCATCGTCCAGCCGGATCCCGCCCGGTGCACCTTGGCCATGATCTGGGCGGTGTGGTCGCCGCCGCCGGCCAGGGTGTAGCGGGCGAGTTCCTGGCCGGTGGTCTCGTCCACGAGGCGGCAGAACGCGTTCTGCACCTCCTGGAAGGTCTGGCCGGTGAAGGAGTTCACCGTGAAGACGATCTGGTCGATGCGGGCCGGGACACGCTGGAGGTCCACCAGGATCGCCTCGTCGTCGCCGCCCTGGCCGGCGCCGCCGACGAGGTTGTCGCCGGTGTGGCGCACCGAACCGTCGTCACTCACCAGGTGGCGGAAGAAGACGACGTCCTGCGGCTCCTGGCCGGCGAAGAGGACCGCCGAGGCGTCCAGGTCGATCTCGCGGGTGCGGGAGCCGAACAGGCCGCGCCGCTTGGCCGCCTGCCAGCCGAGCCCCATGCGGACCGCGCTCAGCGAGGCCCCGTCGTTCTTCTCCAGGCTGATGGCCTGACCCTTGGACAAGTTGACCGACACGGCTCAATCCCCTCTCGACAGTCCCCTGCTGCCGCGCCGAGCCGTCGCGCGACGCGGTTGTCCAGAACCCTACGCAGGGGCTGCCGGCACCGCCGACCCCGGCTCGCGCTTTGTGTCGGTGTTGCAACACTTGACACACAAATGCCGAGGTCGGCGGTGGTGAGGGGCTCAGGCGAGGCCGGCCTCCCGCATCTGCCGCAGCTCCTTCTTCATCTCGGAGACCTCGTCGCGCAGCCGGGCCGCGACCTCGAACTGCAGCTCCGCGGCGGCGGCGCGCATCCGCTCGGTCATCTCCTCGATCTGCCCGGCCAGCTCGGCCGCCGGACGGTCGGTGGGCACCGCCCTGCCCTTGGCGCCCTTCGCGGCCTTGGCACCCTTGGCCGCCTTGTCGCCGAGCGACGGGACCGGGGCCTTCGCGCCCTTGCCGTCCTTCGTGGTGCGGTAGCCGGAGCCGAGGAGCTGTTCGGTGTCGACCTCCTCGCGGGCGATCTGCGCGACGATGTCGTTGATCTTCTTGCGCAGCGGCTGCGGATCGATGCCGTGGGCCTTGTTGTAGGCGACCTGCTTCTCCCGGCGCCGGTTGGTCTCGTCGATGGCCTTCTCCATCGCCGGGGTGATCTTGTCGGCGTACATGTGGACCTGGCCGGAGACATTGCGCGCCGCGCGGCCGATGGTCTGGATCAGCGAGGTGCCGGAGCGCAGGAAGCCCTCCTTGTCGGCGTCCAGGATCGCCACCAGCGACACCTCGGGCAGGTCGAGGCCCTCGCGCAGGAGGTTGATGCCGACCAGTACGTCGTACTCACCGGCGCGCAGCTCGCGCAGCAGCTCGATGCGGCGCAGGGTGTCGACGTCGCTGTGCAGATAGCGCACCTGGATACCGAGTTCCAGGAAGTAGTCGGTGAGGTCCTCGGCCATCTTCTTGGTCAGCGTGGTGACGAGGACCCGCTCGTCCTTCTCGGTGCGCTTGCGGATCTCGTGCACCAGGTCGTCGATCTGTCCCTCGGTGGGCTTGACCACGACCTCCGGGTCGACCAGGCCGGTCGGGCGGATGATCTGCTCCACGACGCCGTCCGAGCGGGACAGCTCGTAGGCACCGGGGGTGGCCGACAGGTAGACGGTCTGCCCGATGCGCTCCTGGAACTCCTCCCACTTCAGGGGGCGGTTGTCCAGGGCGGAGGGCAGGCGGAAGCCGTGGTCGACCAGGGTCCGCTTGCGGGAGGCGTCGCCCTCGTACATCGCGCCGATCTGCGGGACGGTGACGTGCGACTCGTCGATGACGAGCAGGAAGTCGTCCGGGAAGTAGTCCAGCAGGGTGTTGGGCGGGGAGCCGGGGGCACGCCCGTCGAAGTGCATCGAGTAGTTCTCCACGCCGGAGCAGGTGCCGATCTGGCGGAGCATCTCGATGTCGTACGTGGTGCGCATGCGCAGCCGCTGGGCCTCCAGGAGCTTGCCCTGCTTCTCCAGCTCGCCGAGGCGCTCCCCCAGCTCCTTCTCGATGTCGTTGACGGCCCGCTCCATGCGCTCGGGGCCGGCGACGTAGTGGGAGGCGGGGAAGACGTAGAGCTGCCGGTCGTCGCTGATGATCTCGCCGGTGACCGGGTGGAGCGTGGACAGCGCCTCGATCTCGTCGCCGAACATCTCGATGCGGACGGCCAGCTCCTCGTAGACCGGGAAGATCTCGATGGTGTCGCCGCGGACCCGGAAGGTGCCGCGGGTGAACGCCATGTCGTTGCGCGTGTACTGGATGTCCACGAAGCGGCGCAGCAGCTCGTCCCGGTCGATCTCGTCACCGACCCTGAGCGGGACCATGCGGTCCACGTACTCCTGCGGCGTACCGAGGCCGTAGATGCAGGAGACCGAGGCGACCACGACGACGTCGCGGCGGGTGAGCAGCGAGTTGGTGGCCGAGTGGCGCAGCCGCTCGACCTCCTCGTTGATCGAGGAGTCCTTCTCGATGTAGGTGTCCGACTGGGGGACGTACGCCTCGGGCTGGTAGTAGTCGTAGTACGACACGAAGTACTCGACCGCGTTGTTCGGCAGCAGCTCACGGAACTCGTTGGCGAGCTGGGCGGCCAGGGTCTTGTTCGGCGCCATCACGAGGGTGGGGCGCTGGAGCTTCTCGATCATCCACGCCGTGGTGGCGGACTTGCCGGTGCCGGTCGCGCCCAGCAGGACGACGTCCTTCTCACCGGCCTGGATGCGCCGGGCCAGGTCGGCGATGGCCGTCGGCTGGTCGCCGCTGGGCTGGTAGGGGCTGACGACCTCGAAGGGCGCCACCGTGCGTTCGATGTGGGAAACGGGCCGCATGTCATCCACCGTACGACCCCGCACTGACAACCGGTCCCGGTCAGCGGTTCTGCGGGGTGCGGGTGCGGTGGTGCCCGGTCCGGTGGACCGGGCGGTGCGCCTGGTGCGGGGCGGGGTGGCCGACCTCGTGGGAGGCGACGGCGGCGGCCGGTACACCCGGCTTCTGCTCGACGGGCGTCCAGTCGGGGCCGCCCACGACCATCAGCGGGTCGAAGACCACGACGACGCCAGCGATGAGCAGGAAGGCGAGCGGGCCGATCAGCATCGGTGCGAGCGCGGACGCCGCGGCCCCGGACCCCGCGGGGTGGGGGGCGCCGTCGAGGTGGACGCCGACGGCGGCCATCCCGGTGTAGTGCATGCCGCTGACCGCGAGCCCCATGACGAGGCTGGCGCCCACGCTCCACATGAAGCCCCGCACCTGCCCGGCGGCCCACAGGGCGGCGGTGGCGGCGACGACCGCTATGACGACGGAGATCGAGACGGTGAGCGTGTTGTAGGTGAACCGCCCGTGGAAGCGGACGCCGGCCATGCCGAGGTAGTGCATCGAGGCGACGCCGAGGCCGGTGATCGTGCCGCCGGTGAACAGCGGGGTGCCGGTGGCGCCCCGGTAGCCGACGATGAAGATCCCGACGCCGACCATGACGATGGCGAGGCCGAGGCTCGCGTAGGTGATCGGCTTGTCGTAGTGGAGCGGCGCCTCCTTGATGGAGAAGCCCATCATGGCGACGAAGTGCATGGTCCAGATGCCGGAGCCGATCGCCGCCGAGCCGAGGGCCAGCCAGGCGGGGCGCCGTGAGTGTGTGACCAGCAGGGACCGTGTGGTGCAGCGCAGGCCGAGGGCACCACCGAGGCAGGCCATCAGATAGGCCACCAACGGGGTGACGGCTCCGTAGCTGAATCCGTCGATCGTGCCTTGCATCCGCGGCTGCCCTTCCGCCTTCTTGCGTCCCGGAATACCTGAATGTGCCCCCGTCCCAGGACCGCGCGGGCGGTCAGGGTGTCGCAGAGAGTATGACTCCCACCGGAATGGTCGAACGACTTTCCGGCAAAGAAACACGCCCTTGCCGCAGATGTGCGTCACCGGTGTGCGGAGTCGGAACGTCTCCCTTCGGTTTGTGGCCATCGTGCGGCCGGGCGCCGTTGACGCCCGGCTGTCAATCTGGTGCCGTCGGTATCCCCCGACGGGAGGAGCACGGATGTACGCGCGCGTAGTCGCCGGCGCGGTCGCAGCGGCCCTGGGAACGACGGCGGTCCTGCTGGGCCCCGGTTCCGACGCCCGGGCGGGCGGCACGGGCAGGCCCGCCGTCATCGCCCACCGGGGTGCCTCCGCCTACGCGCCCGAGAACACGCTGGCCGCCATCGACAAGGCCGCCGAGCTGGGCTTCTCCTGGGTCGAGAACGACGTCCAGCGCACCGGGGACGGAGAGCTGGTGGTCATCCACGACGACAGCCTCCAGCGCACCACCGACGTCGAGGACGTCTTCCCGGACCGGGCCCCGTGGAAGGTGCGGGACTTCACCGCCGCCGAGATCGCCCGGCTGGACGCGGGCAGCTGGTTCTCCCCGGCGTACGCGGGCGCGCGCGTACCGACGCTGAAGCAGTACATGCGCCGGATTGAGCACAACCACGAGAAGCTGCTCCTGGAGATCAAGAATCCGGAGCTGTACCCGGGCATCGAGCAGCAGACGCTGAAGCTCCTCGGCAACGAGGGCTGGCTGGACGGCCGGCACCGGGACCGGCTGGTCGTGCAGAGCTTCGGCGCCGACAGCGTGCGGGCCGTCCACGAGCTGAAGCCGGCGGTCACCACCGCCTGCCTGGGCACGCCGGCCGTGACGGAGCTGGACCGGCTCGCGGACTTCGCGGACCTGGTCAACCCCGCGCACGGATCGCTCACCCGCGAGTACGTCTCGGCGGTGCACGGCCTCGACGGGCCGCACGGCCGGCCGCTCGGCGTGTTCGCCTGGACGGTGGACGACGCGGCCACCGCCCGCCGGGTCGCCGGTTACGGGGTCGACGGGATCATCACGAACAAGCCGGACGTGGTGCGCGCCGCCCTCGAATCGGACTGAACGGGCCGGCGTTGTCAGTGGCGGGCCGTACCGTGGGCGTATGGACAGCCTTGGGCAGGACGAGCAGCGGGTCGTGTGGGCCGTGATCGGCACGGACATCGGCCCACTGATGCTGGCGGCGACCAGGGACGGCCTGGTCAACGTGGTCTTCCACGCCTCGGACGCGGTGCGTGACCGGGCGCTGGAGCGGCTGGCCGCCCGGCTGGGCCGCCGGCCCGTGGAGGATCCGGACTCCCCGCTGCTGGCGGAGGCGATAGAGCAGCTGCGGGCGTATTTCGCGGGCGAGCGGCACGACTTCGACCTCGCGCTGGACTGGTCGCTGATCTCCGGGTTCAACCGGCAGGTGCTGCGCGAGCTGGTGGCCGGTGTGCCGTTCGGCAGCGTGGTCGGGTACGGCGATCTGGCGGGGCGCGTCGGACAGCCCGGCGGGGCTCAGGCGGTGGGCGTGGCCATGGGGTCCAATCCGCTGCCGGTGGTGGTGCCGTGCCACCGCGTGGTGGAGAGTGACGGCGGCATCGGCGGCTTCGGGGGCGGGCTGGAGACCAAGCGGAGGCTGCTCGCCCTGGAGGGTGTGCTGCCGGAGCCGCTGTTCTGACCGGCCGCGCCCCACGGCGTAGGCGGCGCCGCCCCGGACCCGGCTAGTCGTAGTGGCGGGCCTCGAAGACGTTGCCGTCGGGGTCTCGGAAGTAGAAGCTGCGCGTGGCGTCGCCGCGGGCGCCCGACAGGCCGGGGTCGATGCCGGACACGGGGACGCCGTGTTCCTCCAGGCGGGCGCGCAGGGCGTCGAAGCCGTCGGCCGGCAGCGCCAGGCAGACGTGGTTGACCGGGTGGCCCGCGCTGCCGGCCGAGCCGGGCAGCATTTTCATCCGTGCGGCGAGGCTGTGCGGGGCGAGGTCGAGGAGGGTCTCCTCGTTGACGCGCACGGAGGGGAAGGACACCTTCCCCTCGGCGTACTCGGCGACCCCGACCGGTTCCAGGCCGACGACCGAGGCGTAGAAGGAGGCCGCGGCGACCGGGTCGGCCACCCACAGGACCACGTGGTCGAGACGCGTGCTGTTTGTCGTCATAGGACCCAGGCTGCTGGCCTCCCCCACGGCCCACAAGCGTTTAGCCGTGACCGGCGCCCGCCAGAGATGAGGAAGGACCGGCGGACAGGAGGCGGGCACATGGTGCTGGTGGTGTCGGAAGAGGTCCGGGAGGCGATCGGCGCGCGGCGGCCGGTGGTGGCTCTGGAGTCCACGATCATCGCGCACGGCCTTCCCCGCCCCCGCAATCTTCGGGTGGCGCTCGAACTGGAGGAGGCGGTGCGGCGGGAAGGTGCCGTGCCCGCGACGATCGCCGTGCTCGACGGGCGGCCCCGGGTCGGTCTGGGCAAGGAGGAGCTGGAACGGGTCGCGAACGAGGACATGCGCAAGCTGGGCCACCGCGACCTGCCGCTCGCCGTGGCGGCGGGGGCGAGCGGGGCGACGACCGTGTCGGCGACGGCGCGGCTGGCCGCGCTGGCGGGCATCCGGGTGTTCGCCACCGGCGGGCTGGGCGGTGTGCACCGGGAATGGACGGTGACCCAGGACGAGTCGGCCGATCTGGGGCTGCTGGCGCGGACCCGGATCACGGTGGTGTGCGCGGGCGTGAAGTCGATCCTGGACGTGCCGGCGACCCTGCAACGGCTGGAGACGCTGGGCGTGGCCGTCGCCGGGTACGGCACGGACCGGTTCCCCGGCTTCTACCTGGCCGACTCGGGACATCCCGTCGACTGGACGCTGGACGCCCCGGAGGAGGTCGCCGCCGCCATGCGAGCCCAGGACGCGCTGGGTGCGATGGAGTCGGCGCTGATCGTCGCCCGTCCCGTACCGGAGGCGGAACAGCTCGATCCGGCTCTGCACGCGCGCGTGCTCGCCGAGGCGCTGCGCGCCTGCGCGGAGCGGGGCGTCACCGGGCAGGCGGTGACACCGTTCCTGCTGGACTACCTGGTCCGGCACACCGACGGTGCCTCGCTGCGCGCCAACCTGGCGGCGGTGCGCGGCAACGTACGGCTGGCGGCGCGGATCGCCACGGCATGGGCCAGGGGGTGAGCGCGGGGCGGAACGCAGCGCTGCTGGTCGTCGGGGACGTGATGACCGACGTGGTCGCCCGGCACCGGGGGCCGCTCGCGTCCGGCACCGACACGACCGCCGCGATCCGGACGCTGCCGGGTGGCGCGGGCGCCAACGTGGCGTGCTGGGCGGCGTACACGGGCGGGGCGGACGTACGGCTGCTGGGGCGGGTCGGCGCGGATTCCGTGGCGTGGCACGAGCGGGAGCTGGTCGCGGCCGGGGTGCGGCCCCGGCTGGTGGTGGACGCGCAGGCGGCGACCGGGACGGTGATCTGCCTCGTCGACGGCGGAGCGGCGGCCGAGCGGACGTTCCTGACGGACAGTGGGGCGTCCCTGCGGCTGGGTCCCGCCGACTGGTCGGACGCGTTGCTCGACGGGGTGGGCCGGCTGCACCTGTCGGGCTATCTGCTGTTCACGCAGTCGAGCCGGGCGCTGGCTGTAACGGCGCTCGCGGCGGCACGCGCGCGGGGCGTGCCGGTCAGCCTGGACCCGGCGTCGGCCGGTTTCCTCGCCGAGTCGGGGGTGGAGCACTTCCCGGCGCTCGCGCAGGGGCTGGACGTGCTGCTGCCCAGCCGGGACGAGGCGTACGTGCTGACCGGGCTGCCGGATCCGGCGGACGCGGCGGCCGAGCTGTGCCGTCTCGTGCCGTTGGTGGTGCTCAAGGCGGGGGCGGACGGGGCGCTGGTGGCCCGGCGCGGCGCCGCGCCGGCCCGGGTTGCGGCCGTGCCGGTGGCGCCCCGGGACACCACGGGCGCGGGTGACGCCTTCACCGGAGCGTTCCTCGCCGCGCTCCTGGCGGGGGCGACCCCGGAAGCGGCGGCGGCACGGGGCTGCCGGGCGGGCGCGGAGGCGGTCCGGCGGATCGGCGGCAGACCACCGCACCGGGACGGCGAAGGCTAGGGCCGGTCGCCACCGGGCGCGCCTTCCCGCTACGGGCGGCTATGCCTTGCAGCCCCAGGCCGAGATCATCGGGGCGGTGGCCAGGTCCATGGCGCCGGACTCCACGTGAGCCGGGTGCCGGTCGGTCTCCGCGTCGGTGGCGAGGCCCGCGGCGACCAGCCGGCCGCGGATCTGACGGACCGTCGCGGCCTTATGGGCGGTGCAGGCGGCTGAGGTCATGGGGAAGTACGCGTCGGCCGCCACGCCGCGCAGCCCCGCCTCGCGGAGCAGCCGGGGGAGCTTGCGGCCGTAGGACAGATCGGCGCCGCGGTCGGCGGGCAGTGCGCGGAAGCCGTGGCGCAGCCGGTTGGCGAGCCGCTGCTCGGGCCCGGACCCGTCGGGGCAGAGCAGGGGCTGGAGGGCGGGGTCGGCGTCCTCGATCAGCAGCCGTCCGCCGGGCCGCAAGGATGTGATCATCGACCGCAAGGCCCGTTCCCGGTCGGGTACGTGGACGAGGACGAGCCGGGCGTGGACCAGGTCGAACCCCTCCCCCGGCGGCTCGTCGGCGCCCACGTCGTGGACGCGTACCCGTACCGGCGGGCGGGCCGCGGGGGTGAGCCGGGAGGTGTCGATGTCGGTGGCGACGACCTGCCCGGTGGGCCCCGCCCTCTCGGCGAGCCAGGTCACGACGGAGGTGCCGCCGGCCCCGACTTCCCGGCAGCGCGTGCCTGGTCCGGCGCCGAGTGCTTCGAGGTACCGGAAGGTGGCCGGGTCGAAGAGCGCGGCGAAGGCGTCGAAGCGCCGGGCCGCCTCGTTCTGCCGGTTGTCCAGGAGACAACCGTCGGATGGCGTCACGCCCGCGATCCTTACAGCCGCCCGGGCCGGCGGGCGCGGCCGGCCGTTGTCCACAGGCGGGAACAAAGCGGAACTCCCTGTTCCCACAGGCCCCCACACGCCTTGCCCACGACTGGCAGACTTGCGCAGCAGGGCGCGGCAAGCGTTGAGCTCGGAGATCCACGCGAGGAGATCCAGATGTCCATGGCAGGGAATCTGCGGAAGGTCACGGGGCTGGACAGGGTCGGCGGTCTGCGCAAGGTGGCGCGGCTGGCCCGGCGCCGGCCGCGCGTGGACCTGAGCCATCCCGCCAGATCGCCCCTGGGTTCCTCGGTGGTGAACTGCGTGACGTATCAGGACGGTGTGCGCGTCGCCGGGTGCGCCGATCTGGTGGACGCCGTGCGGCTGGTGCGCACGTCGGGCGAGGGCTTCGTCTGGCTCGGGCTGCACGAGCCGACGGAGCGTGAGTTCGCCGGCGTCGCCGACCTGTTCGACCTGCATCCGCTGGCGGTGGAGGACGCGGTCGAGGCACATCAGCGGCCGAAGCTGGAGCACTACGGGGACACGCTCTTCGCGGTGTTCAAGACCGTCTGCTATGTGGAGCACGAACGGCTGACGGCGACCAGCGAGGTGGTGGACACCGGCGAGATCATGGTGTTCGTCGGCAGGGACTTCGTGATCACGGTGCGCCACGGCCGGCACGGCTCGCTCGGTCCGCTGCGCGAGGAGCTGGAGACGGATCCGCGGCAGCTCGCCAAGGGGCCGGCGGCGGTGCTGCACGCGATCGCCGACCATGTGGTGGACGAGTATCTGAACGTCACGGACGCGGTGCAGGGTGACATCGACCAGGTCGAGACGGAGGTGTTCTCGGAGAACGGCGCGCGGCTCGACCCCGGCCGCATCTACCAGATGAAGCGTGAACTGCTGGAGCTGAAACGGGCGGTGGTCCCGCTGGGCCGCCCGGTGGAGGATCTGGCGACCCGGCCCCTGCGGGTCGTCGACCCGGAGATACAGGCGTACTTCCGGGACGTGCTCGACCATCTGATCCGGGCCAGGGATCAGATCGCCGCGTTCGACGAACTGCTCAACTCCATCCTCCAGGCGCATCTGGCGCAGGTGACCGTCGCGCAGAACGAGGACATGCGGAAGATCACGGCCTGGGCCGCGGTGATCGCCGTGCCGACGATGGTGTGCGGGGTGTACGGCATGAACTTCGACCACATGCCGGAGCTGCGGTGGCGGTTCGGCTATCCGCTGGTCATGGCCGTGATGGCGGCGGGCTGCCTGCTGCTGTACCGGGGCTTCCGGCGCAACGGCTGGCTCTGAGCGCCGGGCGGGTTCCCGGCCCCGTGCGCGGGCCGGCCGGATCACCGGGCGGACCCGGGAACGGCGGACCGGATCAGCCGCTCCAGGCGGGGTGGCGCGGGTCGTCGGCGCGGACCAGGACGTCCGCCGTGCCGGCCGGGTCGGCTTCGGCCTCGTAGCGCTCGAAGGCGGGGAGGGTCCAGTGGTCGGCCTCGGGGGTGCGGCGGCGCAGGGCACCCGGGGAGAGGAGGAGGTGCACGGTCAGGTCGAAGGGGAACCAGTGGCGCAGCAGGAGGGGGCCGTGGAGCAGCAGGATCCCGCCGGGCGGGAGGTGGACGTAGGGGCTGCGGGTGGCCCGGTCGGTGACCGGGTCCCACAGGTCGGGCAGGATCCGCCCGCTGCCCCCGGGGTCCAGCGGGCCGAAGACCTCCCGCCACAGGGCACCTGTGTCGTACCAGCCGCTGTAGTAGGACTCCGCGTCCCGCCGGCCGTGTTCCAGGCGCAGCGAGGCCGGGCGCAGGAACCCCTCGGTGCCGACGACGAGGGAGGCACGGCCGCGTAGGCGCAGCGCCTCGCCGACCCGCGTGGCGAGGTCTCCCGGCCGAGCGGCCGGGGCGCCGTCGATGCCGACGCGCGGCCAGGTCCCTGGGCCGGCCGGCGCCGCGTCGGCCAGCCGGTCAGCCAACCGCTCGGCCAACCGGTCCCAGGTGATCGCTTCGAGTCGCACGGCCCCCATGATGCCGGGTGGCCCGGCGCGGCGGCGAGAAGGGCGGGCCCCGGACCGGCCGCCCCCGGTCGCCCGGCCGAGCGGGTGCGGGTGTGCGCGGCGCACGTGTCGGTGCGGGCCGGCGGGCAGCGGGCGGGTCGTGCCCGGCGCGGTCGGACCGCCCCCGGCCGAAGGGGGCGGTGACCGAGGGGGCGGCGGACTCGGCGGGCGTGGCGGGCGTACGGCATGCGGACGCCTCGTACGCCCGGATTCCGACGAGCGGGGTGCCGCGGCACGGGACACGGAACCGGATCACGCCGGCCGCACGGCGCGTGCCACGGGGGAGGCCGGCGGCGGCGCGGGCCGGGGAGGAGGTGGCGGGAGGCCGAGGTCGCGAGGATGCGGACCGGGGAGGGAGCGGTGAGGAAGCGGCGCTGTCGCACGAGGAGGGTGGCATGCGGACGGAAGTGATCGGCATGGCCGTCGAGCGGCCGTTGCCGCTGGTCGTGCTCGCCGGCCGGGTCGTTCGGAAAGCGCTGTCCGCCGCTCTGCGCGGGCGCCCCGGGGGACGTATCGTGGCCGGAAGAGTACTGCCCGACGACGCACGGACCTTCGTACACCCGGCGCCTGTGGTGCCCCGTACGCGAGGAAGAGCCATGGCCGATCCCAAGGGGTTCATGACCACGCCGCGCCAGGAGTGGCCGCGGCGGCCCGTCGGGGAGCGGGTGCGGGACTGGGACGAGGTGTACGTCCCCGGCGCGCTGCTGCCCGTCATCAGCGAGCAGGCCGACCGCTGCATGGACTGCGGCATCCCGTTCTGCCACCAGGCCTGCCCGCTCGGGAACCTCATCCCCGAGTGGAACGACCTGGTCGCGCGGGAGGACTGGCGGGCGGCGAGCGACCGGCTGCACGCCACCAACAACTTCCCGGAGTTCACCGGCCGGTTGTGCCCGGCGCCGTGCGAGGCGGGGTGTGTGCTGGCGATCAACCAGCCTGCCGTCACCATCAAGAACGTCGAGTGCGCGATCGCCGACCGGGCGTGGGAGGAGGGTTTCACTGCGGCCCGGCCGCCCGAGCGGCTGTCCGGGAAGACGGTGGCCGTCGTCGGCTCCGGGCCCACCGGGCTGGCAGCGGCGCAGCAGCTGACCCGGGCCGGGCACACGGTCGCGGTGTACGAGAAGGACGACCGGATCGGCGGGCTGATGCGGTACGGCATCCCCGAGTTCAAGATGGAGAAGCGGCATCTGGAGCGGCGGATCGGGCAGATGCTGGCCGAGGGGACGAAGTTCCGTACCTCTACGGCGGTCGGCCGGGACCTCCCGGCGGACGAGCTGCGGAGCCGGTACGACGCGGTGGTGATCGCCACGGGTGCCACGGCGTGGCGGGAACTCGCGGTGCCCGGACGGGAGCTGAACGGGATACACCAGGCGATGGAGTACCTGCCGCTGTCCAACCGGGTGCGCGAGGGGGATCTGGAGGTCTCGCCGCTGTCGGCCGCCGGCAGGCACGTGGTGATCGTCGGCGGCGGGGACACCGGGGCGGACTGCCTGGGCACGGCGGTGCGCGAGGGCGCGGCGTCCGTCACCCAGCTGGACATCTACGCCCAGCCGGGTGCGGAACGCGACGAGGACACCGAGCCGTGGCCGACCTACCCGAAGATCTACCGGCTGTCGGCCGCGCACGAGGAGGCGCGGGAGTTGCGGACGGCGCCTGCGGCCGACGCGGACGCACGGCTGTTCGCGGCGTCCACGCTCCGCTTCACGGGAGACGGGAGGGGGAATGTGCGGTCACTGCATCTGGTGGAGGTCGACGAGCGGCGGCTTCCGGTGCCGGGCACCGGGCGGACGCTCCCGGCCGACCTGGTGCTGCTCGCCCTGGGCTTTTCCGGACCGGACCGGGAGGACGGGCTGATCGAGCAGCTGGGGCTGGCGTTGGGGCCGCGCGGCACGCTCGCCCGGGACGACGGCTTCGCGACCAACGTCCCCGGCGTGTTCGCCGCGGGCGACGCGGCACGCGGGCAGTCGCTCATCGTGTGGGCGATAGCGGAGGGCCGGGCGGTCGCGGCGGCCGTCGACCGCTATCTGACGGGACGTACCCGGCTCCCGGCCCCGATCGTGCCCACGGACCGGCCGATGACCGTCTGAACGGCGGCCGCACCGGCCGTCCTCGCCCCACGGCCATCCGGCCGGCGGGCATCCGGTCGGCGGGCATCCGGTCGGCGGGCATCCGGCCAGGCGGACACCCGGCCGGCGGGCATCACCGACTGCGCCGCGCAGGGTCACGCCCCGGGTCTCAGGCCGTGCGCTCGTCCGTGCCCGCCGTCTTCTCCGTGGCCAGGGCCACTCGGTTCCACGTGTTGATGGTGAGGATCAACGACAGGACCCGGGCCAGTTCCCGTTCCTCGAAGTGGGCGGCGGCCTCGGCGTAGACGGCGTCGGGCACGCCGCCGTCGGCGACCAGGGTCACCGCCTCGGTCAGGGCCAGCGCGGCCTGCTCCCTCGGGGTGAAGAAGTGCCGGGCCTCGCGCCAGACGGCGACCAGGTGGAGCCGGTCCTCGCTCTCACCGGCCTTGCGGGCGTCGTTGGTGTGCATGTGCAGGCAGTAGGCGCAGTGGTTGAGATGGGAGGCGCGGATCTGGATCAGTTCGACCAGGGCCGGATCGAGGCCCGCGCGGGCGGCGGCGTCGAGGCGGATGATCGCGCGGTAGACCTCCGGCGCGGCCTTCGCGAGGTCCAGGCGGGTGCGGGCGGCCTCCGCGGCGGCGATTCCGGCGGCGGGGTCGAAGGTGGCGGGGTCGAAGGTGGCGGGGTCGAAGGTGGCGGTGGTGTTCGTGTCCGTCGTCATGTGCTCCACCGTAGGAGCCGGAAAGACCGGTTGTAGGGTGCATTTCCATGACGGAATCGTGGGTCAATTCCGCGGAGCGGATCGGCGTCGACCTGCATCTGGACCTGTCCGGGCCGGGTGGCCGGCGGGCCGCGCTGACCCGGGCGCTGCGGGATGCGGTGCGCGGCGGCCGGCTGGCCCCGGGCACCCGGCTGCCGCCGTACCGGTCGCTCGCCGCGGACCTGGGCGTGGCCCGCAACACGGTGGCCGACGCGTACGCGGAACTGGTCGCGGAGGGCTGGCTGACCGCCCGGCAGGGTTCCGGTACCCGGGTCGCCGAGCGGGCGCGAGCGCCGCGCAGGACCGTGCCCGCGCCGGCCCCGGCGCCGTCCCGCGCGCGTGGCCCGCGGCACGATCTGCGGCAGGGCAGACCGGACGCGTCGGCCTTCCCGCGCGCGGCGTGGTCCGCCTCGTACCGCCGGGCCCTCCAGGCGGCGCCGAGCGAGGCGTTCGGGCCGGGTGACCCCGCCGGGCGCCGGGAGCTGCGGGAGACGCTGGCGGAGTACCTGGCACGCGCGCGCGGGGTGCGGGCCGAGCCGGACCGGATCGTGATCTGCTCGGGTTTCGCGCACGCGCTGCGGCTTCTGTTCGGCCGGGAGGCGCCGGGCGAATTGGCCGGGGGCGGGGTGCTGCGCGGTCCGCTGGGCGTGGAGGCGTACGGCCTGGGCTTCCACCGGGAGCTGCTCGCGGCCGCCGGTGTGCGCACCGTTCCGCTGCCGCTGGACGAGCACGGGGCGCGGGTGGCGGCGCTCGGGCGGGAGCGGGCCGTCCTGCTGACGCCCGCGCACCAGTTCCCGACCGGCGGACCGCTGCGTCCGGAGCGCCGGGCGGCGGTGATCGACTGGGCCCGCGCGCGGGAAGCGGTGGTGCTGGAGGACGACTACGACGGCGAGTTCCGCTACGACCGCCGGCCCGTCGGCGCGCTCCAGGGTCTCGATCCGGAGCGGGTGATCCACATCGGGTCGGTCAGCAAGAGCCTGTCACCGGCACTGCGGCTGGGCTGGATGGTCCTGCCGCAGCGGTACGTGGAGCCGGTGCTGGCGGCGAAGGGCGAGCGGGAGGGATGGGCGAGCGTGCCGGACCAGCTGGCGCTCGCGGACTTCGTGGCCTGCGGGTCGTACGACCGCCATGTGCGGCGGATGCGGCAGCGGTACCGGCGACGGCGTGACCGGCTCGTCGCCGCGCTGGCCGAGCGGGCGCCGCACATCGGGGTGACGGGCATCGCGGCGGGACTGCACGCGGTGCTGCGGCTGCCGCCCGGCACGGAAGGACAGGCGGTGGAGGCCGCCGCGCGGCGGGGCGTCGCCCTCGACGGTCTCGCCGCGTTCCGGCACCCGGACAGCCCGGCGGCGGCCGGTGACGGTCTGGTGGTGGGGTACGCGGCCCCGGCCGACCACGCCTACGGGGCGGCACTGGAGGCGTTGTGCGAGGTGCTCGCACCGGGCTGAGTCCCGTGCCGCTCGGGATGCGGCGCGCCGGTGCCGGTCCCGGCGCCCCCGGGGCGCCCGCCGTCGGCGGCGGGGCGCTCCGCGGCACCGGACGCGCCTCACGAACAAGTCGGGTTCATGACAGACGCGGCACGCCGGGGGCCCGGGGACTTCGGCGGGCGCCGGGCCGGGCCGCCGGTGCGTTCAGGACAGCAGGAAGTCGGCCACCCCCGCCTTGGCGCCCTCTATGAACGCCGTCATCTCGTCCATGGTGTAGATCAGTGCCGGCCCGTCCGGATCGGTCGACTGGCGTACGGCGATCCGGCCGTCGGAGAGCTTCATCGCCTCCAGGCAGTTCCCGCCGTTGCCGCCGCTCCAGGGCTTGTGCCACCCCTCGCTGCCCAACTCCCGCGCGGGCATGCCGTTGTAGACGCGTCCGCGCGGCGTGATGCGGTCCATTCACAGCTCCTTGCGGAGATCCCGGAGGATCTCCTTCGTGCGTTGTGCCGTAGCGGCCTGCGCCGCCATGCGGTCCATGACCTCCAGGTGGGTCGCCACCTCGGTGCGCGCGTCCAGATAGACGGCGCCGGTCAGGTACTCGCTGTAGACCATGTCCGGCAGTTCGGACACGGCGAATCGGAACAGCACGAAGGGCCCGTACGTCCCCGGGTGCGGCCCGTTGGCGAACGGGGCGACCTGGAGCGTCACATGGGCCAACTCCGTGGCCTCAAGCAACTTGTCGATCTGTGCGCGCATGACCGCGGGGCCGCCGACCGGGCGGCGCAGCGCGGTCTCGTCCATCACCGCCCAGAAGCGGGGGGCGTCGGGCCGGGTCAGCAGCTCCTGGCGCTGCATGCGCAGGGCGACATGGCGTTCGATGTCTTCGGGGCTGGTCTGGCCGATGGCGCCGGACCTCAGCACCCCGCGCGCGTAGTCCTCGGTCTGGAGCAGGCCGGGGACGAAGTGCGGCTCGTAGGAGCGGATGAGGGCGGCCGCGCCCTCCAGGCTGACGTACATGGAGAACCAGCCCGGCAGGATGTCGTGGAACCGCTGCCACCAGCCGGGCCGGTTCGCCTCCTCGGCCAGTCGGAGGAAGACGTCGGCCTCGTCGTCGGGGACGCCGTAGGCCTTCAGCAGGAGTTGCAGGTACGGGATTTTGAGGGCGACTTCCGCCGTCTCCATGCGGCGGACGGTGGCGGGGGCGACGTGGAGGACCCGGGCGGCCTCCTCGCGCTTCAGCCCGGCGCGTTCCCGCAGGTCCTGCAGGCGCCGGCCGAGGACCACCTGGCCCACCGTCGGCGCGGACCGCGGTTCGCTCACGCTCCCACCTCCACCGAAAGCCTCCACCGAAAGTTTCCCGACAGCCCTACGGCGCCATTCGAAGGTTCATTCGAAGACCGGGCCCGATCTCCGACGACTTCAATTGGCGCCGCGCGTGGTGCTGTTGCGAGCAGTGTGCCACGCTCCCTGACAGAGTCCCTAACACTCTGCATTTTTCAGAGTGACTCTTGCCAAGTGTCCACGCCAGGGCGATAGTGGCAGACGTGATTCCGTCCGCGCCTTTAGGAACAGACGCCGCCGCCGGCCGTGGGGCCGAGGGGGGTATCCCCGCGCGAGCCGGTTCGGGCCTGGTGGAGGGGGCGTCCCTCCAAGGAGGCGCCGCCGGACGCAGGTTCCGCTTCGAGCTGGCCGCCCACCCGGGCTCCGTCGCCCGGGCGAGACGTCTGACCCGGGCCCGGCTGTCCGGCTGGTCGGTCTGCGCGGACACCTGTGACAGCGCGGCCCTGGTCATGTCCGAGCTGGTCACCAACGCCATCGTGCACACCGCGAGCAGCCGGGTCGTGTGCGAGCTGGACGACCACGACGGCATGGTCCGCATAGCCGTCCGAGACGAGGGTTGTGCTCCTGGCGAGCCCCACCCGTCCCCGCAGCGTCCCGACGAGGAGCACGGGAGGGGGTTGCTTCTCGTCGACGCGCTGTGCCGGGCCTGGGGCGCCCAGGAGCACGGCCCCGGCCTGCTGGTCTGGGCCGAACTGCCCCGCACCGCCGATGCCGCCGGGGATCCGGCCGTCCCGTGTGCCGACCTGGGCTGGGGCGCCCGCCCCAAGCCGGGCCGCCCGGACGACTCCGGCGAGGACCAGCGGGCCACGGCGGACCGGGGGGCGGGACGGCACCGCGGGCCCTCGCTCCCCGAGCGGTACGACGGCTCCCCCGCCCAGCCCGGGCGGCAGCACCGCGCCGCGCCGGAGCAACACCCGCACCGCGCGCCCGAGCAGCGATGTCACGGGGAGCGGCCGTGACGGGCGCCGCCGGGCCCGGCGCAGAGGGCGGCCAGGAGAAGACCTCCGGCCCGGACACCCCCGGCCTGGACACCCTCGGCCTGGACACGCTCGTCCGGCTGCAACGCCGGCGGCCGGCCCCGGAGCCGGAACCGGGCCACCCGCTGTCGCTTCCGGACGGCATGACCGCGCCGCTCGGCTGCGACGCCGTGGCCGTGCCCGACCGCCTCGGCCCGCTGGTCGTGCCCCTGCTGCCGCGGGTGGGATGCGTGTACACCGACGGCTCCCAGTGGTGGTGGATCGTGCCGTCGGACTCCGACTACGCCCTGCCCTGGCCGTCCCCGGCCCGCTACACGACGGGCGCCCTGGTCACCGGCTCCGCCCGGCTGATCCACCGCCCGGCGGGCACGGTCCCGTACACCCCGCCGATCCCGCTGTACCTGGCCCTGTGCCGGGTCACGGGCACGGCTCCGGACTGGTCGCGGGCGGTATCGGCCTGACCCCGCCCGGCCGGATCACCCGATCGTCCCGGCGCCGCGCACGATCACCAGGAAGGTGTCCGTCGCGAGGTCCATGACGACCTCGGCGGGCAGGCCTTCCAGCCGTCGCGCGTGGGCGAACTCCTCCGCCGGCCAGGAGCCGCGCGGACCACCGGCGGGAAAGCGTTCGAGCACGGTTCGCCCGTTCACCATCTCGCACCTCCAGAAGCGTCGTACGTGTAAGGAGTGAACGCCCTGGAGAGGGGAAAGCCCCGGCCGGTGACCGTACTGAGACCTTGCCGACACCGGTTCGGCGCGGACCGTGAGGATCCGTTCACCCCGTGACACGGACCGCACGCTCCGAGCCGGCCCCGGTACGCCCGCCGGCAGTCGTCACACGTCGTACTCGTCGTGCAGCCGCAGCCGGTCGCTGCCCGCGGGATCGCGGCCGAGCGCGGTGAGGTCGAGCAGGGCCGCGGTGGTGCCCAGCACGTCCAGCCCGTCGTCGTACAGCGAGTAGGTGTGGAAGACCCGGTCGTGGTCGCGCAGGAAGCAGCTGACGCCCGGGCGTTCGACCGGCTCGCCGTCCGTTTCGACGGTGGCCTGGAAGTCGCGGTTGAAGTCGCTGTGCGCCGAGGAGTACCAGGGCACCGCCCAGCCCATCCGCGCCTTGAACGGCAGGATCCGGGTGAAGGGCGCCCGGGAGACGGCCGCGAAGGCGGTGTTCCGGGCGCGCAGGTGGGCGAGGTGGCCGACCTGGTCCAGGAAGGCCGCGCAGCACGGGCAGCCGGTCTCCCACTCCGGCGCGAACATGAAGTGGTGGACGACGAGCTGGGCCCGGCCCTCGAAGAGGTCGAGGAGGGTGGCCTTGCCGTCGCCGCCCTCGAAGACGTACTCCGGGTCGACCTCGACCACGGGCAGCTTCCGGCGCTCGGCGGCCAGGGCCTCGCGCGCCCGCCTGACCGCGTCCTCCTTGCGCCGCAACTCCTCGCGCGCCGCGCGCCACCGCTCGCGCGAGACGATCTCCGGAAACGACATCCCAGCCCTCCTGTCCGACGGTCCGTTCGGGGTGCTGACCGTCGTCGGGTACGGAACTCATCGCCGTGGACGGGGAGTTTTTCGGCCAGTCTCGGCGGGCCCCGATGCCCGCCGCGTTCCGGCTGGCGTCCGGGTCAGGTGTCGTACTCCTGGATGCGCCGTCCGTGGCCGCGCGCGGCCGGTCCGGGCAGCCGCTCCGTCAACTCCCGTACGACGTCCGCCACGTCGAGGTGAGCAGGACGCGGTCCCGCATCAGGACGCGGTCGTCGACGATCGTCGTACGGACGTCGGCCGCGCGGGCACTGCGCACCGGGGTGGCGGCGAGGTCGTGGACCGGCCGGGTGTGCGCGCCGGCCGGGCGCGAGGGAACCGATCCCCGCGCTACGGCTACGGACGGCTGCGGCTACAGCGGCTCGGTACGGCTACGGCGGCTCGGTACGGCTACGCGGCCGCCGGCAGCGGCGGCCGTACGCCCCGCTGCTCCAGCCGCTCCAGCTCCCCCAGCGCCTCGCGCAGCCGGCGGACGTGCCGGGGGGTGAGCCGGCCGGTGTCGTCGAGGTGCACGGCGCAGGCCGTGGTGGTGTCCACCAGCCGTTCCAGCGCCTCGGCGACGGCGTCCGTGCCCTCGGTGTGCCGGGCGAGGGCGGGCAGTTCGGCGCCGGCCACCGCGATGGCGGTGCGGGCCTCGGCGAGGGCCCGGTAGGCCTCCCGGCGCAGCGCCCACCGCTCGGCGCGGTCCCCGGGCGCGCCGGACGGCGTGCGCGGCCGGGCCCCGGCCCCGGGCTCCCCGGGCAGCGCCCACCACGCCTGCCCGCTCTCCCCGGGCAGCGCCCACCGCCCGGCACGTGCTCCCGGCTCGGCGGCGTGCCCGTCCCCGGGGCCGCCCAGGACGTGCCGCAGGTAGGCGTGGGCCGCGCCGCCGGCCGTCGCGAGCCGGTCGCGCACGCCGCCGCCCCGCTTGCCCGGCATCGGCAGGTGCCCCACGACCAGGACGAGCGCGCAGGCCAGCAGGGTCTCGCCGAGCCGGCTGACCGAGGCCTGTGGTTCGCCGCCGGCCATGACGAGGGCGAGGACGAGGACGGTCGCGACGGCGGTCAGTGCCGCGAAGTGCCGGGTGGCGACCGGTATGAGCGCACCGCACACCGCCACCAGCGCGATCAGCCCGGCCGGGCGGGGCAGCAGCGCGGCGAGCCCGGCGAAGACCAGCGCGCCGAACACGGTCCCGGCGGCCCGGCACAGCACGCGTGAGGCGAGCGGACCGAGGTCGGGCTTGACGAGGAAGACGGCGGTGGCGGGGAGCCAGTACCAGTGCGCGTGCTGCCCGTACCAGCGGGCGTGGTGCAGGGCCTGGGCGATGCCCGCGCTGGCGCCGAAGCACAGGGCGACGCGCAGGCCGTACTCGCGCCCGCCGGCGCCGAGCGCCGCCCGCAGCGCGTGCCGTGGGCCGCGGCGCCGCCCGAGCAGCCCGCGGTGGGCGCCTTCGCCCCGGTCGAAGGCCTCGGCGGCGCGCAGCAGGGCGTCGTCCAGGGCGCGCAGGGCGGGGAGCACGGGGGCTTCCTCGCCGGCGCGGAGCCGGTCGCGGGTCGGGTGCGGGGCGGGCAGCGGGCCGGGGCCGCCGTCGCGGCGGACGGCCTCGGCGAGCCGCCGGGGGCCCTGCGCCGCCCGCGCCGGTACCGGCTCCCCGGCCCAGCACAGGGCGGTGGCGGCCTCGGCGAGGGGCAGTGCCGCCGCGAACCGCGCGTGCAGCCGGCGTTCGGCCGCGGAGCCGGCGTACCCGCGCAGCCGGGGTCCGGCGAGGGCGTCCTGGGCGTGGTCGAGCGCGGCGGTCAGCGCGGCCCGCCGGGCGGTGGCGTGCTCGCCGCCCGCGGCCTCGACGAGCGCGGCGATCGCGTCGTACACGCCGGCGACCGCGGCCCGCTCGCCGTCGAAGCGGAAGTCCCCGGCGAGCGAGCCGGGGGTGGGCAGGACGAGCCGCAGCACGAGCAGCCAGCCGGCCCCGGCGAGGAAGGCGAGGGCGCCCTGCCAGCCGGGGTCGGCCGCCGGCGTCCCCGCGCCGACCGCCGCCGCGACGAGCAGCTGGGTCCCGGCGGCGGAGGCCACGGGCCCGACGGCGCTGACCGCGCCGGCGGCCAGGCCCAGCGCGGTGAGCGCCAGGGTCAGCGGTACGGCGGCCAGCCCGTGCCCGGCGTACGTGCCCACGAGCAGTCCGGCCGCTCCGGCCAGCGCGGGCACGCCGAGCCGGCGCACCGAGGCGCGCCGGCTGCCCGGCCGGTCGTTGATGCCGACGAGCATCGCTGCGATGGCGGCGAGCACCCCGAGGGCCGTGTGGCCGAGGAGCATCCCGGCGAGCAGCGCGGGCCCGGCGGCGAGGGCGCCCCGGCACACCGCGCTCCAGGGAACGGGTTCGCGCTGGGCGCGGAAGGCGTGGGCGAGCCAGGGGGGTACGGCGGGCACTGCGGGCCGGGACACGGGGCTCCTGTCCATACGAGGGCGGGGGTGGGCCTTCGGACGACGGTGGCCGGTGGAGGTGGTTCCAGGGTAGATCCCGTTCCCCTCGCGAACGGAACACTCACGTTTCGCCCGTGTGAAACCTGTCTCGACGGCCGTTTTCTTTCTGAACGCAACGCCCGGCGGTCTCCTCGGCGCCCGAAATTGGGGTGCGGGCGGCACCGGGCGGACCGGATCATCGGGAGGCCGTCCGCCCACCCCCCTGTAGGAGCAGCTTCCGTGATCCGGCGTGTGACCGTCCCCGCCCTGTTCCCTCCGCCCGCCTACGCGCACGCCTCGGTCGTCGAGGCCGGGACGAGACTCGCGTTCCTCGCCGGGGCGGTGCCGCTGACCGCCGACGGGGAGCTGGTGGGTCCGGGGGATCCCGTGCGCCAGGCCGGACAGGTGCTCGCCAATCTGCGCGAGCAGCTGCGGGCCGTCGGCAGCGGTCTGGAGCACGTCCTGGTGACCGACGTGTACGTGGTCGGCGACACCGCGGCGCTGTCCGCGGTGTGGCGGGTCGTGGAGTCCTCGGGGCTGAGCGCGGGCCCGCACTCCTCCACGCTGCTCGGCGTGTCCTGCCTCGGGTACCCCGGCCAGCTCGTGGAGATCACGGCCACGGCCGTGGTGCCGGAGCCGGCGGCGGACCCGGTGGTGCTGCGCCGTGCGGTGGCGGCCGACGCCGGTGCCGTCGCCGACGTCTACCTGCGGTCCTTCCGCGCCGCGCTGCCGGACGTCGTGCGCCCGCACACCGACGACGAGGTGCGGTACTACTTCCGGGAGGTCGTGGTGCCGGCGCGGGAGACCTGGGTGGCGGAGGCGGCCGGGACCGGAGTGGTCGGCCTGATGGTGCTGGACGGGGAGACGCTGGACCAGCTGTACCTGGACCCCGCCTGGCGGGGGCGGGGCATCGGGGACCGGTTCGTCGCACTGGCCAAGGAGCGCAGCCCGGGCGGGCTCACCCTGTGGACGTTCCAGGCGAACAGGCCCGCCCACCGCTTCTACGAGCGGCACGGCTTCACCGCCGTGGACTCCACCGACGGCAGCCGCAACGAGGAGCGGGAACCGGACGTCCGTTACGACTGGCGTCCCTGAAGGGGATGACCAGCGGGGTCCGGCGTGGCGGGGTGCCGGGGCCGGGCCGGTTCCCTACGGCAGTCCGGCCGCGTCCGCCGCCGTGCGCAGGACCTCCCGCAGCATCTCGGCGGTGAGCCGGCCGGTGAAGGTGTTGCGCTGGCTGACGTGGAAGCAGCCGAAGAGGTCCAGGCCGTCCAGCGCGACCCGGGCGCCGTGCGCGAAGGCCGGGCGGGGCCGCGGCACCGTCCAGCCGGCCTGCGCGAACGCGGGCAGCGCGGCCTGCCAGCCGAAGGCGCCGAGGACGACGGCGGCCTTCAGCGTCGGCCGCAGCAGCGTCAGCTCCTGGACCAGCCAGGGCCGGCAGGTGTCGCGCTCCCCCGGGGTGGGCTTGTTGGCGGGCGGGGCGCAGTGCACGGGGGCGGTGACCCGCACTCCGTACAGCTCCAGACCGTCGTCGGCACCGACGGAGGTGGGCTGGGAGGCGAGCCCGACGTCGTACAGGGCCTGGTAGAGCACGTCTCCGGAGCGGTCGCCGGTGAACATCCGGCCGGTGCGGTTGCCGCCGTGCGCGGCGGGGGCCAGCCCGATGATCGCCAGCCGGGCGTCGGCGGGACCGAACCCGGGCACCGGGCGCCCCCAGTACGTCCAGTCGGCGAACGCGGCCCGCTTCGTTCGGGCCACCTCCTCCCGCCACTCGACCAGCCGGGGGCAGGCCCGGCACCCGGCGACACGTCGGTCCAGCCGGGCGAGGGCGCTGGTGTTGTCCATACGGTCACCGTAAGTCGGGGGCGGGCGCGTGGGTACGGGGTGGTCCGGGGTCCGCGGGTGCCCGGGCGGGGGCCGGGAAAACGCTTCCGGCTCCGTGCCCCCGGCGCGTTAAGGTCGGGGCATGGCTTCCGAGGATGCGGACGAGAACGTGGACCGTGGGACCGGTGAGGGGACGGGCGGGCCCGACGCGGCGGTGTCCGCCCCCGCCGGACAGCCGCTCGACCCGAAGACAGCCGCCGCGGTGGCCGCCGCCGAGGCCGCCGGGCCGGCAGGCGGCGGGACCGTCCGCATCGACAGCTGGATCTGGGCCGTCCGTCTGATCAAGACCCGCTCCCTGGGCGCCGCCGCCTGCCGGGGCGGGCATGTGCAGGTGAACGGCGAGCGGGTGAAGCCCGCGTATTCCGTGCGCGTCGGCGACGAGGTGCGGCTGCGGCACGAGGGCCGGGAACGGGTCGTGATCGTCAAGCGCCTGATCCGCAAGCGGGTCGGGGCGCCGGTGGCCGTGCAGTGCTACGTCGACAACTCCCCTCCGCCCCCGCCCCGCCAGGCCGTCGCCCCCGCCGGTCTGCGCGACCGGGGCACCGGCCGCCCCACCAAGCGCGACCGCCGCGAACTCGAACGCCTCCGCGGCCTCGCCCTCGGCAGCTCCGGCGGCTACGCCGGCCTCGCCGGCTCCGGCCCCTCCCCCGGCTTCGGCAACCCGGGCGGCACGGGCACGGGCGGAGGCAGGGGGACCGGAGGACCGGGCGGTCGCAGGGGCAGGGGCGGATCGGGGGGCCGGGGCGGAGAACGCGGTTCCGGCACCGGACCCGGCGGCGACTGAGAACCTCCATGTGACCGGTGCGCCGACGGCCGCCCACCCGTGACGGCCGGCGGGCCTATGGCGCCGGCCGCCCGCCGGGCGGGTGCCCTGGTGGCAGCCCGGCCACGGCCGGGTCAGCGGCGGTTCGGCAGGCGCGGCAGGTCCGTCGTGTCGGAGCGGCGGGTCCAGGCGATCAGGGCGAGGGGGACGAGCAGGACCAGCGGGGTCGCCGCGTTGTGGCCGTCGAACGCGGTGAGCTGCACGATGAACGCTCCCACCATGAGCGCGCCGAGGGCGATCGCCGCCAGGAACCGCAGTGCCGGGATCAGCAGCGCGACCGCCCCGGCCAGTTCGAGCGCGCCGATGGTGTACATGGCCCCGTCGCCCCAGCCGATCGTGTCGAAGGACTCGACGGCCGTCGGGTGCGCCATGAGCTTGGGCAGGGCGCTCGCGAGGCCGAAGAACAGGGCCAGCAGCACCTGCACGACCCGCAGGGCGACCAGGGCCCCGCGCGCACGGCCCGTACGGGGGCGGGCACAGGACGCGGACGTCGTGGAGCGGGGGCCGGCGGGGGCGGTGGTGCGGGACATGGAGGTCTCCTGGTGAGCGGTCCTGATGGCTTTCACCGGGTAGACCGGCCGGGGACCCAGAACTCATCGCTCCGCGGCACGGAGGACGGAACGGGGGACGGACCGGGCGGCGGGCCGCCCTGCGGACGCACGGGCCCGGTGCCCGATCACCGCGCCGGTACCGCCCTCACCCACATCCCGTCCGGTGTCAGATAGGCGTCCACCTCCAGTCCCGCCTCCGCCAGCGCCGACTCGAACCGCTCCTTCGTCAGGGGCCTGGACCGGAACGTCTGGGTCCACACCGCGTCGGGGAACACATACTCCGCGTGGACCGAGTCCACCCCGTCCCCGGCCGGCTCGACGGAGGTGATCCGGACGGTGAAGCCGCTCGGATCGACCCGTTTCCGGGGCACGTCGGTGTGGTAGTCCGCGCCCTCCCGCTGGACGAGCACGCAGCCGTCCTCCGCCACATGCCGGGCACAGGTGCGCAGCAGGCCCCTGCGCACCTCCTCGTCCCCGGCGTGCACCAGGAACGACGCGAGCATCACCACGTCGAACCGCTCGCCCAGGTCCAGGGTCTCGATGGGTCCGCATATCGTGCGTGCCCCGCGGACCCGGGCCAGCATGCCGGGGGACTCGTCCACGGCCGTGACCGTGAAGCCGCGTGCGAGCAGGGGGTGGGTGACCCGGCCGGCCCCGCTGCCCAGCTCCAGGATGTGCGCCCCGGCGGGCACCGCGGCGGCGATGACGTCCGGCTCGTCTCCCACCGGCAGCCGTGCGTACAGCTCGACCGCGCAGCCGTCCGGGGTGATCGCCCCCGGTCCCGTGCCCTCGTAACCCTCACGCCTCTCGATGCTCATGCCCCGACAACGGCCCACGCCCGTACGTCCGTTCCCCTCCCCTTCGGGTTCACTCGTTCGAGTCATCCCCGCCGGAAGGGGAACGTCCGCGCCCGGGGTGCCCGGGTCCAGCGGCCGGGGAGGGGGGCTGCGGGCCCGCACGGGGCACCTCGCAGGCCGGCCCGCCGGGCGTTGCCGCCCGGCGCCGGCGAAGAGTACGTTGCAGGGAGGAAGTGATGTGCCGATGCGTACGGGCAGTGAACCGGCGACCGCGCGCAGTGCCCTGCGGGCACGGTTCTGGCTGTGCGTGTGGGGGCTGGGCTGGGCGGCCCTCGGCACGGCGGTCTTCGCGCTGGCCGGGCGGCCGGGCTGGGCGGCGGCGTGCGCGGCGCTGTGGCTGGTGGGCGCCGTGGACCTGGCCGTCGTCCTGCGGCACATCCGGCAGGGCCCGCACTACCAGCCGGGCCGCGACATACCGCCGTACCCGCCGCCGGAGAACGGACCGCCCTACCCGGGACCGCCCAGGCACCGGCATCCATGAGCCGGGCGCCCCCGTCCCCCCGGCCGGACGCTCACCGGCACCCTCCCGGACTGCCGGCGCCCCCGTCACGCGTCGAAGCGTGCCGCTTTCAGGTACTGCGGGTTGGGGTCCAGCGCGGCCGCCAGCCGGAAGTGGCGCTTGGCCTGGTCGGGGCGGTTCTGGCGCTCATAGGTGCGGGCCAGGGCGAAGTGCGCGAACGCGTTGTCCGGTTCGCGTTCCAGCACGATGGTGAACTCGAGTTCGGCCGGGCGCAGTTGCGCGGCGGCGAAGAAGGCCCGCGCGCGCAGCAGGCGGGCCGCGGTGTTCTCGGGGTGCGCGGCGATGACTCTGTCGAGCAGCTTCACCGCGCCCCGCGGGTCCCGCGCGTTGAGCAGTTGCTCGGCGGCGCGGAAGTCGATGACGTGCGTCTCCGGAGTACGTCCGGTGGAACCGCTGGTCTCGGGCACGGCTGAGTCCTTCCCTTGCTCCAGCGGTTCAACGCCCCGAAGCGGCCGGCTATTCCGCGCCGGCGGCCCGCTGCCGTGCCCGGCGGGCGAGGCCGTCCCACACCTCGGCGACCCGCTTGCGCAGCGCGTCCAGGGGCACGTCGTTGTCGACGACGATGTCCGCGATCTCCCGGCGCTGCTCGCGCGTCGCCTGCGCGGCCATGCGCGCGCGTGCGTCCGCCTCGGTCATCCCGCGCAGCCGTACCAGCCGGTCGAGCTGGGTCTCGGGGCTCGCGTCCACGACGATCACGACGTCGTAGAGCGGTGCGAGACCGTTCTCGGTGAGCAGGGGCACGTCGTGGACGACCACGGCGTCCTCGGGCACGGCGCTCTCCAGCTCGCGGGAGCGCTCGCGCACCAGCGGGTGCACGATCGAGTTGAGGACGGCGAGCTTCTCGGGGTCGGCGAACACGATGGAGCCGAGCCGGGGCCGGTCCAGGCTTCCGTCGGCGGCCAGGACGTCCGGGCCGAAGGCGTCGGCCACGGCGGCGAGGCCGGGGGTGCCGGGCGCCACGACCTCGCGGGCGATGCGGTCCGAGTCGATCAGGACGGCCCCGTGCTCCACGAGCAGCCGCGACACCTCGCTCTTGCCGGCGCCGATCCCGCCGGTCAGGCCCACTGTCAGCATGAGCGGAAGCCTAGACGCTCGCCCCGGGGGCCGGTACGGCAGGTGCGGGCCGGCGGCGCCCGCTCCCCCGCCTCAGGTGTCGCCCTCCCGCTCCGCCAGGAACCGCTCGAACTCCCGCCCGATCTCGTCCGCCGACGGGATGTCCACCGGCTCGGCCAGCATGTTGCCCCGGGTCTCGGCGCCCGCCGCCGCGTCGTACTGGTGCTCCAGGCCCTGGACGAGCGCGGTCAGTTCCTCGTCGCCCTCCCGGATCTGCCGGTCGATCTCGGTCTGGGTGCGGTGGGCGTCGGTGCGCAGCGCGTGGGCCACGCCGGGCAGCACCAGCCCGGTGGCGGCCGTGACGGCCTCCAGGACGGTCAGCGCGGCGTCCGGGTACGGGGAGCGGGCGATGTAGTGCGGGACGTGCGCGGCGACGCCCAGGACGTCGTGACCGGCCTCCATGAGGCGGTACTCGACCAGGGACTCGGCGCTGCCGGGCACCTGTGCCTCGTCGAAGGGGCTGCGGTGGCCGGGGACGAGGTCGGTGCGGTTGCCGTGCGGGGTCAGGCCCACCGGGCGGGTGTGCGGGACGCCCATGGGGATGCCGTGGAAGTTCACGGACAGGCGCACGCCGAGCCGTTCCACGATCTGCCGCACCGCCGCCGCGAACCGCTCCCACTCCACGTCCGGTTCGGGGCCGGACAGCAGCAGGAACGGGGCGCCGGTGGTGTCCTGGACGAGGTGGACCTCGATGGCCGGGGTCTCGTAGTCGGTCCAGCGGTCCCGCTTGAAGGTCAAAAGGGGCCTGCGGGCGCGGTAGTCCACGAGCCGGTCGTGGTCGAACCGGGCCACGACCTGGTGGGGCAGCGAGTCGAGCAGCCGGTCGACGATCTGGTCGCCGGCCTCGCCCGCGTCGATGTATCCGTCGAAGTGGTAGAGCATGACAAGGCCGGCCGACTCCTGGGCGAGCGCCATGTCCACCACGGCGAGGCCCTTCGGCTCCCATGCGTACAAACCCTGCGGATCAAGCACTGTGACCGCTCCTCCTCGTGTTCCTCGTGGACAACGCGCTCCGGAACAGCGGAATTCCCGCCACGCACCGCTCGCCGGCGATCCCTTGCCGGGCACCTTGACGGCCCGTCACCTGGTCCGTACCTTCTCGGACGTCGAGTTCACAGTGACGATCGTCGTTCATGTACGGGAAGACGGGAAGGCACGTCGATGCGCATACGCATGCCGCTCACCTCTCTGCTCGCCACCGCCGTCGCCGCCGGCGTGACCCTGACCGCCACCGGACCGGCCTCGGCCGCCGCCACGACCGCCGCGACCGTCGAGGTCACGACCGCCGCCCAGCTGAAGACCGCGCTCGCCGCCGCCCGGCCGGGCGACACGATCCACCTGGCGGACGGCACGTACACCGGCAACTTCAAGGCGACCGTCCCGGCCACGGCCGCCGCCCGCATCACCCTGACCGGCTCCCGGGGCGCCGTGCTCACCGCAGGCGGCGGCTACGGGCTGCACCTGAACGGCGCCTCCTACTGGACGGTCGGCGGCCTGACCGTGACCGGCGGCCAGAAGGGCATCATGATCGACGCGGCCGAGGGCGTCGTCGTGGACGGTGTCACGGTGCACGGCGTGGACATGGAGGGCGTGCACTTCCGCAACTCCAGCACGGACGGCGTGATCGAGAACTCGAGGATCTACGACACCGGGAACGACGGCCGGGGCATGGGCGAGGGCGTGTACGTGGGCACCGCGAACACGCTGACCGACCGGAGCGACCGCGTGCGCATCCTGAACAACACGATCGGCCCGGACGTGGGCGGCGAGAACGTCGACATCAAGGAGGGCACGACCGGCGCGCGGATCGTCGGCAACACCTTCGACGGCAGCGGACTGACCGGCGCCAACTACGACGACTCCTGGGTCGACGTGAAGGGCAACGACGTGCTCGTCCAGGACAACACCGGCACCGCCACCACCAATGACGGCTACCAGACCCACACCCAGCAACCCGGCTGGGGCTGCGGCACGGTCTTCAAGGGAAACAAGTCGACACTCACGGGCGCGACCGGTGCGACCCGCCTGGCGATCGACGTCACCAACTACGGCGCCGCCTGCCTGACCACGGTCCACAGCACCAACACGGTCACGGGCGGCAGGGGCCTGACCAATGTCCCGGTGACGCCCTGAGGGGCGGAAAACCCTGAGGGGCCGCACCTCGAAAGGTACGGCCCCTCAGTGGCGACTATCGCCTAGGCCTCAGCGGCAGCGATCAGCTCTGGCCGCCGGCCAGCTTCTCGCGCAGCGCGGCCAGCGCCTCGTCCGAGGCCAGCGCACCGGAGGTGTCGGCGCCCTCGGAGGAGTACGAGCCACCGCCGGTCGCGGCCGGAGCCGCAGCCTCGCCGCCCTCGGCCGCGGCAGCGGCGTCGGCCTCGCGGGACTTGATGACCTGCTGCTGGTGCTGCTCGAAGCGGGACTGCGCCTCGGCGTACTGGCGCTCCCACTCCTCGCGCTGCTTCTCGTAGCCCTCGAGCCAGTCGTTGGTCTCGGGGTCGAAGCCCTCGGGGTAGATGTAGTTGCCCTGGTCGTCGTAGGACGCGGCCATGCCGTACAGGGTCGGGTCGAACTCGACCGCCGTCGGGTCGGCACCGAAGGACTCGTTGGCCTGCTTCAGCGAGAGGCTGATGCGACGACGCTCGAGGTCGATGTCGATGACCTTGACGAAGATCTCGTCGTTGACCTGGACGACCTGCTCCGGGATCTCCACGTGGCGCTCGGCCAGCTCGGAGATGTGGACCAGACCCTCGATGCCCTCGTCCACGCGGACGAACGCACCGAACGGCACCAGCTTCGTGACCTTGCCGGGCACGACCTGGCCGATCTGGTGGGTGCGGGCGAACTGCTGCCACGGGTCTTCCTGGGTCGCCTTCAGCGACAGGGAGACGCGCTCGCGGTCCATGTCGACGTCGAGGACCTCGACGGTGACCTCCTGGCCGACCTCGACGACCTCGGAGGGGTGGTCGATGTGCTTCCAGGACAGCTCGGAGACGTGGACCAGACCGTCGACGCCACCCAGGTCCACGAAGGCACCGAAGTTGACGATCGAGGAGACCACACCGGAGCGGACCTGACCCTTCTGGAGGGTCGTGAGGAACGTCTGGCGGACCTCGGACTGGGTCTGCTCCAGCCAGGCACGGCGGGACAGGACCACGTTGTTGCGGTTCTTGTCCAGCTCGATGATCTTGGCCTCGAGCTCCTTGCCGACGTACGGCTGGAGGTCGCGGACACGGCGCATCTCGACCAGGGAGGCCGGCAGGAAGCCACGGAGGCCGATGTCGAGGATGAGACCACCCTTGACGACCTCGATGACGGTACCGGTGACGATGCCGTCCTCTTCCTTGATCTTCTCGATGGTGCCCCAGGCACGCTCGTACTGGGCGCGCTTCTTCGAGAGGATCAGGCGGCCTTCCTTGTCCTCCTTCTGGAGGACCAGGGCCTCGATCTCGTCGCCGACGGCCACGACCTCGTTCGGGTCGACGTCGTGCTTGATCGAGAGCTCGCGGCTCGGGATGACACCTTCGGTCTTGTAACCGATGTCGAGCAGGACCTCGTCCCGGTCGACCTTCACGATGACGCCGTCGACGATGTCGCCGTCGTTGAAGTACTTGATCGTCTCGTCGATCGCTGCGAGGAATGCTTCCTCGTTACCGATGTCGTTGACCGCTACCTGCGGGGTGGTGGCGGTGGTCTCGGTGCTGCTCGTCATGTGGGAAAGGGCTCCGGTACGGACATTGAAGTCGTAGGTACTGCTTACGCCGGGAGCCCGTTTCGCTCTGCAGAAGCCGGACAGCCAAGGAAGCGCCCCACCATTGCTGGTGATGGCGCCTCGACAACCGAGGGGACATACAACAGATGCGAGCGCAGCCTGCTACGTCTGAGGTGCGCAGGCCCGCAGCGCAACTTGTAGCATACGGGGGCAGCCGGACAGGGTCAATGCGCGACGGCGGACACCCCGGGCGGATCGCCGCAAACCCGGCAGAAGAAATACCTCGACAGCGCGCACGGAACCCGTGGGACCCCTCCCACGGGGACCCCTCCGGCGGGTTGGACGGAAGAGTACGACGAGGGAGCCGATCATCCAAGAGCCGGAAGCGTACGACCCCGAGCGGTCCGAAGGGTTCGAGCCGGAAGCGACCCGGCGTGACACGAGCGTCGCGGAGAGCAGCCGGGCCAGCCGGGGCTGGTGGGACCGGAACGCGGACGAGTACCAGAGCGAGCACGGCACGTTCCTCGGCGACGACCGCTTCGTGTGGGGCCCGGAGGGCCTGGACGAGGCGGAGGCCGGGCTGCTGGGCGCGCCGGCGGACCTGAAGGGCAGGGACATCCTGGAGATCGGCGCGGGCGCGGCCCAGTGCGCCCGCTGGCTGGCCGCCCAGGGCGCGCGGCCGGTGGCCCTGGACCTCTCGCACCGCCAGCTCCAGCACGCGCTGCGGATCGGCGGTGCCTTCCCGCTGGTCTGCGCCGACGCCGGCGCGCTGCCCTTCGCGGACGGCTCCTTCGACCTGGCGTGCTCCGCGTACGGGGCGCTGCCGTTCGTGGCCGACCCGCGACTGGTGCTGCGCGAGGTGCGCCGGGTGCTGCGGCCGGGCGGGCGGTTCGTGTTCTCGGTGACGCACCCGATCCGCTGGGCGTTCCCGGACGAGCCGGGTCCGCAGGGCCTGTCGGTGGCGGCGTCCTACTTCGACCGCACGCCCTACGTGGAGCAGGACGAGCGGGGTCACGCGGTGTACGTGGAGCACCACAGGACGCTCGGCGACCGGGTGCGGGACATCACGGCGTCCGGCTTCCGGCTGGTGGACCTGGTGGAGCCGGAGTGGCCGGCCTGGAACACCGCGGAGTGGGGCGGCTGGTCGCCGCTGCGCGGGAACCTGATCCCGGGCACGGCGATCTTCGTGTGCGACCGGGACTGAACCCGTCCGAAAACCGTCCGCGGCCCCGCGCGCATGCCGCGGCGGACGCGCGCCCGCGCAAGGGGCCGTGTTCCCGCCGTCCGGCCCCGGCTCCCCGTCGTGCGGCCGTCGTGTCCGGTCGTACGACACTGGGGGCGTGATCCGTTACGACGCCCTGGACGCGCTGCCCGTGCGCTCCGCCCTGCCCGCCCTGACCGACGCCCTGGAGGGCGCGGGGACCGCCGTCCTCGTGGCGCCGCCCGGCACCGGCAAGACGACGCTGGTGCCGCTCGTGCTGGCGGGGCTGGTCGGAGACGGTCCAGCGCGGCGGGTCGTGGTGGCCGAGCCGCGGCGGATCGCGGCGCGGGCGGCGGCCCGCCGGATGGCGTGGCTGCTGGGCGAGAGCCCCGGCGGGAGCGTCGGCTTCACGGTGCGCGGCGAGCGGGCCGTGGGGCGGGACACGCGCGTGGAGGTCGTGACGACCGGTGTCCTGCTCCAGCGGCTCCAGCGGGACCAGGAGCTGGCCGGGGTGGACGTCGTCGTCCTGGACGAGTGTCACGAGCGGCATCTGGACGCGGACACGGTGGCCGCGTTCCTGTGGGACGTGCGGCAGGCGCTGCGTCCGGAACTGCGGCTGGTGGCCGCGTCGGCGACCACGGACGCCGGGGGGTGGGCGCGGCTGCTCGGCGGGGCGCCGGTGGTGGAGGCTGCGGGGGTGGCGCATCCGGTGGAGGTGGTGTGGGCCCCGCCTGCCCGCCCGGTGCGGCCGCCGCACGGGACGCGGGTGGATCCGGCGCAGCTGGCGCACGTGGCGTCGGTGGTGCGGCGGGCGCTGTCGGAGCGGGACGGGGACGTGCTGTGCTTCCTGCCCGGCGTGGGCGAGATCGCGCGGGTGGCGGGGCTGCTGGGAGACCTGGGCGGGGTCGAGGTGCTCCAGGTGCACGGGCGGGCGCCGGCCGCGGTGCAGGAGGCGGTGCTGTCGGCCGGGGAGCGGCGCCGGGTGGTGCTGGCCACGTCCGTGGCCGAGTCGTCGCTGACCGTGCCCGGGGTGCGGGTGGTGGTCGACTCGGGGCTGGCCCGGGAGCCGCGGGTGGATCACGCGCGCGGGCTGAGCGGGCTGACCACCGTGCGGGCGTCGCGGGCGGCGGGGCGGCAGCGGGCGGGGCGGGCCGGGCGGGAGGCGCCGGGAGCGGTGTACCGGTGCTGGGCGGAGGCCGAGGACGGCCGGCTGCCGGCTTTTCCGGCGCCCGAGATCAAGGTGGCCGATCTGACCTCGTTCGCCCTCCAGGCGGCCTGCTGGGGCGACCCGGACGCCTCCGGGCTGGCGTTGCTGGATCCGCCGCCGGGCGGGGCGATGGCGGCGGCGCGCTCCGCGCTGACGGCGGTGGGGGCGGTGGATGCGGCCGGGCGGGCCACGGAGACCGGCGCGCGGCTGGCCCGGCTGGGCGTGCACCCGCGGCTGGGGCGGGCACTGCTGGACACGGGCGGGGAGGGCGCCCCGGTCGTCGCGCTGCTGTCCGAGGAGGTGCCGCGGGAGTACGGCGACGACCTGGCGGGGGCACTGCGGCGGGCCCGGGCCGGCGGTGACGCGTACGGCGCGCGGTGGGCCGCGGAGGTACGGCGGCTGCGCGCGGTCTCGGCCGGTTCCGCCCGCCCGCCCGCGCGGGAGGGGGCCGTCCGGGTCGGGCCGGACGCACGCGACGACCGGCTGGCCGGGATCGTCGCCGCGCTGGCGTTTCCGGAACGGGTCGCCAAGCTCGACGGCGGGTCGTACCTGATGGTGTCCGGGACGCGGGCGGAGCCGGCCGAGGGGTCGGCGCTGCGCGGTGCGCCGTGGATCGTCGTGGCCGTCGCCGACCGGCCGACCGGGACGGGGCACGCGCGCGTGCGGCTCGGCGCGGCCGTGGACGAGGACGTGGCGCGGGCCGCCGCCGGGGCGCTGTTCGGCGAGCGGGACGAGGTGTGCTGGGCCGGCGGGGACGTCGTGGCCCGGCACGTCGAGCGGCTGGGGGCGGTCGAGTTGGCCGCACGCCCCCTGAGGGACGCCGGCCCGGCCCTCGTGCGCGCCGCCCTGCTCGACGGGCTCCGGGAGGACGGGTTCGGGCTGCTGCGCTGGTCGCCGGAGGCGCGGGGGCTGCGGCAGCGGCTGGCGTTCCTGCGGGCGCGCCTCGGGGAGCCCTGGCCGGACGTGTCGGACGACGCGCTGCACGCGCGCGTGGACGAGTGGCTGGAGCCGGAGCTGGGCCGGGCCCGGCGGCGGGCCGACCTCGCCCGGATCGACGCCGGCCAGGCGCTCGCGCGGCTGCTGCCCTGGGCGAGCGGGGAGGCGGCCCGGCTGGAGGAGCTGGCGCCCGAGCGGATCGCGGTGCCGAGCGGGTCCAGGATCCGGATCGACTACCGGGACCCGGAGCGGCCCGTGCTCGCCGTGAAGCTCCAGGAGATGTTCGGGCTGCGGGAGACGCCGTCCGTGGCGGGGGTGCCGCTGCTGGTGCACCTGCTCTCCCCCGCGGGACGGCCCGCCGCCGTCACGTCCGACCTCGCCTCCTTCTGGCGGGACGGCTACCGGGCCGTACGGGCGGAGCTGCGCGGCCGCTACCCCAGGCACCCGTGGCCCGAGGACCCGGCGGCCGCCGAGCCCACCCGGCACACCAACGCGCGGCTCGGGCGCTGACCGGCACGGGCCCGCGGCCGGAGGAGGGCGGGGAACAGCGGTGCGGGGCCGCGGGAGCCCCACGGGGCGTACGAGGTGGGCGCGGGCACGAGGGTGCGGTCGGGCCCGGCCGGGGCGGCGGCGAGGGCGGGACCGGGCGCGGCGGCGATCGGGGCGCGCGTGCGGGGCGTCGCGGCGTACGGCCGCATTCCCGGCCGGGCGCCCGGCTGTTGACGGCTCGTCGGGTCCGGTGTCGTGGCAACGCGCGGGCGGGATCGGAGCGGTGTCGCGCACACGGCCGGGGGCGCCCTCCCCGGTGGGTGGGGAGGGCGCCCTGGTGCCGCTCTCAGGAGGAGGCGGTCGGGTCCGGGGCGGGGCTGTGCGAGGTGGCGGCCGGCTCCGGCGTGGGAATGACCGGGATGCCGGCGGCGGCCTCGACCTTCAGCTCCACGGTGAGCGTGGCGCCGCCCGTGGTGGTGATGCGGAGCAGGAAGGTGCCGGTGGTGCCGTCGGCGTACAGCTTGGGCAGCGTGAGCAGTCCCTTGGCGTCCGTCTGGAGGCCGGCGAGGGTGCGCACGGGCTTGCCCGCGGCGTCCTTGAAGTAGGGGCCCTTGTCGTTCGCCGTGGCGTCGGTGGCCGACTCGACCAGCGTGGCGGTGGCCGCGACCCTGTCCGCGACGGCGCCCTGGTACGTCGCCTTCACCTGCACCTGCTGCGCGAACTCGCCGCCCGCGGTGCAGGTCAGCGGGGTGTCACTGGTGCGGGCCAGGGTGTCGGCGGCGCGCGCGGTGACGGTCGCCGTGTAGTCGACGCCCTTGACCTGGCGGCCCACGACGGCCGCGGTGACCTTGAAGTCGCCGGTCTTCTCGCCGGCCTGGAGCGGCGGGGCGAGCGCCATGCCCTTGGCGTCGGTGGCGACCGTCGCGACGGTCTCGCCGCCGGCGAAGGTGGCGTCGGTCTCGCCGGTGAGGGTGAACCTGACCCTGACCTTGGCGACGGACTTGCCGACCTTCGTCTCGGCGCGCACGCCGATCCGCTCGGCGAAGGTGTCGCCGGCCATCGCGGTGAGCTTCCCCGTGCCCGTGCCCGTCAGGTGGTCCACGAGGTCGGTGGGCGTCTGCGGGGGCGTCGGCGGGACGGGCGGCTTCGGCGCGGGTTTGGGGGGCTTGGGAGGCTTCGGGGCGGGCGTCTCCTTGCCGCCGTCGCCGTTCCCGCCCTTGTCCCCGTGGCCGCCGGGCTCGTGGGGCTTCGGGGCGGGCTCGGTGGCCGGCGGGTCCGTCGGCCGCGGGGACGCCGTGTGCGGCGAGCCGTCGTCGCTGCGGTTGTCCGGTACGCCGCCGGTGCCGTCGGGGACGGAGTGGGTGCCCTCGCGGTAGTACTCCATCCAGTTCAGGACCAGGTTCAGGTAGTCCTGGGAGTTGTTGTAGCTGAGGATCGCGCTGTGCAGGTCCGCCTCGCGGGACAGGTCCCAGTCGTTGCGGCACAGGTAGTGGCCCGCGGCGAACGCGGCGTCGTAGACGTTGTTCGGGTCCTTCTTGCCGTCGCCGTTGCCGTCGCGGCCGGCCCAGGCCCAGGTGGACGGGATGAACTGCATCGGCCCGACGGCGTGGTCGTAGGTGCTGTTGCCGTCGTACGCGCCGCCGTCGGTGTCCGGGATGTTCGCGAAGCCCCGGCCGTCGAGCTGCGGGCCCAGGATGCGCCGGAGCGTGGTCCCGTCGGCGTCGACCTGCCCGCCGCGGGCGTGCCCGGACTCGACGTTGCCGATGGCGGCCAGCAGTTGCCAGGGCATGTTGCAGCCCGGCTTGGAGGTGCGCAGTTCGGCCGCGGCCTTCTTGTAGGCGTCCAGGACCGTCGCCGGGATGCCCGCCTCCCCGTCGCCCCGGACGACCGGCGTGCCGACCGGCGCCGAGGGGCTGGGCGCGGGGCTCTTCAGCGGCGGGAGGTCCGTGTAGTACGGCGAGTTGCCGGTGGCGTTGGCACCACCGGCGATGGCGCCGTCCGGCACGGAGGCCGTGGCGCCGGCCGTCGTGGGTCTGTTGTCCTCGCCGGCCACTCCCGGAGCCTGGGACGCGGAGAGAGCCGCGACCGCCGCCGCGGCCACGGCGGTGCCCGCCGCCCCCTTGCGCAGCCGCCTGCCGAAATGCGCCGCCATAGAGTGAACCCCTCCCGTGGACGCCCGCGCGTCCGTCTCCGTCGCTGTCCGCCTCGCTCTGGTGTGACGATCGACCCGGTGCTCTGGTTGCCCCTGTTGCCCAAATGGGTCCGAGCCGCGGGTGTCACCGTGCGCCCGGCAAGGGGACCGAGGCGACCCTACGGCAACTTGCTGTGAGCGGGCACCCGTTGACGCCCGGAATTCACCGGGCGGCCACCTGTCGCCGCCCCGCGTGACCTCGGACGGCGTCCCGCATACTGGCCGGATCCGCACCCCGGCGTCCGAAGCGGGTGCCGTCGTACGCCCCGGAGGCTCCTGGTGCCGTTCACGCTCAGCCATGCGGCGGCCGTGCTGCCCGCGGTCCGCCGGGACGGGAGCGGCCGGGGCCGGCTGGTGCCCGCGGTGCTCGTGGCGGGCTCCTGCGCGCCGGACATGCCCTACTACGCGGCCGATGTCCTGCCGGGCGGGATGGCGGCCGGCGCGGTCACGCACGCGTTCACCGGGGTCGTCACGGTCGACGTGCCGCTCGCCTGGGCGCTCGCGGGGCTGTGGCTGCTGGCCCGGGAGCCGTTGCTCGCGCTGCTGCCGCGGGCGTGGCAGGGACGGCCGGCCGCCCTGCTGCGCTGCGGGGCGCTCCGCGCGCGCGTGCGGGCCGCGCCGGTGGCCCGGTGGTACGGCTCCGCGGCGCTCGGCGCGCTGACCCATGTGGTGTGGGACGCGTTCACCCATCACGACCGGTGGGGCACGCGGCTGCTCCCGGCGGCCGGGCGGGCGGGCCCGGCGGGCGTACCGCTGTACACCTGGCTGCAGTACGGGTCGTCGGCGGCGGGTGCCGTGCTGATCGTGGCGTTCGCGGCCCGGGCGCTGCGACGGCTGCCCGGCGGGCCGCCGGCGGGGGTGCCGGCGCTGTCCGTGCGGGACCGGTGGTGGGCGTTCGCGGTGATCGGCGGCTGCGCGACGGCGGGGGCGGTGCGGCGGACGGCGCTGTGGCGGGAGCGGGGCGGTACGGGCGTGCGGCCGTGGGAGCTGGTGCCCACCCTGTGCTTCGGGGCGGGCGCCGGGGTGGTGCTGGGGCTGCTGGTGTACGCCGTGGGGGTCAGGCTCCGGCACCCGGCCGCCGGTCCCGGGGATCGCACGGGTCCCGGGGGCCACGGGGATCACGGTGCGGTGGCCGGTGCGGGCGGCGGGCGGCGGGACGCTCGGTGAGGGACGCCACGAAGACCGTGAGCTCGCGCCGGGGGCGCGCTCTCGGGATCAGGGTGAGGGCGAGGGCGAGGTAGCCGCGGGCCAGATCGGCCCACGGGCGCCAGTCGGGGACGCCGGCCGGGCGGGCGGCGAGCCCGCGGCCGAGGCGCCTGGTGACGCCGCGGACGGTCGTGGCCGGATCGGCCGGGATGCGGGCGGTGCTTGCGTCGGCCGCGAGGGCCGGGACCGGCGCGGCGGGCACGGCCTGCGCCGAGGCGGCACCCGCCCAGGCCCCGGCGGCTGCCTCGGGCGTCCGGCGGTGGAGCATGCGTATACCCATGCCCGCAGTGTTGCGGCTGCGGGCGGTGGGGGGCGTTCTGACGGGGGCCACGAGAGTGACGGGGCCCTCCGGGGATTTCGCCGGACGCGGCCGGCGGCCTCTCCCTCCCCCGGGACGGAGCCGGGCGGCGGTCGCTGTCCCCCCGGTGCGCGGCCGTGGTCTTTCCGGCCGGGCCGGGTGGTGTGCCCGGCCGGGGCCTACCGGCCGTGCCGCTCCAGGTGGATGGAGGTGAACACGGCGACCTTGGCCCGCAGGGCCCATGGGTCGAAGGGCTTGCTGATGTAGTCGACGGCGCCGGCCGCGTAGCCGCGGGCGGAGTGTTCGGATCCGGTGCCCATCGCGGTCAGGAAGATGATGGGCACGTCCCGGGTCCTGCGGCGGCGTTTGATGTGGGCGCACGTCTCGTAGCCGTCCATTTCCGGCATCTGCACGTCCATGATGATGACGGCGAAGTCGTCGTGGTCGAGCAGGGCCTTGAGGGCCTCCCGGCCGGAGGAGACGGTGACGAGTTCCTGTTCGAGCGTCGCCAGGACCGCCGTCATCGCCAGCAGGTTGTCCGGCTGGTCGTCGACGACGAGGATCTTGGGCATGCCCTGCCGTCCCGCCGGCAGCACGGCCTCCGCGGCCTGCTCCACGGCGTCCAGCTGGCGTTCGAGCAGCGTGCAGCGGTCCTCCGCCGCGGCACGCTGGACCCGGGCCTCCCACAGGGCCGCGCCGAGGCGCTCGACCTCCCTCCGGAGCGTGTCGCGTTCCTGGATGAGGCCGTGGACATCCGGACGCGCCTTCGCGAACTCGTCCGCCCGCCTCCGCTCCGCGATGCGGTCGGCCTCCAGCTGGTTGAGCCGGGTCTCCAGGTCGGCGATGCGCTGCGTCCGGTCCAGCAGCGCGTCGCCCAGGACGTCACCGCGGACGCTGGACCGCCGGGAGACGTGGTCGGCGTCGGCCAGCTGCCGCTCCAGGATCTCCACCGCGTGCCCGGGCGACGAGGCGGCGTCCACCGCCGACCCGTACAGGCCCCGGACCAGCTCGATGGCCTCGGTGGTGACCGCGGTCCCCCGGTGCTCGGCGACGTCCGCGAAGAGGTCGCTGATCACCTGCCAGGGCGGCAGCCGGGTGCCGTTCAGGTAGCGCGAGACCGTGCCCGGGTCGATCCGGCGCCGGGCCGCGTACCGGCGGACGGACACGTGAAGGCTCTCGAACAGCTCGCGCAGCGCCTCGGCCAGGGCCCGGGAAGCCCCGTTGAGGTCGTCCCCCAGAGGCCGCAGCTCACCCATCGCTCTCCCCCTCGGCCGGGCCGGCGGCCACGGGGGCCGTCGGCCGGGCGGCGCCGTCCTCGGCGGCGATGAGGCGGTCGAAGAACGGCACGGCCGCGCCGGCGCAGGCAAGGCCGGCGAGCAGGGCGCGTGCCGTTCCCTCCCCGGCGGCGACCGTCAGCCCGCCGGCCGCCGCGCCGGTGAGCAGGGCGAGCAGAAAGACCAAGGCCGATCTCAAGGACAGCAGAGGACGGTCCACGTGTGCTCCATTCATCCAACCCGCCATTGTACAACGGCACTTGGCGCCCGTCCGGCCGATCGCGGACGGTGGGACCAGAATGGATGAAGGCGAGGGTGTTGCGGCCCGGGATCCGCAAGCGGATCAGCGCGGACCGCCCGTTGCACGCGGCTTCCCGCCGGCCGTGCCGCGGTCCTGGCCGGTCAGGGGACTGACGGCCGGCGCGTTGCCGCAGCGTTGCTCCGCAACGCCGCGGCCCTTCGGCAACACGTGCGGACGGGCGCGGCGGCCGCGGCGGCGGAGAAGACGCCCGGACCGGGGTGTGGGTGCTCCGGTCGTGAGCCCGTTCTCCGCCGCCCGCCGTGGATCAGTGCGCCGCCGATTCCCAGTCCGGGCCGACGCCGACCGAGACGTCCAGGGGCGCCCTCAGGTGGACGGCGTCCGCCATCTCGCGGCGGACGAGCTCCTCCGCGGCCGCTCGCTCGCCGGGGGCGATCTCCAGCACGATTTCGTCGTGGACCTGGAGGAGCATGCGGGACTTCAGGTCCGCCGCCCGCAGCGCGTCGTCCACCTTCAGCATGGCGATCTTCACGATGTCCGCCGCCGTGCCCTGGATGGGCGCGTTGAGGGCCATGCGCTCCGCCGCCTCGCGGCGCTGGCGGTTGTCGCTGTTGAGGTCGGGCAGGTAGCGGCGGCGGCCGAACAGCGTCGCCGTGTAACCGGTGGCGCGGGCATCGTCGACCGCCCGGCGCAGATAGTCCCGCACCCCGCCGAAGCGTTCGAAGTAGGCGTCCATCAGTGCCCGGGCCTCGCCCGCGTCGATGTTCAGCTGCTGCGACAGGCCGAACGCGGACAGGCCGTAGGCCAGGCCGTACGACATCGCCTTGATCTTGCGGCGCATCTCCGCGTCCACCGCGCCCGGCTCGACCCCGAACACCTGGGAGGCGGCCGTGGTGTGCAGGTCCTCGCCGGAGGTGAACGCCCGGATCAGGCCCTCGTCCTCGGACAGGTGGGCCATCACGCGCAGCTCGATCTGGCTGTAGTCCGCGGTCATCAGCGACTCGAAGCCCTCGCCGACCACGAAGCCCCGGCGGATCGCCCGGCCCTCGTCGGTGCGCACGGGGATGTTCTGCAGGTTCGGGTCCGTGGAGGACAGGCGCCCGGTCGCGGCCACCGTCTGGTTGAACGTGGTGTGGATGCGGCCGTCACCCGCGATCGTCTTGATCAGGCCCTCGACGGTCACCCGGAGCTTCGCCTGCTCACGGTGGCGGAGCATGATCACCGGCAGCTCGTTGTCGGTCTGGGTGGCGAGCCAGGCCAGGGCGTCGGCGTCGGTGGTGTAGCCGGTCTTGGTCTTCTTCGTCTTCGGCAGCGCCAGCTCCCCGAAGAGGACCTCCTGGAGCTGCTTGGGCGAGCCCAGGTTGAACTCGCGGCCGGCCGCCGCGTGCGCCTCCTTCACGGCCTGCTGCACCGCGCCCGCGAACATCTGCTCCATCGCCTGCAGGTGCGCCCGGTCGGCCGCGATGCCGTGCCGCTCCATGCGGGCGAGCAGCACGGAGGTGGGCAGCTCCATGTCCCGGAGCAGGTCCGCCGCGCCGACCTCGGCCAGCCGCTCCTCGAACGCCTCGCCCAGGTCCAGCACCGCGCGGGCCTGGATCATCAGCGCCTCCGCCTCGGCGCCCTCGTCGGCGCCGAAGGCCAGCTGGCCGTCGGCCGCGGCGGCGGGCGCCAGCTCGCGGTGCAGGTACTCCAGGGACAGCGCGTCCAGGTCGAAGGAGCGGCGGCCTGGCTTGACCAGGTACGCGGCGAGCGCCGTGTCCATGCCGACGCCCTCGACGCGCCAGCCGTGCTCGGCGAAGACGCGCATGGCGCCCTTGACGTCGTGGAACACCTTGGGCCGGCCGGCGTCGGCCAGCCAGGCGGCGAACGCGTTCTCGTCGGCCTCGTCCAGCTCCGACGGGTCGAACCAGGCCGCCGCTCCCCCGGCCGCGGCGAGCGCGACCTCGGCGACCGAGCCGGTGCCCAGCGCCCAGGTGCCGACGGTGGCGACGCCCAGCGGCCCGGCGCCGTGCTCGGCGAGCCAGGGGGCCAGCTCGCCGGTGCGCAGGATCGTGCCGTCGATCTCGACGCCGTCGGCCGTGACCGGGGCGGTCTCGGTCTCCTCCGTGCCGGGGTCGACGGCGAAGAGGCGCTCGCGCAGGGACGGGTTGCGGATCTCCAGGGTGTCCAGGACCATCGACACGGCCTTGCGGTCGTACGGGGCCCGCTCCAGGTCGGCGACCGTCCCGGGCAGCTCGACCTGCCGCTCCAGCTCGGTGAGGACGCGGTTGAGCTTGACGGACTCCAGGTGGTCCCGGAGGTTCTGGCCCGCCTTGCCCTTGACCTCGTCGACGCGCTCGACCAGCTCGGCGAACGAGCCGAACTGGTTGATCCACTTCGCGGCGGTCTTCTCGCCCACGCCGGGGATGCCGGGGAGGTTGTCGGACGGGTCGCCGCGCAGGGCCGCGAAGTCCGGGTACTGGGCGGGCGTCAAGCCGTACTTCTCGAAAACCTTCTCCGGAGTGAACCGGGTCAGCTCCGAGACGCCCTTCGTGGGGTAGAGCACGGTGATGTTCTCGGTGACCAGCTGGAAGGAGTCGCGGTCGCCGGTGACGATCAGCACGTCGAAGCCCTCGGCCTCGGCCCGCGTGGCGAGGGTGGCGATGATGTCGTCCGCCTCGTACCCCTCGACGGCGAAGCGCGGGGCGTGCATCGCGTCGAGCAGCTCGCCGATCAGCTCGACCTGGCCCTTGAACTCGTCCGGGGTCTTGGAGCGGTTCGCCTTGTACTCGGTGAACCGCTCCGAGCGCCAGGTCTTGCGGGAGACGTCGAAGGCCGCCGCGAAGTGCGTGGGCGCCTCGTCACGCAGGGTGTTGGCCAGCATCGACGCGAAGCCGTAGATCGCGTTCGTCGGCTGGCCGGTCGCGGTCGTGAAGTTCTCCGCGGGCAGCGCGAAGAACGCGCGGTAGGCCAGCGAGTGCCCGTCCATGAGCATCAGCCGGGGACGGGTGCCGCCGGGGGTCTTGTCGGTCTGCTTCGGTGCTGTCTCTGCCACGCCACCGATCCTGCCACGAGCCACCGACAACCCGGACCGCCCACCGGACCACCCGCCCGCGACGGGTGCGGGCACGGCCCCGGGGAACGGGACGGCGCGGGAGCGTACGGGGGCGGCACCAGGCCGTGCCGGGGCGGTGCGGGGGTGCGCCGGGCCGGTGCCGACGGCGGTTCCGGATCGGTGCCGGCGGCGGGGCCGGGGCCGGTAGTGCCGGAGGGGGGCCGGGGGCCGGCGGTGCCGCCGTACAGGGACGGCGCCAGGTCGCGCCGAGGCGGTGCGGGGGTACGCCGGGTGGCGCCGGACCGGCGCGGAACGGGTGCCGAGGTCGGCGGTGCCGAGGGGGCCGGGGGCCCGGGGGGGGGCCGGCGGTGCCGCCGTACAGGGACGGCGGCAAGCCGTGCCGGGGCGGTGCGGGGGTGTGCCGGGCGGCGCCGGACCGGTGCGGAAGGGGTGCCCAGGCCGGCGGTGCCGAGGGGGCCGGGGGCCCGGGGGGGGCCGGCGGTGCCGCCGTACAGGGACGGCGGCAAGCCGTGCCGAGGCGGTGCGGGGGTGCGCCGGGCGGCGCCGGACCGGTGCCGGCGGCGGTGGTGGGGCCCCGGGGCCGCTAGTACCGGAGGAGGGTCGGGGCCGGCGGGGCCGGCCGTCGGCAAGGGGTGGTGCAGGGCACGTGCGCGCGCTCGCGAGGAACACCGCCTTCGCACGCCCGGCCGGTATCGATGTCGGTCCCCCGTGGGAGGATCGTCGGCGGTACTTCTCACACGCAGTCGAAGGGGAGCGCGCGATGGCGACGAAGCCGCCGAAGGGTGATCCGGTCCAGGACGCGCCGCAGGTCGCGGAGCCGAAGCACGCGGCGGCGGGGCTGCCTGCCATCCGGCACACGCTGCGCGTCGCCCAGCGGCAGATGGGCGTGAAGCGCACCGCGCTCACGCTGCTGCGCGTGAACCAGAAGGACGGCTTCGACTGCCCGGGCTGCGCCTGGCCGGAGCCGGACCACCGGCACGCGGCCGAGTTCTGCGAGAACGGCGCCAAGGCGGTCGCCGAGGAGGCCACGCTGCGCCGGGTCACCCCGGAGTTCTTCGCCGCCCACTCCGTCGCCGACCTGTCCGGCCGCAGCGGCTACTGGCTCGGCCAGCAGGGCCGGCTCACCCACCCCGTGTACCTCCCCGAGGGCGGCACGCACTACGAGCCGGTCTCCTGGGAGCGGGCCTTCGACATCATCGCCGAGGAGATCGCCGCCCTCGGCTCCCCGGACGAGGCCGTCTTCTACACCTCCGGCCGCACCAGCAACGAGGCCGCGTTCCTGTACCAGCTCTTCGCGCGCGAGCTGGGCACCAACAACCTGCCGGACTGCTCGAACATGTGCCACGAGTCGTCCGGGTCGGCGCTCGGCGAGACCATCGGGATCGGCAAGGGCAGCGTCCTGCTGGAGGACCTGTACCAGGCCGATCTGATCATCGTGGCGGGCCAGAACCCGGGCACGAACCACCCCCGCATGCTCTCCGCGCTGGAGAAGGCCAAGGCGAACGGCGCGAAGATCATCAGCGTCAATCCGCTGCCCGAGGCGGGCCTGGAGCGCTTCAAGAACCCGCAGACCCCGCAGGGCGTGCTCCGCGGCGCCGCCCTCACCGACCTCTTCCTCCAGATCCGCATCGGCGGCGACCAGGCCCTCTTCCGGCTCCTGAACAAGCTGATCCTGCAGACGAAGGGCGCGGTCGACGAGGAGTTCGTCCGCGAGCACACCCACGGCTTCGAGGAGTTCGCGAGCGCCGCGCGTGCCGCCGACTGGGACGAGACGCTGACCGCGACCGGCCTCACCCGCGCGGAGATCGAGCGGGCCCTCGCCATGGTCCTGGCCTCGAAGCGGACGATCGTGTGCTGGGCCATGGGCCTCACCCAGCACAAGCACTCGGTCCCCACCATCCGGGAAGTGGTCAACTTCCTGCTGCTGCGCGGCAACATCGGCCGCCCGGGCGCGGGCGTGTGCCCGGTGCGCGGACACAGCAACGTCCAGGGCGACCGCACCATGGGCATCTTCGAAAGGCCCGCCCCGGCTTTCCTGGACGCCCTGGAGAAGGAGTTCGGGTTCACGCCGCCGCGCGAGCACGGCCTCGACGTCGTCCGGGCCATCCGCGCGCTGCGCGACGGCACGGCGAAGGTCTTCTTCGCCATGGGCGGCAACTTCGTGTCCGCCTCCCCCGACACCGAGGTCACCGAGGCGGCCATGCGCCGGGCACGGCTGACCGTGCACGTGTCGACCAAACTGAACCGCTCGCACGTGGTCACGGGCGCCCGGGCGCTGATCCTGCCCACCCTCGGCCGGACCGAACGCGACGTGCGGGCCGGCGGCGAGCAGTTCGTGACGGTCGAGGACTCCATGGGCATGGTGCACGCCTCACGCGGACGCCTGGCCCCCGCGAGCCCGCACCTGAGGTCCGAGCCGGCCATCGTCTGCGGCCTGGCGCGCCGGGTGCTGGGCGCGCGCAGTGTCGTGCCGTGGGAGGAGTTCGCCGAGGACTACGGCGCGATCCGGGACCGCATCGCGCGCGTGATCCCCGGCTTCGAGGACTTCAACGCGCGCGTGGCCCGGCCCGGCGGCTTCGCGCTGCCGCACGCCCCGCGCGACGAGCGCCGCTTCCCGACCGCCACCGGCAAGGCCAACTTCACGGCCGCGCCCGTGGAATACCCCGCACTGCCCGAGGGCCGGCTGCTGCTGCAGACCCTGCGCTCGCACGACCAGTACAACACCACGATCTACGGCCTGGACGACCGCTACCGCGGCATCAAGGGCGGGCGCCGGGTGGTGCTGGTGCACCCCGAGGACGCGCGGGCGCTCGGATTCGCCGAGGGGGCGTACGTCGACCTGGTCGGCGAGTGGCAGGACGGGGTGGAGCGGCGGGCGCCCGGCTTCCGGGTGGTGCCGTACCCGACGGCCCGGGGGTGCGCGGCGGCGTACTACCCCGAGACGAACGTCCTGGTGCCGCTGGACGCGACCGCCGACACCAGCAACACCCCGGCCAGCAAGTCCGTCGTCGTCCGCCTCGAAGCCCACACGGGGGACGCGGCCGGCCGTCTGGAACAATCGGCGGCCGAGTGAGCGTTTGCTCAGCGAGCAGAGTGGCGGACGACGGACGGAGCCGGGCCCATGGGTGAGCAGCAGCAAGTGAAGTTCCCGCAGCAGGTCGTCGACGAGTACGCCGCGCTCGGCGTGGACCTGCCCGCCCTGTTCTCGGCCGGCCACCTCGGCACGCGCATGGGCGTGCAGATCCTGGAGGCCTCGGCGGACAGGGTGGTCGGGACCATGCCGGTGGAGGGCAACACCCAGCCGTACGGCCTGCTGCACGGCGGCGCCTCCGCGGTGCTGGCGGAGACGCTCGGCTCGGTCGGCTCCATGCTGCACGGGGGCGTCTCGAAGATAGCGGTCGGTGTGGACCTGAACTGCACCCATCACCGCGGGGTCCGCTCGGGCCTGGTGACGGGCGTGGCGACGCCGGTGCACCGGGGCCGTTCGACGGCGACGTACGAGATCGTGATCAGCGACGAGCAGGGCCGCCGGGTCTGCTCCGCCCGCCTGACCTGCCTGCTCCGGGACGCCCGCCCGGCCGACGAACCCTCCGCCCGGCCGGCCACGAGCTGACCCCGGCCCCTCCCCGCCCGGCCGCCCCGCCCGCGCCGAGGAAGGCTCCCGCCCCCTCCCGCACGGCTCCGGCCTCCACCGCGCCGGGCCGGAACCCGCCGCACGACGCGTCGGTACGCGAGGCGTGCCCGGGTGAGGACCGGGCCGCCCGGACACGACGAGGCCCGCGCCCCCTCCCCGGGGACGCGGGCCGTGCCGCGGCGGAGGCGCTCAGCCCTTCTTGGCCGCCTTCTTCTCCTCGTTGTCCGCGATGACCGCCTCGGCGACCTGCTGCATCGACATGCGGCGGTCCATGGAGGTCTTCTGGATCCAGCGGAACGCGGCCGGCTCGGTCAGGCCGTACTCGGTCTGCAGGATGGACTTCGCCCGGTCGACCAGCTTGCGGGTCTCCAGCCGCTGGCTGAGGTCGGCGACCTCCTGCTCCAGCTGCTTCAGCTCCGCGAACCGCGAGACGGCCATCTCGATGGCCGGGACGACGTCGCTCTTGCTGAAGGGCTTGACCAGGTAGGCCATGGCACCGGCGTCCCGGGCGCGCTCCACGAGGTCGCGCTGGGAGAAGGCGGTGAGCATCAGGACGGGCGCGATGGACTCCTCGGCGATCTTCTCGGCCGCGGAGATGCCGTCGAGCTTGGGCATCTTCACGTCGAGGATGACCAGGTCGGGCTTGTGCTCGCGGGCCAGCTCGACGGCCTGCTCACCGTCTCCGGCCTCGCCGACGACGGTGTACCCCTCCTCCTCCAGCATCTCTTTGAGATCGAGCCGGATCAGGGCCTCGTCCTCGGCGATGACGACACGGGTCGTCAGCGGAGGCACGTGCGACTTGTCGTCGTCGGTCACGTCTACGGGCTGGGGCGACTCGGGGGCGGTCACTGAGGCTCCTTGGTCCAGGGCAGGCAGGTACTGCTCCTCAAGAGCCTACCTAGCAGCGACGGCGTACGATGACCCGGTACACTCTGCGCAGTGCCTGCCGGGTTGGTGGAACGGCATACACGGAGGTCTCAAACACCTCTGCCTGAAAGGGCTTGCGGGTTCGAATCCCGCACCCGGCACCCCTCGAAGCGGAGACTCACGTTCGCGTGATTCTCCGCTTTTCGCTGTGCGCCGACGAGGGGACGCTCACTCAGAGTGTCCGTATGCATCTCCATGGCACCGATGTGCGACACGAGGCCCTGGTGCTCCTTCGCGCCGGCGCGAAGAACGCGGACGTGGCGCGGAAGCTGAACGTGCCCACGGAACGATCAGCTACTGGAAGCATCTCGACCGGGCCCGGCGCGGGGAGTGCCCGGGACGGCACCGTCCCCGCTGCCCGCGCTGCGACGGCCGCCCGCTCGACGAAGCGGCCTACAGCTACTTGCTGGGGCTCTATCTCGGCGACGGCCACGTCAGCCGTTGCTCCGGGCACCGAACGCCCAACCTCATGATCACTTGCTCGGACGCGTGGGCCGGCCTCATGGACGCGTGCGAGCGCGCCATGCGTGCCGTGTTTCCCGGAAACTCGGTCTGCCGTGTCCGGAAAAAGGGCTGCCACAACGTGAAGGTCTACTCGCAGCACCTGCATTGCCTTTTCCCTCAGCACGGCGCGGGCAAGAAGCACGAGCGCTCCATCATCCTCGAACCCTGGCAGCGGGCCGTAATCGGCGCCCACCCTTGGGAGTTCGTCCGCGGCCTCATCCACTCCGACGGCTGCCGTGTCACCAACCGGACGACCCGCACGGTCGCCGGGGAGCGCAAGCGGTACGAGTATCCGCGCTACTTCTTCTCCAACAAGTCGGACGACATCAGGAGGCTCTTCACGGACGCCCTGGACCTGGTCGGCGTCGAGTGGACCGTCCTGGCCCGCGGCGACGACCCCTTCGGCATCTCCATCGCCCGCAGGGCCTCCGTAGCCCTCATGGACACCCACGTGGGCCCCAAGTACTGAGCAGGGGCCCCGGGGGTCACTTCGGGCTGTCGTCCTCGCCGATGTGGTGGACCCGGACCATGTTGGTCGAGCCGGAGACGCCGGGCGGGGAGCCCGCGGTGATGACGACGACGTCGCCCTTCCGGCAGCGGCCGTACTTCAGCAGCAGTTCGTCGACCTGGTCGACCATGGCGTCCGTGGAGTCCACGTGCGGGCCGAGGAAGGTCTCGGCGCCCCACGTGAGGCTGAGCTGGGAGCGGGTGGCCGGCTCGGGGGTGAAGGCGAGCAGCGGGATGGGCGAGCGGTAGCGGGAGAGCCGGCGGGCGGTGTCCCCGGACTGGGTGAACGCGACCAGGAACTTCGCGCCGAGGAAGTCGCCCATGTCGGCGGCGGCCCGGGCGACCGCGCCGCCCTGGGTGCGCGGCTTGCTGCGCTCGGTCAGCGGCGGCAGCCCCTCGGCCAGCATGTCCTCCTCCGCCGCCGTGACGATCTTCGCCATGGTGCGGACGGTCGCGACCGGGTATTTGCCGACGCTGGTCTCCCCGGAGAGCATCACCGCGTCCGTGCCGTCCAGGACCGCGTTGGCCACGTCGGAGGCCTCGGCGCGGGTCGGCCGGGAGTTCTCGATCATCGAGTCCAGCATCTGGGTGGCGACGATGACGGGTTTGGCGTTGCGCCGGGCGAGGGTGATGGCGTGCTTCTGGACGATCGGCACCTGCTCCAGCGGCATTTCCACGCCGAGGTCGCCGCGCGCGACCATCAGTCCGTCGAAGGCGGCCACGATGCCGTCGAGGTTCCGTACGGCCTGCGGTTTCTCGATCTTGGCGATGACCGGGAGGCGGCGGCCTTCCTCGGTCATGATCCGGTGCACGTCGCGGGCGTCGTCGCCGCTGCGGACGAAGGAGAGGGCGACCACGTCGAAGCCGGTGCGCAGCGCCCAGCGCAGGTCGTCCTCGTCCTTCTTGGACAGGGCGGGGACGGAGACGGCCACGCCGGGGAGGTTCAGTCCCTTGTGGTCGGAGACGACGCCGCCTTCGATCACCCGGGTGTGCACGCGGGGGCCGTCGACCTCGGTGACCTCCAGGCAGACCTTGCCGTCGTCGACGAGGACGCGTTCGCCGGGGGTGACGTCGGCGGCGAGGCCGGCGTAGGTGGTGCCGCACCGGTGGCGGTCGCCTTCGACGCCGTCCTCGACGGTGATGGTGAAGGTGTCGCCGCGTTCAAGGAGTACCGGCCCTTCGGCGAAGCGGCCGAGCCGGATCTTCGGGCCCTGAAGGTCGGCGAGGACGCCGACGCTGCGGCCGGTTTCGTCGGCCGCCTTGCGCACCCGCCGGTAGCGCTCCTCGTGCTCGGCGTGCGTGCCGTGGCTGAGGTTGAACCGGGCGACGTCCATTCCGGCCTCGACCAGTGCCTTGATCTGGTCGTACGAGTCGGTGGCGGGCCCCAATGTACAGACGATCTTTGCTCGGCGCATGAGTCCGAGCCTAGGGCTTACCGGTGGGTAGGGAATTGGCGGCGTATGACTACTCAACGGACTTTGGGCGAAGGGTTTTTGACAAGTGTTTAACTGTGCGGGAAGTCGCTCCGATGAGCGTGGCCGGTGAACAGGTCACCAGATCGCAACCTTCCGGCCCTGTTGCCGTAAGTGGTGCTCAGGTCAGAATCTACGCGCGTTGTCCACACCGCCGAGGAGACCGAGAGATGCCGTTGAACCGCCGCAAGTTCCTGAAGAAGTCCGCCGCCACCGGAGCGGGAGTGGCGGTCGCCGGTGCGGCGGCGGCCCCGGCGGCCGAGGCGGCGCAGGAGCACGGTCCCGGACGTCCCGGGCACCCCCTGAAGCGGCACTCGCTGACCGTCATGGGCACCACCGACCTGCACGGTCACGTCTTCAACTGGGACTACTTCAAGGACGCGGAGTACTCCGACAAGGCGGGCAACGCGATGGGCCTCGCCCGGGTCGCCACCCTGGTGAACCAGGTGCGCGAGGAGAAGGGCCGCCGCAACACCCTGCTGCTGGACGCCGGTGACACCATCCAGGGCACCCCGCTGGCCTATTACTACGCCAAGGTCGACCCGATCACCGCCAAGGGCGGCCCGGTGCATCCGATGGCGCGGGCGATGAACGCGATCGGGTACGACGCGGCGGCCCTCGGCAACCACGAGTTCAACTACGGCATCGAGACGCTGCGGAAGTTCGAGGACCAGCTGGACTTCCCGCTGCTCGGCGCCAACGCGGTGGACGCGAAGACGCTGCGGCCGGCCTTCCCGCCGTACTTCATGAAGACCTTCCACGTGCCCGGCGCCATGCCGGTCAAGGTCGCCGTCCTCGGCCTGACCAACCCCGGCATCGCGATCTGGGACAAGGCCTACGTCCAGGGCAGACTGGCGTTCCCGGGGCTGGAGGAGCAGGCCGCCAAGTGGGTGCCGAAGCTGAGGTCCATGGGCGCCGACGTGGTCGTGGTCTCGGCGCACTCGGGTACCTCGGGCACCTCCTCGTACGGGGACCAGGTGCCGTACCTGGAGAACGCGGCGGCCGAGGTGGCCCGGAAGGTGCCGGGGATCGACGCGATCCTGGTGGGTCACGCGCACGTGGAGATCCCGGAGCTGAAGGTCGTCAACGAGGAGACCGGCAGGACCGTCGTCCTGTCCGAGCCGCTGTGCTACGCCGAGCGGCTCACCCTCTTCGACATCGAGCTGGTGTTCCGCAAGGGCCGCTGGGAGGTCGAGTCGGTCTCCGCGTCCCTGCGCGACTCCGGCACCGTCGCCGACGACCCGGAGATCACCCGGCTGCTCGCCGACCAGCACAAGAAGGTCGTCGCGTACGTCAACCAGGTCGTCGGCCGGGCGACCGAGACGCTGACGACGGTCGAGGCCCGCTACAAGGACGTCCCGATCATCGACCTGATCACCAAGGTCCAGGAGGACGTGGTCAAGGCGGCGCTGGCGGGCACGGAGTACGCGTCGCTGCCGGTGATCGCCCAGGCCTCGCCGTTCTCCCGGACCTCTCAGATCCCGGCCGGCGAGGTGACGATCCGGGACCTGTCGAGCCTGTACGTCTACGACAACACGCTGGTCGCCAAGTTGCTGACGGGTGCGCAGGTCCGTGCGTACCTGGAGTACTCGGCGGAGTACTACGTCCAGACGGCCCCCGGTGCCGCGGTCGACGTGGAGAAGCTGACCAACGCCGGCGGGCGGCCGGACTACAACTACGACTATGTGTCGGGTCTGTCGTACGACATCGACATCGCCCAGCCGGCCGGCTCGCGGATCAGGAACCTGACCTTCCAGGGGGCCGCGCTGGACGACGCCCAGCGGTTCGTGCTCGCGGTGAACAACTACCGGGCCAATGGCGGCGGTGCCTTCCCGCACGTCGCCACGGCCAAGGAGCTGTGGTCGGAGTCGACGGAGATCCGCACCCGGATCGCGGAGTGGGTGACCGCGAAGGGAGTGCTGGACCCGAAGGACTTCGCGTCGGTGGACTGGAGGCTGGTGCGGGGCGGCACGCCGGTGTTCTAGGCGCCGCTCCGTCCACGGCTCCAGCAGGGAAAGGTCGACGGCGTCGGCGTCGGCAATGGCCTTGGCGCCGGCGTCGAGGACGGGGCCGGGCGGTCCGGGCGGTGGTCGTGGTGGGCCCCAGCGGCGTCGCGGGGTGGCGCGTTCCGGCCGGTCACGGTCCGTCGACGAGCGGGGTGAGCCGCGTGGGCTGCCGGGCCTGTGGCACCCGGTCCGCGGGGTCCTCCAGACCGAAGGAGGTGAAGGCGGTCCGGGAGGGCAGTGGGTAGGTCTCCTTTCCGGTGAGGGAGTTGAGGATGGCGGCGCTGCGCCAGGCGGCGAGGCCGAGGTCGGGGGCGCCGACGCCGTGGGTGTGCAGTTCGGCGTTCTGGACGTAGACCGAGCCGGTGACCGAGGGGTCCAGGACGAGGCGGAACTCCTCGTCCACGCGGGGGCGTTCGCTGCTGTCGCGGCGGATGTAGGGGTCGAGTCCGGCGAGGAGGCGGCCGAGGGGGCGTTCGCGGTAGCCGGTGGCGAGGACGACGGCGTCGGTGGCGAGCCGGGAGCGGCTGCCCTGCTGGAGGTGTTCCAGGTGCAGCTCGATCCTGGTGGCGGCGATCCGGCCGGCGGTGCGGACGCGGACGCCGGGGGTGAGGACGGCGTCGGGCCAGCCGCCGTCCAGGGTGCGCCGGTACAGCTCGTCGTGGATGGCGGCGAGGGTGCCGGCGTCGATGCCCTTGTACAGCTGCCACTGGGCGGCGAGGAGGCGGTCGCGGACGGGTTCGGCGAGTGCGTGGAAGTAGCGGGTGTAGTCGGGGGTGAAGTGCTCCAGGCCGAGTTTGGAGTACTCCATGGGGGCGAACGCCTCGGTACGGCCGATCCAGTGCAGTCCTTCCCGGCCGGCCGGGCGGTGCCGCAGCAGGTCGAGGAAGACCTCGGCGCCGGACTGTCCGGAGCCGACCACGGTGACGTGCCCGGCGGCGAGGACGGTGTCGCGGTGGTCGAGGTAGTCGGCGGCGTGCAGGACGGGTACGCCGGGCGCGTCCACCAGGGGCTGGAGGGCGTCGGGTACGTGGGGGGCGGTGCCGATGCCGAGGACGATGTTGCGGGTGTGGGTGCGGCCGAGGGCCTCGGCCTCGCCGTCGGCGCCGAGCTGGGTGAAGTCGACCTCGAACACGTCCCGTTCGGGGTTCCAGCGGACGGCGTCGACCTGGTGGCGGAAGCGCAGGCCGGGCAGTTGCCGGGCGGCCCAGCGGCAGTAGGCGTCGTACTCGGCGCGCTGGATGTGGAAGCGCTCGGCGAAGTAGAAGGGGAAGAGGCGTTCGTGGTGCCTGAGGTAGCTGAGGAAGCTCCAGGGGCTGGTGGGGTCGGCGAGGGTGACGAGGTCGGCGAGGAACGGCACCTGGAGGGTGGCGCCCTCGATGAGCAGTCCGGGGTGCCAGGCGAAGCCGGGGCGTTGTTCGTAGAAGACGGCGTCGAGTTCGGCGAGCGGGTGGGCGAGGGCGGCCAGGGAGAGGTTGCAGGGGCCGATGCCGATGCCGACGAGGTCGCGTGGGGAGGTCGGCTCGTGGCGTGGGGGGTGGGTCATCCGGGGGTGCTTCCTTCGACGAGTGCGAGCAGGCGGGCCAGGTCGTCCGGCCGGGTTCGGGGGTTGAGGACGGTGGCCTTGAGCCAGAGCCGGCCGGCGAGCCGGGCCCGGCCGAGCACGGCCCGGCCCTCGTGCAGGAGTCCGCGGCGGACGGCGGCCACGGCGTCGTCGTCGGCTCCGGCGGGGCGGAACAGGACGGTGCTGATGACGGGGCGGTCGTACAGCTCGAAGCCGGGGTGCCGGTCGATCAGGGCGGCGAGTTCACGGGCGTGGGCGCAGACCTGGTCGGTCAGGGCGCCGAGGCCGGCGCGGCCCAGTGTCCGCAGGGTGACGGCGATCTTCAGGATGTCGGGGCGGCGGGTGGTGCGCGGGGAGCGGCCGAGCAGGTCGGGCAGGCCGGCCTCGGTGTCGTCGGCGGCGTTCAGGTAGTCCGCGCGCTGGTGGAGGGTGGTCAGCTCGTCGGGGCGGGCGACGGCGAGGAGGCCGGCGGCGGCCGGTTGCCAGCCGAGTTTGTGCAGGTCGAGGGTGACGGTGTGGGCGGCGTCGAGTCCGGTGAGGAGGTGGCGGTGCCGGTCGCTGAAGAGCAGGCCGCCGCCGTAGGCCGCGTCGATGTGCAGGCGGGCGCCGTGGGCGGCGCACAGGGCGGCGATCTCGGGCAGGGGGTCGACGAGGCCGGCGTCGGTGGTGCCGGCGGTGGCGGCGACCAGCAGCGGGCCGGGGAGCGTGGTGAGGGTCTCGGCGAGGGCGGCCGGGTCCAGGGTGCCGCGGGGGGCGGGGAGGACGACCGGGGCGGGCAGGCCGAGCAGCCAGGCGGCGCGGGGCAGCGAGTGGTGGGCGCCGGCGCAGCAGACGAGGCGGACGCCGCTGCCGTGGGCCTCGCGGGCGAGCAGCAGGGCGAGTTGGTTGGACTCGGTGCCGCCGGTGGTGACGAGGGCGTCGGTGAGGCCGGCGGTGCGGGCGAGGGCGCGGGTGACCGCGGCTTCCAGGGCGGAGGCGGCCGGGGCCTGGTCCCAGGAGTCGAGGGAGGGGTTGAGGGCGCTGGCGGCGAGGTCGGCGGCGGTGGCGACGGCGAGCGGCGGGCAGTGCAGGTGGGCGGCGCACAGCGGGTCGGCGGGGTCGGCGGCGCCCGCGGCGAGGGCGCGGACGAGGGTGTGCAGGGCGTCCGGGTCGCCGGTGTCCGGCAGGGGGTCGCCGAGGGCGGCGGCGACGCGTGCGGTGACGGCTCGCGGGCCGCCGGCGGGCAGCGGGCCGCCGCGCTCGGCGGCGCCGGCGGCGAGCGCGTCGAGCACGGTGGCGAGGAGGGGGCGCAGGGCCTCGGGGCCGCCGGGGCCGGAGGCGAGCGGCGGTGTGCTCAGGGCCGCTTCGGCGGTCATGGGCTCTCCTCCGGGGCACGGGAACGCCGGGCGGGCCCGCCGGGCCCGGGCACATGGCGTGTGGGTGGAGTGCCCAGCTTGTACCGGAGGAGAGCCCCGTGTCCCGCAAGCCCGGCGAACGGAACCCGAAAGTGTGTACTGCCGTGCCGGGAGGGACGGCGGGGGCCGGCCGGTCAGGCCCGGAAGTCCCCGGCGTGGTCGCGCGCCCAGCGGTCGAAGGCGCGGGCCGGGGTGCCGGTGATCTCTTCCACGGTGCCGGTGATCTCCGGGGGCACGCCGACGGTCTGCGCGAACGTCTCCAGCAGCCGGCCGAGCATCTGCGGCGGCACGAACGGGAACAGCTCCGGGCCGGCCTCGGCCGGGTCGACCTCCGTGAACGTCAGTTTCCTGCCGAGTGCGTCGCCGATGGCGGCGACCTGGCCGGCGTTGCTGATCGCCGCGGGTCCGGTCAGCCGGTGCGCGGCGCCCTGGTGGCCGTCGTCGAGCAGGACGCGTTCGGCCACGGCGGCGATGTCGTCCTCGTGGATGGGCGCGGACAGCCCCTCGGCGTACACGCCGCGGACGGTGTCGCCGCCCGCGCGGATCTGCGGGGCGTACTGGAGGGCGTTGGTGGCGAAGGCGTTGGGCCGCAGGAAGGTCCAGGCGAGCCCGCTGTCGCGGATGTGCCGCTCGGCGGTGGCGTGCAGGACGTGGATGGGGTGGGTCTCGTCGGCGCCCTCCCGGACGAGGCCGCTGGAGAGCAGGACGGCGTGGCGCACGCCGTGTTCGCGGGCCGCCGCCAGCAGCGGGGCGGTGACGGCCTGGGCGTACAGGAAGAGTTTGGTGGCCCCGGTGAACAGGGCGGCGGGGTCGTCCGGGCGGAACCGCGCCACCTCGGCCCGCTCGGGCAGGGCGGCCCGCCGCGGGTCCCTGCTCAGGGCCCGGACGGGCTGTCCCGCGGCGAGGAGTCGGTCGACGAGGGCGCGGCCCACGTTGCCGGTCGCTCCGGTCACTACGATCACGGTGTTGCCTCCAGGGCTCGGTCGATCGCTGACCGCCCGAGCCTAGGAAGTCCGGTCCGTCCACCGCATCGTCGGCTGGGACCAGCCGCGCCCTACGTCGCCGGACGTACGCCTGCCTACCGCGTCGTGCGCACGCCGCGGACGCGCAGGGCGCGGGCGAGGTCGTCCAGGCGGTCGGCGAGGGTGCGGCGGAGCGCCGGGGTGAGGTCGTCGGCGCGCAGGCACTCCTCGCCGAGCCGCAGGTTCTCGGCGTCGACGGCGTGGGCGGGGAAGCACCAGCGGCCGGCGGCGACGGCGATGGCGGGGCCGCGGCGGGCGGCGACGGCGGCCACGTCGGCGTAGAAGCGCGGTACGTACGGGCGGACCAGCTCGGCCTGTTCGGGCTGCCAGAAGCCCTGGGCGGTGGCGGTGAAGAGGTAGTTGGACAGGTCGTCGCCGGCGAACATCGCCTCCCAGGCGGCGCGCTTGGCCTCCGGGTCGGGCAGTGCGGCGCGGCAGCGGGCGGCGCCCTCCTGGCCGGTGGCGCTCGGGTCGTCCGCCAGTTCGGCGGCGATGGCGGCCTCGTCGGTGGCGCCGAGGACGGCGAGCCGGGCGAGGACGCGCCAGCGCAGTTCCTGGTCGAGTTCCGGTCCGCCGGGCACGGTGCCGTCGGCGAGCCAGGCGGCGATGGGCTCGGGGTGTGCGGTCACGTCGATCAGGTGCCGCACGGCGATCAGCCGCAGGCCGGGGTGGTCGCCGTCCTCGGTGCGGCGCAGCAGGTCGCGGCAGAGGGAGGTGAGGGTGGCCAGGGCGGCCGGCCGGTCGGCCGGGGCGAGGTACTGCTCGGCGAGCTGGCCGGCGGCGAAGGCGAGGACGCCCTGGGCGACGGCCAGGTCGGTCTCGCGGGGCAGGTGGGCGCGGGCCGTCTCCAGGTAGGCGGCGGGCGGGAGTTCGCCGTCGCGTACGGCGTCCCGGAGGGCGTTCCAGACGACCGCGCGGGTGAGCGGGTCGGGCAGTTTGGACAGGCCGGTGCGGAGGGTCTCGGCCGAGGTGGCGTCGAAGCGGATCTTGGCGTAGGTGATGTCGCCGTCGTTGAGGAGGACGAGGGCGGGGCGCTTGCCGATGGGCTGCGGGGCGGTCCGCGGGACGTCGAGGTCGACGCGCTCGCGCAGCACGAGGCGGCCCTCGTCGGCGATGTCGTGGTCGTACAGGCCGGCGGCGAGGCGGTGCGGGCGGCTGCCGGCGTGGTCGACGGTGAGCGCGCAGGTGCCGTCGGCGGCGGTGATCACCGGGGTGAGGGTGTCGACGCCGGTGGTGCGCAGCCAGCTGTCGGCCCAGGCGTGGACGTCGCGGTCGGTGGCCGAGGCGAGGGAGTCGATGAAGTCGGCGAGGGTGGCGTTGGCGAACTTGTGCCGGGCGAAGTGGGTGTTGATGCCGGCGAGGAAGTCCTTCTCGCCGAGCCAGGCGGCGAGCTGGCGCAGCGCGGAGGCGCCCTTGGCGTAGGAGATGCCGTCGAAGTTGAGCAGGGCGGAGGCCGTGTCGGGCACGTCGTCGGGGGCGACCGGGTGGGTGGTGGGCCGCTGGTCGGCGTCGTAGCCCCAGGCCTTGCGGGTGACGCCGAACTCGGTCCAGGGGCCGGTGAACCGGGTGGCCTCGGCGGTGGTCTGGTAGCCCATGTACTCGGCGAAGGACTCGTTCAGCCAGATGTCGTCCCACCACTTGAGGGTGACGAGGTCGCCGAACCACATGTGGGCCATCTCGTGCGCGATGACCATGGCGCGGGTCTGCCGCTCGGTGTCGGTGACGGCGGAGCGGTAGACGAACTCGTCGCGGAAGGTGACCAGTCCCGGGTTCTCCATGGCGCCGGCGTTGAACTCGGGGACGAACGCCTGGTCGTAGGAGTCGAAGGGGTAGGGCTCCTCGAACTTCTCGTGGTAGCGGTCGAAGCAGGCGCGTGTGACGTCGAGGATCTCGTCGGCGTCGGTGTCGAGGTGGGGGGCGAGGGAGCGGCGGCAGTGGATGCCGAAGGGCAGGCCGCGGTGTTCGGTGCGCACCGAGTGCCAGGGGCCGGCGGCGACGGCGACCAGGTAGGTGGAGATCAGCGGGGTGGGGGCGGCCTGCCAGACGCCGTCGGCGCGGCGGGTGGTGATGCCGTTGGCGAGGACGGTCCAGCCTTCGGGCGCCTTGACCCGGACCTCGAAGACGGCCTTCAGGTCGGGCTGGTCGAAGGCGGTGAAGACGCGCTGGACGTCCTCCATGAACAGCTGGGTGTAGACGTACGTCTCGCCGTCGATGGGGTCGGTGAAGCGGTGCATGCCCTCGCCGGTGCGGGAGTAGCGCATGGCGGCGTGGACGCGCAGCTCGTGTTCGCCGGCGGCGAGGTCCTTCAGCGGCAGCCGGTTCTCGGTCAGGGTCCGCGGGTCGAGCGGCTGTCCGTCGAGCGTGGCGCTGTGCAGCTCGGCGGGCTTGAGCTCGACGAACGTGTCTCCGTCGGACCGGGCGGTGAACCGGATCGCGGTACGGGAGTCGAAGGTCTCGTCACCGGTGGTCAGGTCGAGTTCGACCGTGTACCGGTGGACGTCGAGGATCTCTGCTCGGAGCTGCGCTTCGTCGCGCGTGAGTACGGACATGGAGGCCATGCTGCCTGATGGGACGGGCAGCGCACAGGGCGGAGGGGTACATCGCCCTCGTCTCCCGTGCGCGCCCGGCCCGGCCGCCGCCCCGTGGCCCGGTGCGGCGCCTGCTCAGTCGCCCGCCGGGGCGTCGTGCGCGGGCTGTCCGCCCTGGCTGTGCTCGGCGATCCGCTCGTGGTGGCGGATCACCTCGGCGATGATGAAGTTGAGGAATTTCTCGGCGAAGGCGGGGTCGAGCTTGGCGTTCTCGGCGAGGCGGCGCAGCCGGGCGATCTGCCGGGCCTCGCGGGCCGGGTCGGCGGGCGGCAGCTGGTGCACCGCCTTGAGCCGGCCCACCTGCTGGGTGGCCTTGAAGCGCTCGGCGAGCATGTGGACGACGGCCGCGTCGATGTTGTCGATGCTGTCGCGCAGCCGCTCCAGTTCCTGGCGGACCTCGGGGTCCGTGGCACCGGGGCCGGTGTTGCTGGTGGTCATGGGGGCCAACCCTATGCGCTGTGCCGGGTGCGTCCACGGGGTGTCCGAGGACTGGATCAGCGGCGGATCGCCGGGGTCGGGGACGCGGTCGCTCCAGCCGCCGGGCACGGTCCGGCCCTGCTGGGCGCGGAAGCGTACGGGGGCGAGGCCGACGCGCCGGGTGAACAGCCGGGAGAAGTAGGCGGGGTCGTCGTAGCCGACGCGGCGGGCGACGGCGGCGACGGGCAGTTCGGTGGCGGCGAGGAGTTCCTTGGCCCGGCCGAGGCGGATGCCGAGCAGGTAGTCCTTGGGGCTGCAGCCGGCGGCCCGGCGGACGGCGCCGCGCAGTTCGGCGGGGGTCATGCCGTGCCGGGCGGCGTGGTCGGCGACGGTCATCGGGGTGCAGGCGTCCCGGGCGAGGGCGGTGAGCACCCGGTCGCCGTCGGGGGCGAGGTCGGCGCGGGCGCGGCGCAGGGCGACGAGGAGTTCGTGGACGGCGGCGCCGGTCTCGACGTGGAGGAGGGGGTTGCCGGGGCGGGCGGCCCGGGCGATGCGGGCGATGACGGTGCGGGGGCCGGTGGCGTCGGTGAGGGGGACGACGGGCCGGTCGGGTTCGAGGTAGCCGAGGTCGCGGTAGGCGGCGGTGGCGGGGCCGGTGAAGTCCACGAAGCCCTCGTCCCAGCCGGTGTCCGGGTCGGGCGCGTAGTGGTGGGACACGCCGGGGGCGAGCCACAAAAGGGCGGGCGCGGTGACGGTCGTGCGGCGGCCGTCGGCGCCCCGGTACCAGCCGCCGCCGGAGCTGATCACGACGGCGACGTGGTGGTCGAGGGCGCGCGGGCCGACCGTGGGCAGCGCGCCGTGCTGGAGGCCGACGCCGAGGCAGACCAGGCCGAGGCGGTGGTGGGCGGGGCCGGGGGTGAGGAACCGCATCCAGGTCCGGTACATCGGTGCTCCTCCCGGCGTGCCGCGCGGCGCGGTTTTGTCCAAGCAGCGCCGATCTTCGTCCATGGCGCCGGGCGCCGGTAGGGGGCGAGGCTGGGGTGGACGGACGGGGTCGCGGCGGGGAGGGCGCTTGAGCGGGTTGACGGTGGGGGAAACGGGGTTCCTGCTGGACGGGCGGCCGGTGCGGCTGCTGTCGGGGGCGCTGCACTACTTCCGGGTGCACGAGGCGCAGTGGGGGCACCGGCTGGCCATGCTGCGGGCGATGGGGCTGAACTGCGTGGAGACGTACGTGCCGTGGAACCTGCACGAGCCGCGGCCGGGGGACTTCAGGGACGTGGGGGCGGTCGGCCGGTTCCTGGACGCGGTCGGCGCGGCGGGCATGTGGGCGATCGTGCGGCCGGGCCCGTACATCTGCGCGGAGTGGGAGAACGGCGGGCTGCCCGCCTGGCTCACGGGCGAGGTGGGCACGCGCGCGCGTACGCGTGACGAGCGCTGGATGGGCCACGTCCGGGCCTGGTTCCGGCGGCTGCTGCGCGAGGTCGTGCCCCGCGGGCTCGACCGGGGCGGCCCGGTGGTCATGGTCCAGGTGGAGAACGAGTACGGCAGCTACGGCAGCGACGGCGGCTACCTGGAGGAGCTGGCCGGTCTGCTGCGCGCCGAGGGGGTCACCACCGCGCTGTGCACCTCGGACGGCCCGGAGGACCACATGCTGACCGGGGGCTCGCTGCCCGGGGTGCTCGCCACGGTGAATTTCGGCTCCCACGCGCGCGTGGCCTTCGACACGCTGCGCCGCCATCGCGCCACGGGCCCGCTGATGTGCATGGAGTTCTGGTGCGGCTGGTTCGACCACTGGGCCGGCGAGCACGCCGTACGGGATCCGGCCGAGGCCGCCGGGGTGCTGCGGGAGATCCTGGAGTGCGGGGCGTCGGTGAACCTGTACATGGCGCACGGCGGGACGAGTTTCGGGGGCTGGGCGGGCGCCAACCGGGGCGGCGCGCTGCACGGGGGCCCGCTGGAGCCGGACGTGACCTCCTACGACTACGACGCGCCGGTGGACGAGTACGGCCGGCCGACGGAGAAGTGGTGGCGCCTGCGCGAGGTGCTGGCCGGGTACGGGCCGGCTCCGCTGCCCGCGCCGCCGCCGCGGCCCCCCGTGCTGGGCGCCCCGGCCGCGGCCGGGCTCACCGGCTGGGCGTCCCCGGCCGCGGTCCTCGGGGCGCTGGGCGGCCGGGAGACGGTCACGCCGGTGCCGCCGACGTTCGAGGAGCTGGGGGTCACCCGGGGTCTGGTCCGCTACGAGGTCGAGGTGCCCGGCCCGCGCCGGCCGTACCCGCTGAGCGTGCGCGGGCTGCGCGACCTCGCCGTGGTGTACGTCGACGGGGAGCGGGCCGGGGTGCTCACGGAACGGGAGCCGCGGCTGCCGGAGCCGGTCGCGGGGCCCGCGCGCGTGGAGCTGTGGGTGGAGTCGCTGGGCCGGGTGAACTACGGGCCCCGGCTGGGCGAGCCGAAGGGCATCACCGGCGGCGTCCTGCACGAGCGGCAGTACCTGCACGGGGTGCGCGCGCGGGGGCTGGATCTGGACGCGTTCGCCGACGGCGTGGCCGCGGTGCCCTTCGGCCCGCCGCCGGGCAGGCACGCGCCCGGCCTGTACCGGGGCTCGGTCACGGTCCGGGGGGCCGGCGACGCCCGCCTGGAGCTGCCCGGCCGGACGCGCGGGTTCGCCTGGATCAACGGCTTCAACCTGGGCCGTTACTGGTCGGCGGGCCCGCAGCGGTCGCTGTACGTGCCCGGTCCGGTGCTGCGGGAGGGCGAGAACGAGGTGTGGGTGCTGGACCTGGACGCGGGGGATCCGGACGCGGGGGCTCCGCGCCTGCTGCCGGTGTAGGACCGCCCACGCTTCCGCCCGCCTACAGTGGAGGGGGGTTCCGGCGGCTTCAGGGGGTGCCGGCGTGGGAGATGGCGGACCGGTCGAGCACGGCTACCCGCATCTGGAGACGGTGCGGGCCGCCGTCACCGCGCTGTACCGGCGGCTGTCGCGCGACACCATCGAGACGTTCCCTCTCAGCGTGGCCCCCGCCGACGTGGCGTTCGGCGACACCGACGACCTGCATCTGGGCGCGCAGCGGGTGGCCCGGGAGATCGTGCGGCACTTCCGGCTGCCGGACGCGCGGCTGATCGTCGGCTTCCGGGAGATGACCCACGCGGCGAACGTCGAACTGACGGCGGGCCCGGAGTACTTCGTGGAGCTGAACGACCGGTTCCGCACCCACCGCGCCGACATCGGCGCGGCCCTCGCCCACGAGGTGGCGCACGTCTATCTGCACCGCCTGGGTCTCGCCTTCCCCACGACGGCGGAGAACGAGATCCTGACGGACACGGCGACGACGTACCTGGGCGCGGGCTGGCTGCTGCTGGACGCCTACCGGGAGGACGCGGTCTCCTCCCGGAAACTCGGCTATCTCACCCCGGAGGAGTTCGGGTACGTCCTGGCCAAGCGGGCGCTGCTGTTCGGCGAGGACCCGTCGCCGTGGTTCACCAGCCCGCAGGCCTTCACCGCCTACGCCAGGGGCAGGGACCGGGCCCGCCAGGACGGGCGGCAGCCGCCGCTGGCCGCCGCCGGCTGGGCTGGCCGCCGCCGCTACGCCCACGACCGCCGGCACGCCGGCGCCGGCCCGCCGGCCACCCCGTACGCCTTCGCCGCCGACCCCGCCGGCGGGCTGCGGGTCTCCTTCCCCTGCCCCACCTGCCACCAGCGGATCCGGGTGCCGGTGCGGGGGCGGGTACGGGCCCGGTGCGGGCTGTGCCGGACCGTACTGGAGTGCGACACGTAGCCCCGGCCCCCGGGCGGGCCGCGCTGAAGAGCCCCCGGGAGGCGGACGTGCAACGACGCCTGCCCAGTGTCCGGTCGGGGACAGGCGGGCAGGCGCCGTCTGTGTTCCGTACGCCTTTGTACGTAACGTCTGTTGCGGACCTCGGGTCCGGTGGGTCGCGCGTCAGACCGCCAGGGCGCGGTCCGTCGGGCGGATCGGGGCCGGCAGGTCGCTGGCCCCGGTCAGGTAGCGGTCGACTCCGCGGGCGGCCGAGCGGCCCTCCGCGATCGCCCAGACGATCAGGGACTGGCCGCGGCCGGCGTCACCGGCGACGAACACACCCGGCACGTTGGTCTGGAAGTCGGCGTCGCGGGCGATGTTACCCCGTGCGTCGAGGTCCAGACCAAACTGCTCGACCAGGCCGTTCTCCCGGTCGGTGCCGGTGAAGCCCATGGCGAGGGTGACCAGCTGGGCCGGGATCTTCCGCTCGGTGCCGGGCTTCGCGGTCAGCTTGCCGTCGACGAACTCCACCTCGGTGAGGTGCAGCCACTGGACGTTGCCGTCCTCGTCGCCCTCGAAGTGGGTGGTGGAGACGGAGTAGACCCGCTCGCCGCCCTCCTCGTGGGCCGAGGTGACCTTGTAGAGCATCGGGAAGGTGGGCCAGGGCTGGTCCACCGGGTGCCGCTCGTCGTTCGGGCGGGGCATGATCTCCAGCTGGGTGACGGAGGCCGCGCCCTGCCGGTGGGCGGTCCCGACGCAGTCCGCGCCGGTGTCGCCGCCGCCGATGACGACGACGTGCTTGCCCTCGGCCGAGACGGGCGCCGCCACGTAGTCGCCCTCCTGCACCTTGTTGGCCAGGGGCAGGTACTCCATGGCCTGGTAGACGCCCTTCAGCTCCCGGCCGGGGACGGGAAGGTCACGGGCGGTCGTGGCGCCGGCGGCGATCACGATCGCGTCGTACCGCTTCTTCAGGTCGGTCGCCTTGATGTCGCGGCCGATCTCCACACCGGTGCGGAAGCGGGTGCCCTCCGCGCGCATCTGCTCGATGCGGCGGTTGATGTGTCGCTTCTCCATCTTGAACTCGGGGATGCCGTACCGCAGCAGGCCGCCGACGCGGTCGGCGCGCTCGTAGACGGCGACCGTGTGGCCGGCCCGGGTCAGCTGCTGGGCGGCGGCCAGTCCGGCCGGGCCCGAGCCGATGACCGCGACCGTCTTGCCGGACAGGCGCTCGGGGATCTGCGGGGCGACGTCCCCGGTCTCCCACGCCTTGTCGATGATCGAGACCTCGACGTTCTTGATGGTGACCGGCGGCTGGTTGATGCCCAGCACGCACGCCGACTCGCACGGGGCCGGGCAGAGCCGGCCGGTGAACTCCGGGAAGTTGTTGGTCGCGTGCAGCCGCTCGGAGGCGGCGCCCCAGTCCTCGCGGTAGGCGTAGTCGTTCCACTCGGGGATCAGGTTCCCCAGCGGACAGCCGTTGTGGCAGAACGGGATGCCGCAGTCCATGCAGCGGCCGGCCTGCTTGCTGATGATCGGCAGCAGGGAGCCGGGGACGTAGACCTCGTTCCAGTCCTTGACCCGCTCGGCGACGGGGCGGGTCTTGGCGACCTCACGGCCGTGGTTCAGGAAGCCCTTCGGGTCAGCCATTGATCGCCGCCTCCATCATCTTCTCGGTGATCTCGGTCTGGGAGAGACCGGCTCGCTCGGCGGCGTCCTTGGCGGCGAGCACTGCCTTGTACGTGCTGGGGATGATCTTGCTGAAGCGCTCCACGGCCGTGTCCCAGTCGGCCAGCAGCTTCGCGGCGACGGTCGAGCCGGTCTCCTCGGCGTGGCGGCGCACCACGTCGTGCAGCCACTGCTTGTCCGTCTCGTCCAGCGCCTCGACCGAACCGGCGTTGCCGGCGTTGACGTGGTCGCGGTCGAGGTCGACGACGTAGGCGATGCCGCCGGACATGCCCGCCGCGAAGTTGCGGCCGGTCGGGCCGAGGACGACCGCGTGACCGCCGGTCATGTACTCGCAGCCGTGGTCGCCCACGCCCTCGGAGACGACCAGCGCGCCGGAGTTGCGCACGCAGAACCGCTCACCGGTACGGCCGCGCAGGAACAGCTCGCCGCCGGTGGCGCCGTAGGCGATGGTGTTGCCCGCGATGGTCGAGTACTCGGCGAGGTGGTCGGCGGCCCGGTCCGGGCGGACGACGATCCGGCCGCCGGACAGGCCCTTGCCGACGTAGTCGTTGGCGTCGCCCTCCAGGCGCAGCGTGATGCCGCGCGGCAGGAACGCGCCGAAGGACTGGCCGGCGGAGCCGGTGAAGGTGATGTCGATGGTGTCGTCGGGCAGGCCCGCCCCGCCGAACTTCTTCGTCACCTCGTGGCCGAGCATGGTGCCGACCGTGCGGTTGATGTTGCGGATGGCGACCTGGGCTCGCACCGGCTGGGCCTCGGTCGCGTCGTCCGCGGCCAGGGCGTCGGCGGCGAGCTTGATCAGCTCGTTGTCCAGGGCCTTCTCCAGGCCGTGGTCCTGGGCGGCGATCTGGTGGCGGACGGCGCCCTCGGGCAGGTCCGGCACGTGGAACAGCGGCTCCAGGTCCAGGCCCTGCGCCTTCCAGTGGCCGACCGCGCGCTCGACGTCCAGCACCTCGGCGTGGCCGACGGCCTCCTCGATGGAGCGGAAGCCCAGCTCGGCCAGCAGCTCGCGGACCTCCTCGGCGATGAACTTGAAGAAGTTCACCACGTACTCGGCCTTGCCGGCGAAGCGGTCGCGCAGCACCGGGTTCTGGGTGGCGATGCCGACCGGGCAGGTGTCCAGGTGGCACACGCGCATCATCACGCAGCCGGAGACGACGAGCGGGGCGGTCGCGAAACCGAACTCCTCGGCGCCGAGGAGCGCGGCGATGACCACGTCCCGGCCGGTCTTCAGCTGGCCGTCGGTCTGGACGACGATCCGGTCGCGCAGCCCGTTCAGCAGCAGCGTCTGCTGGGTCTCGGCCAGGCCCAGCTCCCAGGGGCCGCCCGCGTGCTTGAGGGAGGTCAGCGGGGAGGCGCCGGTGCCGCCGTCGTGGCCGGAGATCAGCACCACGTCCGCGTGCGCCTTGGACACACCGGCCGCGACCGTGCCGACGCCGACCTCGGAGACCAGCTTCACGTGGACCCGCGCCCGCGGGTTCGCGTTCTTCAGGTCGTGGATCAGCTGGGCCAGGTCCTCGATGGAGTAGATGTCGTGGTGCGGCGGCGGGGAGATCAGGCCGACGCCCGGCGTGGAGTGCCGGGTCTTCGCGACCCACGGGTAGACCTTGTGGCCGGGCAGCTGGCCGCCCTCGCCGGGCTTGGCGCCCTGGGCCATCTTGATCTGGATGTCGTCCGCGTTGACCAGGTACTCGGAGGTCACGCCGAAGCGGCCGGAGGCGACCTGCTTGATGGCGCTGCGCCGCGCGGGGTCGTACAGGCGCTCGGGGTCCTCGCCGCCCTCACCGGTGTTGGACTTGCCGCCCAGCTGGTTCATGGCGATGGCGAGGGTCTCGTGCGCCTCCTTGGAGATGGAGCCGTACGACATGGCGCCGGTGGAGAACCGCTTGACGATCTCGCTCACCGGCTCGACCTCGTCGACCGGGATCGGCTCGCGGTCGGACTTGAAGCCGAACAGGCCGCGCAGCGTCATCAGGCGCTCGGACTGCTCGTTCACCCGGGAGGTGTACTTCTTGAAGATGTCGTAGCGGCCGGTCCGCGTGGAGTGCTGGAGGCGGAAGACCGTGTCCGGGTCGAACAGGTGCGGCTCGCCCTCGCGGCGCCACTGGTACTCGCCGCCGATGTCCAGCGCGCGGTGCGCCGGGGCGATGCCGGAGGCCGGGTAGGCCTTGGCGTGGCGGGCGGCGACCTCCTCGGCGATGACGTCGATGCCGACTCCGCCGATCTTGGTGGCGGTGCCGTTGAAGTACTTCGCCACGAAGCCCTCGTCCAGGCCGACGGCCTCGAAGACCTGGGCGCCGCGGTAGGAGGCGACGGTGGAGATGCCCATCTTGGACATGACCTTCAGCACGCCCTTGCCGAGGGCGTAGATCAGGTTCTTGATGGCCTGCTCGGGCTCGATGCCGTTCAGGAAGGTCCCCGCGCGCAGCAGGTCCTCCACCGACTCCATCGCCAGGTACGGGTTGACGGCGGCGGCGCCGTAGCCGATGAGCAGGGCGACGTGGTGGACCTCGCGGACGTCGCCGGCCTCGACCAGCAGGCCCACGTGGGTGCGCTGCTTGGTGCGGATGAGGTGGTGGTGGACGGCCGCGGTGAGCAGCAGCGACGGGATCGGCGCGTGCTCGGCGTCGGAGTGGCGGTCGGACAGGACGATCAGCCGGGCGCCGTTCTCGATGGCGGCGTCGGCCTCGGCGCAGATCTCCTCGATGCGGGCGGCCAGGGCGTCGCCGCCGCCGGAGACCCGGTACAGACCGGAGAGCGTGGCGGCCTTGAAGCCGGGCATGTCGCCGTCGGCGTTGATGTGGATGAGCTTGGCCAGCTCGTCGTTGTCGATCACCGGGAAGGGCAGCACGACGGACCGGCAGGAGGCGGCGGTCGGCTCCAGCAGGTTGCCCTGCGGGCCGAGCGAGCTGCGCAGGGAGGTGACCAGCTCCTCGCGGATCGCGTCCAGCGGCGGGTTGGTGACCTGCGCGAACAGCTGGGTGAAGTAGTCGAAGAGCAGCCGCGGGCGCTCGGACAGGGCGGCGATCGGGGAGTCCGTGCCCATGGAGCCGATCGGCTCGGCGGCGGTGCGGGCCATCGGCGCGAGGATGACGCGCAGCTCTTCCTCGGTGTAGCCGAAGGTCTGCTGGCGGCGGGTGACCGAGGCGTGGGTGTGGACGATGTGCTCGCGCTCGGGCAGGTCGCTCAGCTCGATCTCGCCGGCCTCCAGCCATTCGACGTAGGGCTTCTCGGCCGCGAGGGACGCCTTGATCTCGTCGTCCTCGATGATGCGGTGCTCGGCGGTGTCGACGAGGAACATCCGGCCGGGCTGGAGGCGGCCCTTGCGGACGACCTTGGCCTGGTCGATGTCGAGGACGCCGACCTCGGAGCCGAGGACGACGAGGCCGTCGTCGGTGACCCAGTAGCGGCCGGGGCGCAGGCCGTTGCGGTCGAGCACGGCGCCGACCTGGGTGCCGTCGGTGAAGGTGACGCAGGCGGGGCCGTCCCAGGGCTCCATCATCGTGGAGTGGTACTGGTAGAACGCGCGCCGGGCCGGGTCCATGGAGGCGTGGTTCTCCCACGCCTCCGGGATCATCATCAGCACGGAGTGCGGCAGCGAACGGCCGCCCAGGTGCAGCAGCTCCAGGACCTCGTCGAAGGAGGCGGAGTCGGAGGCGTCCGGGGTGCAGACCGGGAAGAGGCGGTCCAGCTTCTCCTGCGGGCCGAACAGGTCGGAGACCAGCTGGGACTCGCGGGCCACCATCCAGTTGCGGTTGCCCTTGACCGTGTTGATCTCGCCGTTGTGCGCGACGAACCGGTACGGGTGCGCGAGCGGCCACGACGGGAAGGTGTTCGTGGAGAACCGGGAGTGCACGAGCGCGATCGCGGAGGCGAAGCGGCGGTCGGACAGGTCCGGGAAGAAGGGTTCGAGCTGGCCGGTGGTCAGCATGCCCTTGTAGACGATGGTCCGCGCCGACAGGGAGGGGAAGTACACCCCGGCCTCGCGCTCGGCGCGCTTGCGCAGCACGAACGCCCTGCGGTCCAGGGCGATGCCCTCGCTGGCCCGGTCGGTCACGAAGACCTGGCGGAACACCGGCATGGTGGAGCGGGCGGTGGCGCCCAGCAGCTCGGGGGCGACCGGGACCACGCGCCAGCCGAGGACCGTCAGGCCCTCCTCGGCGGCGATCGTCTCGATCTGTGAGACGGCGTCCTCGGTTCCCTCCTCCGGCAGGAAGGCGATGCCTACCGCGTAGGAACCGGCGGCGGGAAGGTCGAATCCGGCCACATCACGGAGGAAGGCGTCCGGCACCTGGGAGAGGATGCCCGCACCGTCGCCGGAGTCCGGCTCGGAGCCGGTGGCGCCGCGGTGCTCCAGGTTGCGCAGGACGGTGAGCGCCTGCTCGACCAGGGTGTGGGAGGCCTCGCCGGTAAGAGTGGCGACGAAACCGACGCCGCACGCGTCGTGTTCGTTGCGGGGGTCGTACATACCCTGCGCAGCAGGGCGAGCATCCATGAACGACCAGTTTCGGCCGTTCGTGGAGTGCTGGGACGGCTGGCGCGGCGTACGCATCGGCTCTCCCGTCGTCGTCATGTGGCATGTGGCAGGTGCCGAGGGACGACGTTGGCCCTCTGCGTGAGATCTTCGGTGAGATCAAAATTTCGTGCAGGTTACATGATGGAGCGGTTCCCGGGAACCGGATACTCCGTTCCAGCATGCGGACGCCGCGGTGGCGGCGGAGGGTGCCGCGCGAGGGCGGCGCATGCCGTGCGGTGACGGCGCGGTGCCGTACGAGGACGGCGGTGCCGTGCGGTGACGGCGACGTCGTGGGGGGACCGCGACGGACAGGATCGGTCGGATCGGCGTCCGGCGGCCCGAGGGGGGCCGGGGAGGGCTTCATCGCCCGCCCCGCGGGGGCGCGGCAGGCGTCATTGCCCACAGCGCTTACGGCTCATGCCCCGTGGCAAAGCAGTCGAAACCAGGGAGTAACGGGTACCTATGCGGCCCATCGCATAAGTACCGGTCGGCCTATCCTACGGCCGTACCGAACAGGTTGCCCAGGGCGTACGTCACACCGGCCGCCGCACCGCCCAGCGCGAGCTGCCGCAGTCCGCTGAACCACCAGGCCCGCGCGGTCACCTTGGCCACGACGGCACCGCAGGCGAAGAGCCCGGCGAGGGCGAGCAGCACGGCGGGCCACAGCGCGGTCGCGCCGAGCAGGAACGGCAGGACGGGCAGCAGGGCGCCGAGGGCGAAGGACCCGAACGAGGACACGGCGGCGACCAGCGGGGAGGGAAGGTCGCCGGGATCGATGCCGAGCTCCTCGCGGGCGTGGATCTCCAGGGCCTGCTCGGGATCCCGGGACAGCTGCCGGGCGACCTGCCGGGCCAGGTCCGGCTCGACCCCGCGGGCGACGTACAACGCGGCCAGTTCCGCCTCCTCGTCCTGCGGGTGCCTGCGCAGCTCACGGCGCTCGACGTCCAGCTCGGCCTCGACCAGCTCGCGCTGGGAGGCCACGGAGGTGTACTCGCCGGCCGCCATGGAGAAGGCACCGGCCGCGAGACCGGCGAGGCCGGTGATGACAATGGTGTGCGGGCTCACGGAGCCGCCGGCCACGCCGGTCATCAGGGCGAGGTTGGAGACCAGGCCGTCCATGGCGCCGAAGACGGCGGGCCGCAGCCATCCCCCGCTGACGTCGCGGTGGGTGTGGTTGTCGCGGTGCGCTTCGTGCAGCGCGGCCTCGGTTTCGATGATCGCCATGCGGGCCCCCAGGAAAGCTTAGCCAAAGCTAACTTTGGACGAGTTCTACTTTTCGACAGATCCAAACCTACGCCTTCGCGCGACCCCTCGCCAGCAAGGAAAGGCTGTGCTAAGCGAGACCCCGGGGCAGGTCGGCACCCTCCCGTGGGACACATCCGCAAACAGGCCCGTGCGACCCGCCCCAGGCTGGATGATTCGGGGCATGACACCCACAGCGGAACAAAGCAATGGCCACCGCGCGCACGGACGGGCGGGCACCGCGTTCGGAGGCCGCCCGTGCTCCGTCTGACCTGGGTCCAGCCGGAGGACCTGCTCGGCCACGAACTGCGCCAGGCCCGGCTGGACGGGCGCGAGCCCAAGGCGGTCGAGGCGCGCTGGCGGGCGGCCGGCGGCCCGCAGGCGCCGGGGCGGGCGGGCGCCTCTGCGCCCGGCGCCTCCCGCTATCTGCGTCTGCTGGCGGCGGACCTGCTCGACGAACTCGCCGACCTGCCCGGCCGGTACGCCGAGGACGAGCCGACCGACCTGGCCCGCGTCAAGTCCCTGTGCCCCGACTGGCCCGCGCGCCGGCCCGCCACCGCGCCGGATCCGCGCGCCCTCGAAGCCGCCTGGCTCGGCCGGGCCGCCGGCCGCCTCCTCGGCAGACCCGTCGGGCAGCTCCCCCCCGACGGCGTCCGCGCCCTCGCCGAGGCGGCCGGAAACCGGCCGCTCACCGGCTACTTCACCGCCAGGGGCGTCCCCGCCGAACTGCTCGCCGCCCACCCCTGGGACCCCCGCTCCGCCGCCTGCCTCGCCGAGAACATCGACGGCATGCCCGAGGACGCCGAGCTCGACCACCTGCTCCTCAACCTCCTGCTGCTGCGGCGCCACGGACGCCGCTTCTCCACCGACGACGTGGCCCGGCTCTGGCTCGACGCGCTCCCGCCCGGCCGCACCCGCGCCGCCGAGCGCCTCGCCTACCGCAATCTGCTCTGCGGCGTCGAGCCCCCGCACACCGCCCGCCACCGCAACCCGTTCCGCGAGTGGACCGGCGCGCTGGTCCGCGCCGACGCGCACGGCTGGACCAACCCCGGCGACCCGGCCGCCGCCGCCGAACAGGCGCACCGGGACGCGGTCCTCAGCCACACCGCCAACGGCGTCTACGCGGCGATGTTCACCGCCGCCGTCATCGCCACCGCCGCCCCCGGCACCCACGACGTCCACGCCTGTCTGCGGGCCGGCCGCGCGGTGGTGCCGCCCCGCTCCCGGCTGGCGTCGGCCGTCGACCACGCCGTCGCGCTGGCCCGCCGCAGCACGGACTTCGAGGACGTCGTGGACGCGCTCCACGCCCGCTACGCCGCCACCCACCACCGGGCCCACGCCGTCCCCGCCACCGCGCTGATCGCCGCCGCGCTCACCCACGCCGACGGCGACTTCTCCGGCTCCGTCTGCCGTGCCGTCTCCGGCGGCTGGGGCACGGGCTCCGCCGGCGCGACGGCCGGCAGCGTCGCCGGGCTGCTCGCCGGTGCCCCCGGCGCGCTCCCCGACCGCTGGCGGGCCCCGCTGAAGAACCGGCTCGCCAGCGCCCTCGCCGAGTTCGACGGCACCGGCTTCGACACCCTCGCCCACCTCACCCGTCTGGAGGCGACCCGCTCATGACCCATATCGCGGTCCTCGGCAGCACCAACATGGACCTCGTCACCTATGTCGACCGGGCACCGCGGCGCGGGGAGACCGTGACCGGGCGGGAACTGCGCACGGTGCCCGGCGGCAAGGGCGCCAACCAGGCCATCGCCGCGGCCCGCGCCGGCGCGACCGTCTCGATGATCGGCGCGGTGGGCACCGACGCCCACGGCGCCCGGCTGCGCGACACCCTCGAACACTCCGGGGTGGACACCGACTTCCTGCGCACGGTGGAGGGTCCCTCCGGCACCGCGCACATCGTGGTGGACGCCGAGGGCGGCAACGCGATCGTCGTCATCCCCGGCGCCAACGGCACCGTCGACCACCTCTCCCCCGGCGACGAGGGGGTGATCGCCACCGCCGACGCGCTGCTGCTGCAACTGGAGATCCCGCTCGCGGCGGTCGTCGCGGGCGCGCAGGCCGCCCGCCGGCACGGCGTCCGCACGGTGCTCACCCCGTCCCCGGTCCGGCCGCTGCCGCCCGAACTGCTGCGCGCCGTCGACCTGCTGGTGCCGAACGAGTACGAGGCGCTCACCCTGACCGGCCGCACCGGCCCGCGCGAGGCGGCGGCGGCCCTGCTGGAGCGGGTGCCGGAGGTCGTCGTCACCCTGGGCGCGACGGGCTGCCTGTACCTGGCCCGGGGCACCGAGCCGCTCGTGGTCCCCGCGCCCCGGGTGAGCGCCGTCGACTCCACCGGGGCGGGCGACACCTTCGTCGGCACGCTCGCCGTGGCCCTCGCCGAGGAGAAACCGGTACGCGAGGCCCTGACCTGGGCCGCCGCCGCGGCCTCGATCTCCGTCGAGCGGCAGGGAGCGTCCGCGTCGATGCCGTACCGCCCGGAGATCGAGGCCCGCTACGGCACCTGAACACCCGCCCGCCGGCGGTGCGACGACCGGACCGGCCCCCACGACGGAGTGCCCCCTGCCCCGAACACGCCGAGGGCGCCCGGAACACTCCGGGCGCCCTCGGCGTCGTGGAACCGGCGGGTCAGACCTTCTTGGCCGACTCCGCCTCGTCCTTCGGCGACTTCTCCGGCGACTCCCCGGACGGCTTCTCCGGCGACTCCTCGGCGTCCCGGGGCTTCTTCTCCTCGCCCTCGGCGACCGCGTCCGTCTCCCCGGCCGGACCTGCGGAGGCGACCGCGGGTTCGACCACGGCCTCCCGGCCCGGCCGCTTCGTCCCCGACACCACGATGTACACCACCGCCAGCAGGAAGACAATCAGGGCGGTCCAGACGTTGAGGCGGATGCCCAGGATGTGGTGGGCGTCGTCCACGCGCAGGTACTCGATCCAGGCGCGGCCCGCGCAGTACGCGGCGACGTACAGGGCGAACGCCCGGCCGTGCCCCAGCTTGAAGCGGCGGTCCGCCCAGATCACCAGCAGGCCGACACCGACGCACCACAGGGATTCGTAGAGGAACGTCGGGTGGTAGTACCCCGGCACCCGGCCGCCCTCGGCGGAGGTGATGTGCAGCGCCCAGGGGACGTGGGTCTCCCGGCCGTACAGTTCCTGGTTGAACCAGTTGCCCCAGCGGCCGATGGCCTGCGCGAACGCGATGCCGGGTGCCACGGCGTCGGCGTAGGCGGGCATCGGGACGCCCCGGCGCCGCGCGCCGATCCACGCGCCGAGCGCGCCGAGCGCGATGGCGCCCCAGATGCCCAGGCCGCCCTCCCACACCTTGAAGGCGTCCACCCAGTCACGGCCCTCGCTGAAGTACAGCTCGTAGTCCGTGATCACGTGGTAGAGCCGGCCGCCGACCAGGCCGAACGGCACGGCCCAGACGGCGATGTCGGCGACCGTGCCGGACTGCCCGCCGCGGGCGATCCAGCGCTTGTTGCCGAACCAGACGGCAACGAAGACGCCGATGATGATGCAGATGGCGTAGCCGCGCAGCGGGATGGGGCCGAGGTACAGCACCCCGTGCGACGGGCTGGGGATGTAGGCAAGGTTCATGGCAGGTCCGACGCTACCGTGCCGGGCCGTGGGGACGGCAAGCAGCCCGGCTACGGGTCCATAACAGGGCGGGTGAAACGCTCAGCCCCGGTCGGCCGCCTCCACCATCTGCTTGAGCTTGGCCGGGGTCATCGCGCGGTCCTGGTAGATGTTCTTGTCGCCGAGCAGCACGGTCGGCGTGCCGCCGAAGCCGCCGGACTTGAACGCCTGGTGGGACTTGTCCACCCAGCCGTCGTGCGTGCCGTTCTTCACGCACGCGCGGAAGGCGGGCGTGTCCAGGCCCTTCACCTTGCCGGCCAGCCGGATCAGCGTGTCGTTGTCCGCGAAGGCGTCGTCGGTCTCCTTGGGCTGGCCGGCGAACAGCACGTCGTGGTAGTCGCGGAACTTTCCGGCGTCCTGGGCGCAGGCCGCGGCGTTGGCGGCGCGCAGCGAACCGGTGCCGCCGAGGTTGCCGTCGATCAGCCGGACCAGGTGGTACTCGACCCTGAGCTTGCCGGCGTCGGCGAGTTCGTGCAGCGTCGGCCGGTACGCCACCTCGAAGGCCTGGCAGGCCGGGCAGCGGAAGTCCTCCCAGACGGTGAGCGTCGACTTGGCGCCGTCCTCGCCGACCGGGATGGCGAGGCTGTCCTTGCCCTGCGCGCCCGAGGGGGCCACGGCCGGGCCCGCGTCGGAGCCCTTGTCCTTGCCGGCGTTCGCGGCGACGACGCCGATCACCGCCGCCAGGCCCAGGACGCAGACGACGCTCGCGCCCACGATCAGCGCCCGCCGTCGCTTGTCCGCGGCCCTCTGCTTCTCGCGCTCGACCGCCAGCCGCTCCCGGGCGGTGCGCTTTCCGTCACGGTTCTTCTCGCTCACACCCCCAGAACGAACCGGGGAGGCGCAGCGCGCCTCCCCGGTCCGAGGTCCACCCGTTCGAGTGATCGGATCACGCGGTACAGCACACCGCGTGCCCGTCCGTCACGCCTGTCCGCGCACGCCCTTCGCCAGGTCCCCGGCCAGCTCGCGGACCGCCGCGAGACCGGAGGCGGGGTCGGGCGCGTCCAGCATCCGCTTCACGAACGCCGAGCCGACGATCACACCGTCGGCGAAGCCGGCGACCTCGGCGGCCTGGGCCCGGTTGGAGACGCCGAGGCCGACGCAGACGGGCAGGCCGGTGCCGGTCGCGCGGGTGCGCCGGACCAGGTCCTGGGCCTGCTCGCCGACGGACTCGCGGGTGCCGGTGACGCCCATGAGGGAGGCGGCGTAGACGAAGCCGCTGCCCGCCGCGGTGATCTCGGCGAGCCGCGTGTCCTTGCTGCTCGGCGCCACGACGAAGATCGTCGCCAGGCCGTGCTTCTCGGCGTGCTCGCGCCAGAGCGCCGACTCCTGCACCGGCAGGTCGGGCAGGATGCAGCCGGCGCCGCCCGCCTCGGCCAGCTCGGCGGTGAAGCGCTCGACGCCGTAGCGGTCGATGGGGTTCCAGTAGGTCATGACCAGGATCGGCTTCCCGGTGGCGCGGTGCGCCTCGCGGACCGTGCGCATGACGTCGGCGATCCGCACGCCGCCGCGCAGGGCGATGTCGTCCGCGGTCTGGATGACCGGGCCGTCCAGGACCGGGTCGCTGTGCGGCAGACCGACCTCGACCACGTCCGCGCCGCCTTCCAGGACGGCCTTGATCGCGTCGATGCCGCCGTCCACGGTCGGGAACCCGGCCGGGAGGTAGGCGATGAGCGCGGAGCGGCCCTCGGCCCGGGCGCCCGCGAGGGTGTCCGACAGCAGCTGGATGTTCCCGCTCACTTGGCGTCCCCCTCGATCTCGGCGGTGTCGGCGGCGTCGGCCGCGACCTCGGCGTCGGTGTCGTACAGGCCGAAGTAGCGCGCGGCGGTGTCCATGTCCTTGTCGCCGCGGCCGGACAGGTTGACGACGATCAGGCCGTCCGGGCCCAGTTCCCGGCCGACCTCCAGGGCGCCGGCCAGGGCGTGGGCGCTCTCGATGGCCGGGATGATGCCCTCGGTGCGCGACAGCAGGCGCAGTGCCCGCATCGCCGCGTCGTCGGTGACGGCGCGGTACTCGCCGCGGCCGGAGTCCTTCAGGTAGGAGTGCTCCGGGCCGATGCCCGGGTAGTCCAGGCCGGCCGAGATGGAGTACGGCTCGGTGATCTGGCCCTCGTCGTCCTGGAGGACGTAGGAGCGGGAGCCGTGCAGGATGCCGGGCTCGCCGGCGGTGAGGGTGGCCGCGTGCTCGCCGGTCTCGACGCCGTGCCCGGCCGGCTCGCAGCCGATCAGGCGGACGCCCTCGTCGGGGATGAAGGCGTGGAAGAGGCCGATGGCGTTGGAGCCGCCGCCGACGCAGGCGACGGCCGCGTCCGGGAGGCGCCCGGCGCGCTCCAGCAGCTGGCGGCGGGCCTCGACGCCGATGACCCGGTGGAAGTCGCGGACCATGGCCGGGAAGGGGTGCGGGCCGGCGACCGTGCCGAACAGGTAGTGGGTGTGGTCGACGTTGGCGACCCAGTCCCGGAACGCCTCGTTGATGGCGTCCTTCAGGGTGCGGCTGCCGGACTTCACGGCGACGACCTCGGCGCCGAGCATGCGCATCCGGGCCACGTTCAGGGCCTGCCGCCGGGTGTCGACCTCGCCCATGTAGATGGTGCAGTCCAGGCCGAACAGCGCACAGGCGGTGGCCGTGGCGACGCCGTGCTGGCCGGCTCCGGTCTCGGCGATGACCCGGGTCTTGCCCATGCGCTTGGTGAGCAGGGCCTGGCCGAGCACGTTGTTGATCTTGTGGGAGCCGGTGTGGTTGAGGTCCTCGCGCTTGAGGAACACGCGGGCGCCGCCGGCGTGTTCGGCGAAGCGGGGGACCTCGGTGAGCGCCGACGGGCGGCCGGTGTAGTGGACCAGCAGGTCGTCGAGTTCGCGGGCGAACTCGGGATCCTGCTTGGCCTTGTCGTACTCGACGGCGACCTCGTCCACGGCGGCGACGAGGGCCTCCGGGATGAACTTGCCGCCGAACGCGCCGAAGTAGCCTTCGGGCGTGGGGACCTGACCGTCCGGGTCGGGGATGAAGAACTCGCTGGGCATGCGGATACCTCACGGTGAGTTTCGTGGGAAAAACTGATCGCCGTGGGGGCTCGGGTCGTCTGCCGGCTGCGTGCCGTGCGTGGCGTGTCGCGCAGTTCCCCGCGCCCCTAAGGGGCGCGCTGCCATCGACGCCCGTTCACCTGCCCGGGTTCGGCACCGATGACGTACCTCACCCGGCGGCCGTGGACGCGGCGCGCGGGCGCGCGGCAGCCGCGCGGACGGCAGCCGCGCGCCAGGCGCGCGTGCCGGTCCGGGGTCGTCGTGGTGAACGTCATCGGCGCCAGCCTAGCGGGATTCAGCCGCGGCCGTGGCGCAGTGCCGGGTGTTCGCCCGCCGCCACCAGGTCGGCCACGGCCGCCTTCGGGTCGCGGCCGGTGACCAGGGACTCGCCGACCAGGACGGCGTCGGCGCCGGCGTTGGCGTAGGCGATCAGGTCGTGCGGGCCGCGCACGCCGGACTCGGCGACCTTCACCAGGTGGTCGGGGATCTCCGGGGCGACCCGCTCGAAGGTGCCGCGGTCGACCTCCAGCGTCTTCAGGTTGCGCGCGTTGACGCCGATGACCTTGGCGCCCGCGTCCACCGCCCGCTCCACCTCGTCCTCGTCGTGGACCTCGACGAGCGGGGTCAGGCCGATGGACACCGCGCGCTCGATCAGCGACTCCAGGGCCGGCTGGTCGAGGGCGGCCACGATCAGCAGCGCGAGGTCGGCGCCGTACGCGCGGGCCTCCCACAGCTGGTACGACGTGACGATGAAGTCCTTGCGCAGCACCGGGATGTCCACGCGGGCGCGGACGGCCTCCAGGTCGGCGAGCGACCCGCCGAAGCGGCGCTGTTCGGTGAGGACGGAGATGACGGACGCGCCGCCCGCCTCGTAGTCCGCGGCGAGTGCGGCCGGGTCGGCGATGGCGGCCAGCGCGCCCTTGGAGGGGCTGGAGCGCTTGACCTCGCAGATCACCTTGACGCCGTCGCCCTTGAGCGCGGCCACCCCGTCCTTGGCGGCGGGGGCGCCGGCCGCGCGCTCCTTGAGCTCGTCGAGGCTGACGCGGGCCTGCCGCTCGGCGAGGTCGGCACGGACTCCGTCGATGATCTCGTCGAGCACACTCACGCGAGCGGCCCCCTTCCAGACGGTGGTTCCTTCGGGCTCTGAAAGCCGTGGTCAATGCGATGGTATCCGCCGCGGTGCGGTGGCCTCGCATCCGGTTGACGGCGGTCCCACTCCGTGGACATCCGTCCCGGACGCGTCACGGGCGGAGCCAGCCGCCGGACGGCAGGTTCCTGAGCACGGTGAACGCCAGCAGCAAGGCGGCGGCGGTCCACAGGTGTGCGGGGCGGGGGCCGGTGCCGGTGCGCGGTGGCCGGCCGCGCGCGGCGCGCGCGGTCCACAGGGTCCACAGCACGGCGAAGCCCAGGTAGGCGGCCACGGCCGCGGCGTTGTCGCGCAGCGCGGTGAGCAGGTCGCCGTGGGCGAACGCGTGCGCGCTGCGGAGCCCGCCGCAGCCCGGGCAGTACAGGCCGGTGAGCAGGTACAGCGGGCAGACCGGATAGTGGCCGGGTTCGTTCGGGTCGACCGCGCCGACGTACCCGAAGGCCCCGGCCACGGCCGCGAACACCCCGACGGGTACGGCGAGCCGCCGGGGCAGGGAGGCGGGAGCCGGCGCCGGGCGCGGTGGGCCGAGGGGGGCGGGGGGCGGCGCGGGGCGGGGGGTGCCGCGGGGCGCCTCCGGCGGGAGGGCACGGCTGTCGGCGTTCACGCGGGCATTGTGCCCCGCCCGGTGCGGCCCCGCCCGCCGGGAACGCGAAAGGCGGTCCGCATCGCCTGGGATGCCGGACCGCCTGTCGGGAAGGCCCGGGCTCAGTGGCCCGCGGCGGCCGGCTCGGGGGTCGCGGCCGTCCGCTGCACGGCGTGGTTCTGCTTCGGCTGGCCGAGGCCCATGGCGCGCATGATGCCGCCGACCACGCCGCCGAGGACCGTGAGCACCATGCCGGCCCAGAAACCGACGGGCTGGGCCATCACCATGAAGGCGCCCGCGACGCAGAAACCGATGAAGGCGATGATGCTTCCGGTCCAGGCGGCCGGGGTGTGACCGTGGCCGTGGCTGCTGCCCGCCATGACTTGCTCCTCGTTGTTGCTCATGTACGTGTCGTACCTACGCGTCGTACGCTCGCCGTCCATTGTCGCGTAGCCCCGGGCGCGCCGGACGCGGGGGTGGCGTCTGGTTCGCCACACCGCCGGGGCGGCCGTGACCGCTCAGGCGCCGGTCGGGTCCTCGCCCCGGTCCAGGGCCTTCCAGATCTCCTCGGGGCGCTCGGGGTCGGCCGGGCGGGCGGTGCGCCGGGGGCGGGCGGCACCGCGTTCGTACCGGCCGGACATCGCCGGCCACAGGCGGCCGTAGCGCAGGGCGAGCAGGCCGGCGAGGAGGATCAGCAGCCCGCCGGCGGCCGCGACGTACGGCCAGCCGGTGTGGCTGAGCGCGTGGACCGTGGCGGAGCTGTCGCCGCTGACCTCGGCGGCCCGCTCGTCCAGCGCGGAGCCGTCGGAGACGGCCGCCAGGGCGGCGGCGGCGATGCCGGCGCCGGACAGCGCGAGCAGCCCGGAGACGACGAGGCGGCCGGCCCGGCGGACGGCGAAGACCGCGACGAGCGCGGCGAGGCCCACTATGGCGAGGGCCGCGGGGACGCCCGTGACGTCGCTGCCCTTGGCCGTCAGCGGGAACGCGCCGCCGGCCACCGTCGCGGTGCCGTCCGCCCAGCGCTGCCGGGTCGCGAGCAGCGCCACGGCCGCGCCGAGGGCGCCGAACAGCAGGGCCGCGGCGAGGCTCCGCCGGCCGGACCGGGCGGGTGCGGCGGCTTGGGAACGGGGGTGAGGTACGGCAGTCACGTACTCCACTATCGCCTGAACCCCGGGCGAACCGACACCCGGGGTTGCCATGAGAAGCGCCCTACTGCCCGAGGCGGTTCGCCGTGTGCACCGCCCGCAGCACCGCCGCCGCCTTGTTGCGGCACTCCTGGTCCTCGGCGACCGGGTCGGAGTCGGCGACGACGCCCGCGCCGGCCTGGACGTACGCGGTGCCGTCGCGCAGCAGCGCCGTACGGATGGCGATGGCGGTGTCGGAGTCGCCGGCGAAGTCCAGATAGCCGACGCAGCCGCCGTACAGGCCGCGCCGGGAGGGCTCCAGTTCGTCGATGATCTGCATCGCGCGGGGCTTGGGGGCGCCGGACAGGGTGCCGGCCGGGAAGCAGGCGGTGAGCACGTCGAAGGCGGTGCGGCCGGGGGCGACCCTGCCGGTGACGGTGGAGACGATGTGCATCACGTGCGAGTAGCGCTCGATGGACATGAAGTCGACCACCTCGACCGAGCCGGGCTCGCAGACCCGGCCCAGGTCGTTGCGGCCGAGGTCGACCAGCATCAGGTGCTCGGCGCGTTCCTTGGGGTCGGCGAGCAGCTCCTCGGCGAGCGCCTGGTCCTCCTGCGGGGTGGCCCCGCGGTGCCGGGTGCCGGCGATGGGGTGGACCATCGCGCGCCCGTCCTCCACCTTCACCAGCGCCTCCGGGGAGGAGCCGACGACGTCGAAGCCGTCGAGGCGGAAGAGGTACATGTACGGCGAGGGGTTGGTGGCCCGCAGCACCCGGTAGACGTCCAGGGCGCTCGCCGTGCACGGGGTCTCGAAGCGCTGGGAGGGCACGACCTGGAAGGCCTCGCCCGCGCGGATGCGCTCCTTGATGTCCTCCACGGCCCGCTGGTAGTCGGGGCCGCCCCAGCGGGCGGTGTACTCGGGCAGGGCGGAGGGCGGCAGGTGGGCGGGGGGCTGGGCGACCGGGCGGGAGAGGTCGGCCTCCATGGCGTCCAGGCGGGCCACGGCGTCCGCGTAGGCCTCGTCGACGCCGGTGTCCAGGTCGTTGTGGTTGATCGCGTTGGCGATCAGCAGGACCGAGCCCTCCCAGTGGTCCATCACGGCGAGGTCGCTGGTCAGCAGCATGGTCAGCTCGGGCAGCCGCAGCTCGTCGTGCTCGCCGGGGCCGATCTTCTCCAGGCGGCGGACGATGTCGTAGCCCAGATAGCCGACCATGCCGCCGGTGAAGGGCGGCAGGCCCTCCTGGTGCGGGGTGTGCAGGGTCTGGAGAGTGGCGCGCAGGACGGCGAGGGGGTCGCCGTCCGTGGGGACGCCGACGGGCGGGGTGCCGATCCAGTGGGCCTGCCCGTCGCGGGCGGTGAGGGTGGCGGCGCTGCGGACCCCGACGAAGGAGTACCGGGACCAGGAGCGGCCGTTCTCCGCGGACTCCAGCAGGAAGGTGCCGGGGCGTTCGGCGGCGAGCTTGCGGTAGAGCGCGACCGGCGTGTCGCCGTCGGCGAGGAGCTTGCGGGTGACCGGGATGACGCGCCGGTCGCCGGCCAGCTTGCGGAAGGTCTCGAGATCCATGGCGGCTGACCTTACTGAGCGGACGCCGGAGCGGCGGAATCCGCGTCCTTCAGGAGCACGTCCTCGTCGAAGCAGGTGCGCGCGCCGGTGTGGCAGGCGGCGCCCACCTGGTCGACCCTGACCAGCAGGGTGTCGCCGTCGCAGTCCAGGGCGACCGACTTGACCCGCTGCACGTGGCCGGAGGTGTCGCCCTTGACCCAGTACTCCCGGCGGCTGCGCGACCAGTAGGTGCAGCGGCCGGTGGTCAGCGTGCGGTGCAGGGCCTCGTCGTCCATCCAGCCGAGCATGAGCACCTCGCCGGTGTCGTACTGCTGGGCGATGGCGGGGACGAGCCCGTCGGCGCTGCGCTTGAGCCGCGCGGCGATCTCCGGGTCGAGGCTGCTGGGCCGGGGGCTGCCGGTCGTACTGGTCATGCGTGCCATTGTGCCGCGCCGCGCCGGCAGCGGGCCCGGCGCGTCCACGGGGCGGTCACGGGGGCGCCGCGGGGGCCCCGCCCGGAGGTGACGGGTGGGCGGGGCGATCACCTGGTCGTAGGCTGGCTTCATGTCGACCTTCGCCCAGCGTGAACGGCTGTTGCTCGCCGACCTCCTGGAAACCGCCGGTCCGGACGCCGAGACACTCTGCGCGGGCTGGCGGACCCGGGACCTGGCCGCGCACGTGATCGTGCGCGAGCGCCGCCCGGACGCGGTGGGCGGCACGCTGGTGAAACGGCTCGCGCCGCGCCTGGAGAAGGTGATGGCCGAGTACACCGCGAAGCCGTACGAGGAGCTGATCCGGCTGATCCGCACCGGGCCGCCGCGGTTCTCGCCGTTCCAGCTCAAGCAGGTCGACGAGGCGGCCAACATCATCGAGTTCTACGTCCACACGGAGGACGTCCGCCGCGCCCAGCCGGACTGGACCCGGCGCGAACTGGACCCGGTGTTCCAGGACGCGCTGTGGTCGCGGCTGGAGCGGGCCGCGCGGCTGCTGGGCAAGGGCGCGCCGACGGGGCTGGTGCTGCGCCGCCCGGACGGGCAGACGGTGGTGGCGCACCGGGGGACGCCGGTGGTCACGGTGACCGGTGAGCCGTCGGAGCTGCTGATGTTCGCGTACGGGCGGCAGAGCGCGGCCAGGGTGGAGCTGGACGGGGACGGGGACGCGATCGACCGGCTGCACGCGTCGAAGGAACTGGGCATCTGAGGGGGCCCGTCAGCCGGGGAGTTCCGCGCGGCGCAGGGCCGGTACGGCGAGGAAGACGAGGCCGCCGGTTCCGCAGACGGCGGCGCTGACGGCGTAGACCGGGCCGAGTCCGAAGGCGCCGGCCGCGGCGGCGGCGAAGGGCATGCTCAGCGGGGTGAGGCCGAGGCTGACGAGGCTGGAGACGGCGGTGACGCGGCCCAGGTAGGCGGGGTCGGCCTGGGTCTGGAGCAGGGCGCCGCACAGCGCGCCGCTGAGCCCGGTGAGCAGGCCGACGAGCAGGGCGGTGCCGACGGCGGCGGCCAGGCCGGGGACGAAGCCGAGGGCGCCGACGGCCACGGAGCCCGCGGCGCACGCGCACCCGGTGAGCAGGCCCGCGCGGGGCAGCCGGCCGCGCGCGGCGAGCAGCAGGGAGGCGGTGCCCGCGCCGACGCCGAACCCGGCCAGGATCCAGCCCATGCCCGCGGCGCCCCAGCCGCGGTGGTCGGCGAGCAGGGTCAGGCCGACGTTCAGCGGGCCGACGAAGCCGAGGTCGCCGAGCGCGATGGCGATCATGAGGGGGCCGAGGACGCGGTGCCGGCGGACGTGGCGCAGTCCGGCCTTCAGGTCGGCCCAGGCGGTGGTGCCTCGCTCGGTGCCGGCGGGCAGGTCCCGTACGCGCACGGACAGCAGCAGGGGCAGCGAGAGCGCGATGAGCGCTCCGGCGAGGGCGAAGGCCGCCGGGGCGCCGCCGAGGGCCACGCCGAGGCCGCCGAGCGGGGCGCCGACGACGCTCGCGGCGCGGATGGCGAGGCCGCGCAGGCCCTGGACGCGGGCGAGCTGGTCCTTGCCGGTGATCCGGGCCGGGAGGGCGCCCACGGCCGGCATGAACACGGCGTCGACGGTGCCGAAGACGCACGCGAGCAGGGCGAGGGGCCACAGGCCGGGGTGGGTGAGGAAGAGCAGGGCGGCCGCGGCGAGGACGGCGGCGCAGCGCACGGCGTCGCTGCCGATCACGACCCTCCTCGGGCCGAGCCGGTCGGCGATCACCCCTCCCCCGAGCATCAGCACGGCCCGGGGCAGCGCGCTGACGGACATCACGAGGCCGGCCTGCGCGGGGGTGCCGGCCTGGACGGCGGCCCAGGACAGGGCGAGGTAGTAGATGTTGTCGCCCAGCATCGAGGAGGTGTAGGCACCGAGCCAGCGCAGCACGTTGGGGTCGCGGTGGGCGCGCACGGACGCGGTCGGTATGAGCGTGGCGGTCACGGAGGGGGGTGTCCTCTCGGGCGCGGAGGCGGAGGCGGGGATCAGGGGCGGAACGGGAAGCCGTACACGTGCAGCGCGACGTGCTCGCGGCCCTCGGTGTCGCCGGCGGCCTCGCGGGCGCGTCCCTGCTCGTCGTAGCGCCTGATCAGGCCGGTCAGGTCCTCGTGCAGCGCGGCCAGTTCCGCTGGGGTGAGCCGCAGCAGGGACTCGGTGTCACCGGAGGCCGCGTTCCACTCGGCTCCCCAGTGGGCGCGCGCGTCGAGGTAGGTCCGGTACATCTCCACACGCTGCTCCAGGAACAGCCGCGAGGCCGCGAGGTGCGCGGCGGCCTTCTCCGGCTCGTCCCGGAAGTCCTCGTCCCGGATGGAGACCCCCTCGGACACGGCCCGCCACCACCGCTCCCGGCCGTCGGAACTACGCCCCTCGGCCTCCTCGACCAGGCCGTGCCGGGCGAGTGTGCGCAGGTGGTAGCTGACCAGGGAGACCGCCTCGTCCACCTGCTCGGCCAGCTGGGAGGCCGTGGCCGCCTCGGAGACGAACAGCAGGCGGTAGAGCTTCATGCGCAGCGGGTGGGCGAGCGCCTTGAGCGTCCCGATGTCGGTGATCCGGCGGTTCTCTTCGCGTGGCATGTCATCGGACCCTAGACGCGAAAGAGAAACTGCGCAATGTTTCTTGCGCAATTTTTCTTTCGCGTCAGCGCGCGAAGAGGCCCCGGCCACCCGGCCGGGGCCTGTCGCGCTCTCGCTACCTGACGGGATGCCCCGCCGCGCGCAGGGTCTGCTTCACGTCGCCGATGCGGAGGTCGCCGAAGTGGAAGACGGAGGCGGCCAGGACCGCGTCGGCGCCCGCCTCGACGGCCGGGGGGAAGTCGGCGAGCCTGCCGGCGCCGCCGGAGGCGATCACGGGGACGGTGACGTGCCCGCGCACCGCCGTGATCAGCTCCAGGTCGTAGCCGTCCTTCGTGCCGTCCGCGTCCATGGAGTTCAGCAGGATCTCCCCCGCGCCCAGCTCCGCCGCGCGGTGCGCCCACTCCACCGCGTCGAGCCCGGTGCCGCGCCGGCCGCCGTGGGTGGTGACCTCGAAGGTGCCCCCGGGGGTGCGGCGGGCGTCCACCGACAGGACCAGCACCTGGCGGCCGAAGCGCTCCGCGATCTCGCGGATCAGGTCGGGACGGGCGATCGCGGCGGTGTTCACGCCCACCTTGTCGGCGCCCGCCCGCAGCAGCTTGTCCACGTCCTCGGCGGTACGCACGCCCCCGCCGACCGTCAGCGGGATGAACACCTGCTCGGCGGTGCGGCGCACCACGTCGTAGGTCGTCTCCCGGTCGCCGGAGGACGCGGTGATGTCCAGGAACGTCAGTTCGTCGGCGCCCTCGGCGTCGTACACCTTGGCCATCTCGACGGGGTCGCCCGCGTCCCGCAGGTTCTGGAAGTTCACGCCCTTGACGACCCGGCCGTTGTCCACGTCCAGGCAGGGGATGACTCGGACCGCCAGGGTCATGACTGCTCAGGCTCCTCTGAATGCTTCTAGTTCCACTTCGACCAGGATGCGCGGGTCGACGAAGCCCTCGACGACCAGCAGGGTCGAGACCGGCCGCACGGAGCCGAACAGCTCCTGGTGGGCCCGGCCGACGGCTTCCACGTCCCGCGCATGGGTCAGGTACATCCGCGTACGGAGCACGGACCCGATGCCGAGGCCGAACTCCGCGATCGCCTCCAGGGCGCTGGTGAAGGCCACCTTGGCCTGTTCGTACGGGTCGCCCTCGCCGTACAGCACCGTCCCCTTGAAGGACGTCGTGCCCGCCACCAGCACCCGGTCGCCCGCCGCCACGGCGCGTGCGAAACCGAAGGACTCTTCCCAGGGACTTCCGCTCTGCACACGCCGTACGGCTTCGGACGTCATGACGACACAGCCTCCAGGGCCTCTTCCAGGGTGAACGCCTTCGCGTACAGCGCCTTCCCCACGATGGCGCCCTCGACACCGAGGGGCACCAGGCCGGCGAGGGCGCGCAGGTCGTCCAGCGAGGAGACGCCGCCGGAGGCGACCACCGGGCGGTCGGTCGCCGCGCACACGTTGCGCAGCAGCTCCAGGTTCGGGCCCTGGAGCGTGCCGTCCTTGGCGATGTCGGTGACGACGTAGCGGGCGCAGCCCTCCTTGTCCAGGCGGGCCAGCGTGTCGTAGAGGTCGCCGCCGTCGCGGGTCCAGCCCCGGCCGCGCAGGGTGGTGCCGCGGACGTCCAGGCCGACGGCGATCCTGTCGCCGTGCTCGGCGATGACCCGGGCGACCCACTCGGGGGTCTCCAGGGCGGCCGTGCCGAGGTTCACCCGGGTGCAGCCCGTGGCGAGGGCGGCGGCGAGGGTGTCGTCGTCGCGGATGCCGCCGGACAGCTCCACCTTGATGTCCATGGCCCCGGCGACCTCGGCGACCAGCGCGCGGTTGTCCCCGGTGCCGAACGCGGCGTCCAGGTCGACCAGGTGCAGCCACTCCGCGCCGGCGCGCTGCCAGGCGAGGGCGGCCTCCAGCGGGGAGCCGTAGGAGGTCTCGGTGCCGGACTCGCCGTGCACGAGGCGGACGGCCTGGCCGTCACGGACGTCGACGGCGGGAAGCAGTTCGAGCTTGGCCATGGTCTACAGGGTTCCGATCCAGTTGGTGAGGAGCTGGGCTCCGGCGTCGCCGGACTTCTCGGGGTGGAACTGGGTGGCCCACAGGGCGCCGTTCTCCACCGCCGCCACGAACGGCTTGCCGTGCGTCGACCAGGTGACCTTCGGGGCCTCGATCACCGGGTTGTGGGCCTGGAGGGACCAGTCGTGGACGGCGTAGGAGTGCACGAAGTAGAAGCGGGCGTCGGCGTCCAGGCCCGCGAACAGCCGCGAACCGGCCGGGGCGGTCACGGTGTTCCAGCCCATGTGGGGCACCACGTCGGCCTGGAGCGGCTCGACCGTGCCGGGCCACTCGTCCAGGCCCTCGGCCTCCACGCCGTGCTCGATGCCGCGCGCGAACAGGATCTGCATGCCGACGCAGATGCCCATGACCGGGCGCCCGCCGGACAGCCGGCGGTCCACGACCCAGTCGCCGCGCGCGTCGCGCAGGCCCTTCATGCAGGCGTCGAACGCGCCGACGCCCGGCACCAGCAGCCCGTCGGCGTTCATCGCCCTGTCGAAGTCACGGGTGATCTCGACGTCGGCGCCCACGCGGGCGAGGGCGCGCTCGGCGGAGCGCACGTTGCCGAAGCCGTAGTCGAAGACGACGACCTTCTTGGTGCTCAATTCCACACCTCCAGCCGCATGACGCCCGCCACCAGGCACAGCGCCGCGCCGATCGAGAGCAGCACGATCAGGCTGGTGGGCATCTTCTGCTTGACGAAGGAGATGATGCCGCCGACCAGGAAGAGGCCGACGACGATCAGGAGGGTCGACAGACCGGTCATGGGTTACAGCGCGCCCTTCGTCGACGGGAGGATGCCGGCCGCGCGCGGGTCGCGCTCCGAGGCGTACCTGAGGGCCCGGGCCAGCGCCTTGAACTGGCACTCCACGATGTGGTGCGCGTTGCGGCCGTAGGGCACGTGCACGTGCAGCGCGATCTGCGCCTGCGCGACGAAGGACTCCAGGATGTGCCGGGTCATCGTCGTGTCGTACGCGCCGATCATGGGCGCCATGTTCTCGGGCTCGGTGTGCACGAGGTAGGGGCGGCCGGACAGGTCGACGGTGACCTGGGCGAGGGACTCGTCCAGCGGGACCGTGCAGTTGCCGAAGCGGTAGATGCCCACCTTGTCGCCGAGGGCCTGCTTGAAGGCGGCGCCCAGCGCGAGGGCGGTGTCCTCGATGGTGTGGTGGGAGTCGATGTGCAGGTCGCCGTCGGTCTTCACGGTCAGGTCGAACAGGCCGTGCCGGCCGAGCTGGTCGAGCATGTGGTCGTAGAAGCCGACGCCGGTGGCGATGTCGGTGCGGCCGGTGCCGTCGAGGTCTATCTCGACCAGCACCGAGGTCTCCTTGGTGGTGCGCTCCACGCGTCCAACGCGGCTCATGAACTCTGCTCCTTCTTGACTTCCCGTACCGCGTCGAGGAACGCGTCGTTCTCCTCCGGGGTGCCGGCGGACACCCGCAGCCATCCCGGTACGCCGTTGTCCCGGACCAGCACGCCCCGGTCGAGGATCCTGCGCCAGGCCTCGTGGGCGTCGGCGAACCGGCCGAACTGCACGAAGTTGGCGTCGGACTCGGTGACCTCGTAGCCGATCGCGCGCAGCTCGGCGACCAGCCGGTCCCGCTCGGCCTTCAGCTGCTCGACGTAGCCGAGCAGGGTGTCGGTGTGCTCCAGGGCGGCCAGGGCGGTCGCCTGGGTGACGGCCGACAGGTGGTACGGCAGCCGGACCAGCTGGACGGCGTCCACCACGGCCGGGTGCGCGGCCAGGTAGCCGAGGCGCAGGCCGGCGGCGCCGAACGCCTTGGACATCGTGCGGGAGACCACCAGGTGCGGGCGGCCCTCCAGCAGCGGCAGCAGCGAGGCGCCGTGGCTGAACTCGACGTACGCCTCGTCCACGATCACCATGGACGGCTTGGCCGCCTGCGCCGCCTCGTACAGCGCGAGGACCGTCTTTGCCGGGACCGCGTTGCCGGTGGGGTTGTTGGGGGTGGTGACGAAGACGACGTCCGGCCGGTGCTCGGCGATGGCGCGCTCGGCGGCGGCGAGGTCGATGGTGAAGTCCTCGCCGCGCGGACCGGAGATCCAGCCGGTGCCGGTGCCGCGCGCGATGAGCGCGTGCATCGAGTACGACGGCTCGAAGCCGATGGCCGTGCGGCCCGGCCCGCCGAAGGTCTGCAGCAGCTGCTGGATGACCTCGTTGGAGCCGTTGGCGGCCCAGACGTTCTCGATGCCGAGGGGGTGTCCGCCGGTCCTCGTCAGGTACTTGGCCAGCTCGGTGCGCAGCAGGACCGCGTCCCGGTCGGGGTAGCGGTTCAGGTCGCGGGCGGCCTCGCGCACCCGCTCCGCGATCCGCTCGACCAGCGGCTCGGGCAGCGGGTAGGGGTTCTCGTTGGTGTTCAGCCGTACGGGCACGTCCAGCTGGGGCGCGCCGTAGGGGGACTTGCCGCGCAGCTCGTCACGGATGGGCAGCTCGTCCCAGCGGGACACAGAGGGGTTGCCTGTCACTTGCTCTCGGGTACCTTCCAGCCGAACCGTGCCTTGACCGCCGCGCCGTGCGCCGGCAGGTCCTCCGCCTCCGCCAGCGTCACCACGTGGTGGGCGACCTCGGCGAGGGCGTCCCGGGTGTAGTCCACGATGTGGATGCCGCGCAGGAAGGACTGGACGGACAGGCCCGAGGAGTGGCAGGCGCAGCCGCCGGTGGGCAGGACGTGGTTGGACCCGGCCGCGTAGTCGCCGAGGGAGACCGGGGCCCAGGGGCCGATGAAGACCGCGCCCGCGTTGCGGACCCGGTCGGCGACCGCGGCGGCGTCGGCCGTCTGGATCTCCAGGTGTTCGGCGCCGTAGGCGTCGACCACCTTCAGGCCCTCCTCGACGCCGTCCACGAGGACGATCGCGGACTGCCGGCCCGCCAGGGCGGGCACGATCCGGTCGTCGACGTGCTTGGTGGCCGCGACCTGCGGTGCCAGCTCCTTCTCCACCGCCTCGGCCAGCTCCGCGGAGTCGGTGACCAGGACGGCCGCCGCGAGCGGGTCGTGCTCGGCCTGGCTGATCAGGTCGGCGGCCACGTGCACCGGGTCGGCGGTGTCGTCGGCGAGGATCGCGATCTCGGTCGGGCCGGCCTCGGCGTCGATGCCGATCCTGCCGGTGAAGTAGCGCTTGGCGGCGGCGACCCAGATGTTGCCCGGGCCGGTGACCATGTTCGCGGGCGGGCAGGACTCGGTGCCGTACGCGAACATCGCGACGGCGGTGGCGCCGCCCGCGGCGTACACCTCGTCCACGCCGAGCAGGGCGCAGGCGGCCAGGATCGTCGGGTGCGGCAGGCCGCCGAACTCGGCCTGGGCCGGGGAGGCGAGCGCGATGGACTCGACGCCGGCCTCCTGGGCGGGCACCACGTTCATCACGACGGAGGACGGGTACACCGAGCGGCCGCCGGGCGCGTACAGTCCGACCCGCTCGACCGGCACCCACTTCTCGGTGACGGAGCCGCCCGGGACGACCTGGGTGGTGTGCGTCGTACGGCGCTGGGCGCGGTGGACCAGCCGGGCCCGGCGGATGGACTCCTCCAGGGCGGCCCGCACGCCCGGGTCGAGGGCGGCGAGCGCGTCGGTGAGCGCGTGCGCCGGGACACGGACGTTTTCCAGCCGTACTCCGTCGAACTTCTCGGCGAAGTCGATCAGCGCCGCGTCGCCACGATGATGCACGGCCTCGCAGATCGGACGCACCTTCTCCAGGGCGGCCTGAACGTCGAAGTCGGCTCGGGGCAGCAGGTCGCGCAGGGCGGGGCCCTCGGGAAGGGCGTCGCCGCGCAGATCGATTCGGGAAATCACAGTCCCAATTCTCTCAGACCGCCGTCGCGACCCGTCCGCGCGTATCAGTGGCTGATACAGAGCGTGGGCCAATGGCTGGCACACCGTGGGCCGGAACGGGTGCGCCGGGGCCCGGAAACCGGTCCGCCGCACGCCGTGGGCCCGCTTCTCCTGGGCCAATGGCCGGTACAGAGGGTGGCCGGAATCCGGAAGATCCCCTTCACGTGCGGTGTTCGACAGGTCACGCAGCGGGCATGAACGGCTGTACGAAACGCGTGGCACGGAGAGAGGAGTGCGGTGACCGAGGGAGCCGGCGTCCGCATCAGCGAGGGCGACCTGCCGGACGACCTGACCGCGGCCGAGGCGGGCATGTGGCAGGCCTTCCGCAACGGCAGCGTGTACGACCTGAGCAGCGGGGACTTCGCCGCGGACGATCCGCACGGCGGGCATCCCTGGGGCCCGGAGCGGACCGTGCGCGCCCGCATCGTCTGCTGGCTGCTGCTGGACGGCCCGCCGGCGCTGGCCGGCCGGGTGTCCGCGCTGAAACTCGTCGGCGTACGGATCGCCGGGGTGCTGGATCTGGCCGGTGGCCAGGTGACGCCGTACGTCGAGCTGACGGGCTGCCGCTTCGACCAGGAGGTCCGGCTGCCCGAGGCCCGGTTCACGACCGTGCGCCTGGTGGACTGCGCGGCGCCGCGCCTGGAGGCGGCCCGGGTGCACACGGAGGGCGATCTGCACCTGCCGCGCTGCCGGTTCCAGAACGGCGTCCGGCTGACCGACGCGCACATCGGCACCGACCTGCTGCTCAACCAGGCGATCGTGTACCGCGACCGCGGCAACCGGTCCATCGCGGCGGACGGCATGACCGTCGGCCAGGACCTCCAGGCGGAGCTGCTGGAGTCGCACGGCGAGCTGAGCCTGCGCGGCGCCCAGGTCGGCGGCTCGCTCAGCCTCCGGGGCGCGAGACTCGCCAACCCCTACGCCCGGTTCGCCCTGAACGCCCCCCAGCTCACGGTCGAGCGCACCCTCTACCTGACCCCGGCCGGGGTGGGCGGCCCGGCGCTGAGCGGCACCACGCCCGCGCACGGGACGCGCATCCAGCGGTTCGAGTGCCGGGGCGGGGTGCGGCTGGACGACGGGCGGTTCGGGGACGCCGTCGACCTGGAGCGGGCCCGGTTCTCCCTCACCGACGACCAGGAGCTGTCGCTGCGCCGGGTGCAGACGCCGGAGCTGCGCTTCCTCGGGGACAAGCCGCAGCGCGGCAAGGTGCTGCTGTCGGGCGCGCGGGTGGTGAACCTGGTGGACCGCGCGAGCAGCTGGCCGGACGCGGGAAGTCTGCACATGGGCGGGTTCAGCTACGAGAACCTGGTGCCGCAGGGCCCCTTCCCGCTGGCCCGGCGCCTGGACTGGGTGGCGGCGGCCACCGCCGAGTACGCCCCGGAGCCCTACGAGCGGCTGGCCTCGGTGCTGCGCTCCGCCGGGGAGGACGAGGACGCGCGCGAGGTGCTGCTCGCCAAGCAGCGCCGGCGGCGCGAGACGCTGCCGCCGGCCGCCAAGGTCTGGGGGTTCGCGCAGGACTGGACGGTGGCCTACGGCTACCGGCCGGGCCGGGCCGCGGTCTGGATGGCGGTGCTGTGGGCGGCGGGCACCCTGGCGTTCGCGCACGCCCACCACCCGCCGATGAGCTCCGGCGGCCATCCCGAGTGGAGCCCGGCGCTGTTCACGCTGGACCTGCTGCTGCCGGTGATCGACCTCGGCCAGGTGGGGCAGTGGCAGTTGCGCGGCGGCTGGCAGTGGCTGGCGACGGCGATGGTCCTCGCCGGGTGGGTCCTGGCGACCACGGTGGCGGCGGGCGCGACCCGGCTGCTGCGCCGGAGCTGACGGGCCGGCGGCGGACGGACCCGGCGGGCGGCGGAGTGTGCCGCTCCGGAAACCACCCGTCACTCTCACCACACCCGCACAAGCTCACCACCTCTGCACAAGGTGCACATTCACCCTTTACGGGACCTTTACCGTCGGCCGTACAACCTTCCACGACTTGCCTTGTCCCTCTGGCGCCGCCCCGACCTGCGGACTTTCAATGGTCGGCACCATGGCTCTGCTGCCCTCGTTCATCCGCCCCGCCCGCCGGATGACCAAACGCCCCGCGCGCCCGGCCCACCGGCCACCGGCCGGGGACGAGGCCGTGCTCGACGCGCCCGACGACCGCCTCTCGCCCGCGCTCGTCGCGGCCGGCCGGGGCGAGTACGCCGTCGCCGCCGGCCTGCTCGCCGAGACCCGGGCGGCGGCCGACTGGGAGCACCGGGACCGGTACGCCCGCCGTCTGGCCGCCTTCGCCCGCTCGCGCCCGGAGTGGTACGAGGAGTGGCGCGCCGCCGCCCCCGGCGACGCCGGCGCGCTGCTGGTCGGGGCCCAGCTGGCGGTGGACCGGGCCTGGCCCTCCCCGGCCCGGGCCGAGCTGCTGCGCGAGGTGAGCCCGCTGATCACCGCCGCCGCCCGCGCCGAAGACCGCGACCCGGTGCCCTGGCGGATCGCGCTCGACCACGCGCGCGGCGCCCGGGCCGGGCACCGCTACTTCGAGGAGCTGTGGGAGGCGGCCGTCCGGCGCGCGCCGCACCACTACGGCTGCCACGTGGCCGCCCTGCGCTATCTGGCCGCCTCCTGGCACGGTTCGCACCGCGAGTGCTTCGACTTCGCCGACCGGGCCGCGCAGGACGCCCCGGCCGACTCGCTGGTCCAGGCGCTGCCCGCCCGCGCGGCCTTCGGCTATCTGACCGACGGCTGCGGCGCGACGGTGCCGCGCGCCCGGCTGGAGGCGGCGGCCGACCGGGCGATGGCGCTGTCCGCGCGCCTGCCGGCGGCCGATCCGGCGCCGGCCGAGGTGCGCAACAAGCTGCTGTACCTCCTGCTGCGGCTGGAGCGCTTCGAGGACGCCCGCGCCGAGCTCCGGCTGATCGGCCCGTACGCCACGTCGTTCCCCTGGGACCGGTTCTCCGAGGACCCGCTCGGCCACTTCCTGCGGCTGCGCGAGCACCTGGAGACGGCGGCTCCGCGGAGCGTCCTGGCCGGGCTGCTGGGGGCGCCGCCGGAGCCCGGTGGCGGCCACGGCGGACACGCCCGCGCCGCGGACCACTAGGCTGGGGCGCCGTGACCACCGTCCGTCTGCCGCTCTTTCCGCTGAACTCGGTGCTGTTCCCGGGTCTCGTGCTGCCGCTGAACGTCTTCGAGGAGCGGTATCGCGCCATGATGCGCGATCTGCTGAAGGCCCCCGAGGAGGAACCGCGCCGGTTCGCCGTCGTCGCCATCCGGGACGGCCACGAGGTCGCGCCGAGCGCCCCGGGCATGCCCGATCCCACCGCACAGCCCGAACGGGGCCCGGCCGCCGGCTTCGGAGCCGACCCGCTGCGGGCCTTCCACGGGGTGGGCTGTGTGGCGGACGCGGCGACGATCCGGGAACGGCCCGACGGCACCTTCGAGGTGCTGGCGACCGGCACGACCCGGGTGCGGCTGCTGTCCGTGGACGCCTCCGGCCCGTATCTGACCGCGGAGCTGGAGGAGCTGGCGGAGGAGTCCGGGGACGAGGCCGGCGCGCTGGCCGAGGACGTCCTGCGGTCCTTCCGCCGCTACCAGAAGCGGCTGGCGGGTGCCCGGGAACGCTCGCTGTCCGGCGGCACGGAGCTGCCGGACGACCCGGGCGTGGTGTCGTACCTGGTGGCCGCGGCCATGGTGCACGACACGCCGACCAAGCAGCGGCTGCTCCAGGCTCCGGACACCGCCTCCCGGCTGCGGGACGAGCTGAGACTCCTGCGCGCGGAGACGTCGATCATCCGCAGCCTGCCGTCGCTGCCCGCGTTCGAGCTGACGCGGACGCCGACGAGCCTGAACTGAGGGGACCGGAAAGAGCGAGCATGGCGAAGAAGCCGAAGAAGCAGCAGTCCGGGGGCACGCCCGCGACGGTGGCCCTGACGGCGGCGGGCGTGGACTTCACCGTCCACGCCTACGACCACGACCCCGCCCACCCCTCCTACGGCGAGGAGGCGGCCGAGGCCATGGGCGTCTCCCCCGACCGGGTCTTCAAGACCCTGGTGGCCGAGGTGGACGGCTCCCTGGTGGTCGGCGTGGTCCCGGTGGCCGGCTCGCTGGACCTGAAGGCCCTGGCGGCGGCGGTGGGCGGCAAGCGGGCGGCGATGGCCGACCCGGCGCTCGCCGAGCGCACCACGGGCTACGTCCGCGGCGGCATCTCCCCGCTCGGCCAGCGCAAGAAGCTCCGCACGGTCCTCGACGACTCGGCCGGGGCCCACCCCACGATCTGCGTCTCGGCGGGCCGCCGGGGCCTGGAGGTCGAACTGGCCCCGAAGGACCTGGCCGAGCTGACGGACGCGGTCCTGGCGCCGATCGGGAAGGGCTGACCGGGGCCGCGCCGCTACGGCGTCTCGGGGTCCCGGGGGCCGAACAGCCCGGTGAGGCCCAGGTGGGCGAGCAGCGCGGCGAGCGGCCAGGCCAGCAGCGCGCCCTTCGCCGACAGCTTCAGCGGCGCCGGGAAGGTCACGCCCTTGCCGACGGCCCGGGCGTGCGCGAGCACGTCCGCGTCGGGGCCGAGCCACATCCCGAGCCGCCAGGCCAGCAGGGACCCGAGCAGGCCCCCGAGTCCGAGCGCGACCACCAGGGGCACCCCGCCGCGCCGGCGCAGCAGGAAGACGACGACCGCGCTGAGCAGACCGAAGCCGAGCCCCAGCAGAGTGAACGTTCCGTCGACCCCGACGGCCTGCTCGCCCTCGCTGTCCTTCAGATAGACGACCCAGTTCTTGTCCAGCACGTCGCCGACCAGCGGCACCCGCGGCGCCAGCCACCACCACAGCAGCCCCAGCAGCACCCCGGCGAGCGCCAGCGCCACCGTGATCACGGCGGCCTCCCGCAGCTCCGTCCGCATCCCGGGACCGTCCTCGTCCCGCCCGTGCCCCGCGGGGGGCGGGGACTGCCGGACCTGGTGCGCGGAGTCGTCGTGCGGCGGAGGAGTCAACGGTGCGGTCACCCTGCCATCGTGCCAGGTCGCGCCGTGCGCCGCGTCACCGGACGGCGGCCCTGCGGTAGGCCCGGGTCGCCACGGCCAGCGAGATGACGCCGACGCCCGCGCACACGCCCAGGTCAACGAGGACCAGCGCCCAGTCGGGGTGGTCCCCGAAGGTGCGCGCGTACGCCTCCACGCCGTAGGTCGAGGGCAGCAGGTCGCGGGCCAGCCGGACCGCCTCGGGCATCCGGTCGGCCGGCAGCACCCCCAGCAGCAGCGCCGCCGACATGCCCAGCTGGCCGAGCAGCGTGGCCAGCTCCGGCCGGGGCGCGAGCAGCCCGCAGGCGGCGCCGAGCCCGGCCAGCGCGGCCCCGGCGAGCGGGACGACCGCCAGCAGGACCCACAGGTTGGCCAGCGGCAGCCCGAACAGCACACAGCCGAAGACGGCGGTGACCAGGGTGCCCGGCACGGTGAAGGAGGCGTAGGCCGCCGCCGCGCCCAGCACCACCGCCGCCGGCGGCACCGGCAGCGTGGCGTAGTGGTCGAGTCCGCCGCTGGCCCGCAGCTGCCCGAAGTACTGCGACAGCAGGTTCAGCGCCACGTAGGCGACGACCAGCACCGACGACCCGGCCACCACGGACTGGGCCTCGCGGCCGGTGTCGACCACCCCGCGCATCATCACGGTGATGCCGACGGACTGGAAGGTCGCCACGAACAGCAGCGGGATCCGTGCCACCCGGGCCCGGGACAGCTGCGCCCGGTAGACGGCCACCAGCGACGGCCACAGCCGCGCACGCGGCCCGAGCTCGGCCGCGTGCGGCGCCGGCTCCGGTACGGCCCGGGGGCCGCCGGGCAGAACCTCGGCGGGTACGACACTCACGACGAGCTGCTCCTCTTCCCTACGGCGGCGGCACAGACCCCGACGCGCTGCGGGGTCCGTTCGCTCACGCCCTCACCAGTCCCTGCCGGGCCGCCCCGCCCAGCTCGAGATAGACGTCCTCCAGGCTGGGCGTGGCGAGCGTGAAGTCGTCCAGGGCGGCGAAGGCGGCCCCGCCGGTCACCGTGGCGACGACGGCGCGGGCCTCCTCGGGCGCGAGCCGCAGCGTCCAGCGCCGGCCGGACTCCGCCGCCCGCTCGCGCAGCACGGCCACCTCGGGCACCTCCAGCGGCGCCCGCTCGCGCCACACCAGCTCCACCCGCACCTCGCCGGCGACCCGCGCCTTGAGCCCGGCGGGGGTGTCGCAGGCGATGACCCGGCCCTGGTCGAGCACGGCGACCCGGTCCAGCACCGTCTCGGCCTCGATGACGTTGTGGGTGACCAGCAGCACGGTCGTGCCGTGCTCGGCCCGCCGCCGGTCCACGGCCGCCCACACCGCGCGCCGGGCCACCGGGTCCATGCCGGTGGTCGGCTCGTCCAGCACGAGCAGCGGGCGCCGGCCCACCAGGGCGGCGGCGAAGCAGGCGAGCCGCCGCTGCCCGCCGGACAGCTTCTTCAGCGCCCGGCCGGCGATCGGGGTCAGCCCCAGCTCCTCCAGCACGGCGTCCCGTTCGGCGCGGGCCCGCCGTACGTCCAGGCCGCGCAGGCGTCCGGTGGTCTCGGCGGCGAGGGAGACGGTCAGCTCGTCCAGGGCGCTGGACTCCTGGCCGAGGTAGGCGAGGATCCGGGCGGCCCGCTCGGGGTGCCGGACGATGTCGTGGCCGAGGATCTCGACGCTGCCCGTGTCCGGCCGCAGCAGCCCGGTGAGCTGCCGGACGAGGGTGGACTTGCCGGCGCCGTTCGGGCCGAGCAGCCCGAACACCTCGCCGCGCCGCACGTCCAGCTCCACCCCGTCGGTGGCCCGCACCTCGGGGGTGCCGGGGGTGCCCCGCCGGCCCCGGACGGCCGGGTAGGTCTTGCCGAGCCCGCGCACGCGTACGACCGCGTCGTACCCGAGTGCCTCTCCCGCGCGCGTCATCACAAGGGACGAGAGTACGGGGTCCGGGCGCTTTACTCGCCTTTGGGGGCGGCTCCGCGGCTTCAGTCGGCGGCGGGCGCGTGCTGTTCGGCCGCCGCCGGGATGTCGAACTCGCGCCAGAACCCCGCCCGAATGGCGTAACGGTCGTGCTCGTCGATCTGGTCGTCCTTGTGCGCGAGCAGCCCGAACCGGGCCGCGTACCGCAGCAGCTCGCCGTCGATCCGGTGCGGGATGCGCGGGTACATCTGCGACAGCCGCTGCAAGTGCCCCTGGTCGCCGAGGCGGGAGATCCAGCGGCGGGCGAAGACCTGTCCCACCTCGTACGGATCGCCGCCGACGGTGGTGATGTCCTCCTCCCGGTCGGCCCACCGCTGTTCGGCGGTGGTGAGCTGGGCCAGGGTGGGCAGGGAGGCGGCCTCGGGGGGCTCGGCGGCCACCCCCGGCCGGTCGACCCAGCCCTTGTCGGAGGACCAGCGCAGGGTCGCGGTCGTCGGGTGCTGCGCGGCCGGGGCGCCGGGTGCGCGCAGCGCGGCCAGGTCCTTGGGGGTGGGCACGCCCTTGGCGGCGGGGACCCGTTCGGGGGCGCCGTTCCGCGTCACCGTGGCGGCCGGGGGGTGCGCGGGCTGTTCGGCGGGCCGTTCGGCCGCCGTGAGCGCGGACTCGGGCAGGGGCGCGGAGAGGATCGCGGCGATCTCGGGGCGGGGCGCGGGCGGCGGGGGGCAGACGCCGGTCAGCTCCTTGGCGCGGACGGCCTGGGTGATCCAGGCGCGGTCCAGCACCCGCCGTTCGTCGGCCTCGGCGACCAGGTCCTCGGACTGGTTGTAGTCGCCGTCGGCGGCCTGCACGGCCCACAGGTGGACGGCGACGCCGTGTTCCTTGGCGGCCATCATGCCGGGCAGCAGATCGCCGTCGCCGGTGACCAGGACGACGTCGGAACAGGCGCGGTTGCGGGCCAGTTCGGTCAGTTCGGCGTGCATGGCGGCGTCCACGCCCTTCTGCGCCCAGCGTCCGTCGCTGCGGGTCAGGGCGCCCAGCCGGACGGTGACCCGGGGCATCACCCGCAGCCGTCGGTGCTCCGGCTGGGGAACCCGGTCGGGGGCGCCGTCGAACCAGTAGATGCGCAGCAGCGGGCGCTCGGTGTCGGACTCCGCGCGGTCGCGCAGCGCCTGGATCAGCGCGGTGTGGTCGACCGTGATCCGGGACCGCGAGGGCTCACCCGCGAGGAGGCTGGCGGCGGCGCCCAGCAGGTACCCGGCGTCCACCAGGACGATGCAGCGGTCCACGCGACTCACCCTCTTCCCGGGAGGCTTTGCTTCGGACTTGCTTCGAGTCTGCCCGACCGCGCGGAGCTTAACGGCCCGAACTCGATCTTCGGCGTGGCGTTTCCGGTTCCGGTCCGTCCACCCGCCCTGTCACAGACGGTAATTATCCGACATGCGACTGTTGTCGGCATATGTGAATCTGGTCCCGGCCCTGGCCCCTAGATTCCCCACAGGAGGCACCACCATGGCCAAGAACAAGAACCGCAAGCAGGCCGGCCCGAAGAACCGCGCGCAGCAGGGCGAGCACCCGCAGCGGCCCCCGGCGGAGGAGCACGAGTCGCCGGTCTCCCACATCCAGGGCGGCCCGGCGGAGGGCGCGCGCAAGAAGCAGAAGAGCTTCGGCCACAACTAAAGGGCAGTTGGAGCCCGGGCACATATGAGGGGCGCACCCGTGACGGGTGCGCCCCTTTTCCGCCGCGGTGGCCGCCGCGTTCCCGGTGCGGGCCTCAGCCGGCCAGGCAGGACGGGCCGAGGAGCACCTTCAGGTCGCCGTACAGGGCCGGGTCGGGCTTGACCCGGTGCCGGTCCAGGCGCAGCACGGTGGTCTTGCGCGGGCCCTGGAGCATGATCCGGACCTCGCTGTCGCCCTTGTGGTGGCTGAGGATCTCGCCGAGGCGGCTGACCATCGGCGGGGTCACCTTGACCGCCGGGATGGTGAGCACCACGGGGGCGTTGGCGCCCACGTTGGACAGGTCCGGGACCATCAGCTCCATGGCGACGAGCCGGGGCACGTCCTCCCGCTTGTCGAGCCGGCCCTTGACGAACACCACGGCGTCCTCGACGAGTTGGGTCGACACGAGCTGGTAGGTGGCGGGGAAGAACATGCACTCGATGGAGCCGGCGAGGTCCTCCACGGTGGCGATGGCCCAGGCGTTGCCCTGCTTGGTCATCTTGCGCTGGAGGCCGGAGATGATGCCGCCGATGGTGACCACCGCGCCGTCGGCGTGCTCGCCGCCGGTGAGCTGGGAGATGCCCGCGTCGGCCTTGTCGGCGAGGACGTGCTCCAGACCGAAGAGGGGGTGGTCGGAGACGTACAGACCGAGCATCTCCCGCTCCTGGGCGAGCAGGTAGGTCTTGTCCCACTCGTCGGTGGAGAACTCCACGTCCAGTCCGAAGCCGGGCTCGCTGCTGGTCTCCTCGCCCATGCCGCCGAAGAGGTCGAACTGGCCCTCGGCCTCCTTGCGCTTGACCGCGACCACGTTGTCGATCATCGGCTCGTACTGCGCCATGAGCCCCTTGCGGGTGTGGCCCATGGAGTCGAAGGCGCCGGCCTTGATCAGCGATTCGGTGGTGCGCTTGTTGCAGACCACCGCCTCGACCTTGTCGAGGTAGTCGGGGAAGGAGGTGTACTTCCCCTTCGCCTTGCGGCACTTGATGATCGACTCGACGACGTTGGTGCCGACGTTGCGGACGGCGGACAGGCCGAAGAGGATCACGTCGTCGCCCTGGGCGGCGAAGTTCGCCTCCGACTCGTTGACGTTCGGCGGGAGCACCCGGATGCCCATGCGGCGGCACTCGTTGAGGTAGACCGCCGACTTGTCCTTGTCGTCCTTGACGGAGGTGAGCAGGGCGGCCATGTACTCGGCGGGGTGGTTCGCCTTCAGGTACGCCGTCCAGTACGACACCAGGCCGTACGCGGCCGAGTGGGCCTTGTTGAAGGCGTAGCCGGCGAACGGGACCAGCACGTCCCACAGCGCCTGGATGGCCTCGTCGCTGTAGCCGTTCTTGCGGGCGCCGGCCTGGAAGATGACGAAGTTCTTCTCCAGCTCCTCCGGCTTCTTCTTGCCCATCACGCGGCGGAGGATGTCGGCCTCGCCGAGCGAGTAGCCGGCGATGATCTGGGCGGCCTTCTGCACCTGCTCCTGGTAGACGATCAGGCCGTAGGTGACGTCCAGGACCTCCTTGAGCGGCTCCTCCAGCTCCGGGTGGATCGGCGTGATCTCCTGCTGCCCGTTCTTGCGCAGCGCGTAGTTCGTGTGCGAGTTCATGCCCATCGGGCCCGGCCGGTACAGGGCCGAGACGGCGGAGATGTCCTCGAAGTTGTCCGGCTTCATCAGCCGGAGCAGGGAGCGCATGGGGCCGCCGTCGAACTGGAAGACGCCGAGGGTGTCGCCGCGCTGGAGCAGTTCGAAGGTCGTGGGGTCGTCCAGCGGCAGGGACAGCAGGTCGATGTCGAGGCCCTTGTTGGCCTTCACCATCTTGACCGCGTCGTCCATGATCGTGAGGTTGCGCAGGCCCAGGAAGTCCATCTTCAGCAGGCCGAGCGACTCGCAGCTCGGGTAGTCCCACTGGGTGATGGTCACGCCGTCGGTGTGCCTCACCCACACCGGGACGTGCTCGGTGATGGTCTCGCTGGACATGATCACGCCGGCGGCGTGCACGCCCATCTGCCGGACCAGGCCCTCCACACCGCGCGCGGTGTCGATGACCTTCTTCACATCCGGCTCGTTCTCGTACATCGCGCGGACCTCGCCGGCCTCGCTGTAGCGGGGGTGCGCGGGGTCGGTGATGCCGGACAGCGGGATGCCCTTGCCGAGGACGTCGGCGGGCATGGCCTTGGTGATGCGGTCGCCCATCGCGTACGGGTAGCCCAGCACGCGCGCGGAGTCCTTGATCGCGTTCTTGGCCTTGATGGTGCCGTAGGTGCCGATCATGGCGACCTTGTCGGCGCCGTACTTCTCGGTCACGTACCGGATCACCTCGACGCGCCGGCGCTCGTCGAAGTCGATGTCGACATCGGGCATCGAGATGCGCTCGGGGTTGAGGAACCGCTCGAAGATCAGGCCGTGCGGGATCGGGTCGAGGTCGGTGATGCCGAGCGCGTAGGCGACGATCGAGCCGGCGGCGGAGCCTCGGCCGGGGCCGACCGCGATGCCCTGCTTCTTGGCCCACATGATGAAGTCGGCGACCACGAGGAAGTAGCCGGGGAAGCCCATCGAGATGATGGTGTCCATCTCGTACTCGGCCTGCTTCTGGCGGTCCTCGGGGATACCGCCCGGGAAGCGGCGCTCCATGCCGCGGCGGACCTCCTCCTTGAACCAGGTGACCTCGGTGTAGCCCTCGGGGATGTCGAACTTGGGCATGAGGTCGCGCTTCTCGAACATGCCGGCGGTGTCCACCATCTCGGCGACGAGGAGCGTGTTGGCGCAGCCCTCCTGCCAGGCGTCCGAGGAGTCGATGGCGTACATCTCGTCCGTGGACTTCAGGTAGTAGCCGGTGCCGTCGAACTTGAAGCGGTCGGGGTCGGAGAGGTTCTTGCCGGTCTGGATGCACAGCAGGGCGTCGTGGGCGCCCGCCTCGTGCGCGTAGGTGTAGTGCGAGTCGTTGGTGACCAGCGGGGGGATGCCGAGCTTCTTGCCGATCTCCAGCAGGCCGTCGCGGACCCGGCGCTCGATCTCGATGCCGTGGTCCATCAGCTCCAGGAAGTACTTGTCCTTGCCGAAGATGTCCTGGTACTCGGCGGCGGCCTTCAGGGCCTCGTCGAAGTGGCCGAGGCGCAGCCGGGTCTGCACCTCGCCGGAGGGGCAGCCGGTGGAGGCGACGATGCCCTCGGACCACTTGGCGATGGTCTCCTTGTCCATCCGGGGCCACTTCTGCAGCCAGCCCTCGGCGTAGGCGTCGGAGGAGAGCCTGAAGAGGTTGTGCAGGCCGGTCCTGTTCACCGCCCACATCGTCTTGTGGGTGTAACCGCCGGAGCCGGAGATGTCGTCCCGCTTCTGGTGCGGCTGGCCCCAGAGGATCTTCCGCTTGTTGCGCCGGGACTCCGGGGCGACATAGGCCTCGATCCCGATGATCGGGGTGATTCCGGCCTTTTTCGCGGAATGGAAGAAGTCGTACGCGCCGTGCAGGTTGCCGTGGTCGGACATGGCGATGTGCGTCATGCCCATCTCATTGCAGGCATTGAACATGTCCTTCAGCCGCGCGGCACCGTCCAGCAGCGAGTACTGGGTGTGGACGTGCAGGTGCGTGAAGGGCGGCTTCGACACGGTTGAGCCTCCGGGGAAACACTGGGCGACGGTCTGGCGGACAGTTCTGGGGTCAGCGTCGAAGTCTATGCCTCGCCGCTGACAGTCGCCGGGCACGTGCGCGTACCGTCGTGCGTTGGAGTCGGCAGAAACGCTGTCGTACGCATGCACCAGGAGGCACCCCGCGATGTCGGTCCCCCAGCTCGACGAGGAGCAGCGCGGCGAGGAGATCCTCGCCGTCTTCGACACCGCTTTCGGCCGGCTCCTGGCCGCCGACCCGGCCGCGTTCCGGGTGAAGTTCCGGAAGATGGCGGCCTCGGCCTTCGCGTTCTACCGGGGCACGGCCTGCCTCTTCTACCACGACCTCGACGCCGACAAGCGCGGCGGTCCGTACCTGGACGAGCGCACCTCGCGGGTGTGGATCCACGGCGACCTGCACGCGGAGAACTTCGGCACGTACATGGATTCGAACGGCCGGCTGGTCTTCAACGTCAACGACTTCGACGAGGCCTACGTCGGCCCGTTCACCTGGGACCTCAAGCGCTTCGCGGCGTCCGTCGCGCTGATCGGGTACGCGAAGGCGCTCGGTGACGCGCAGATCACGGAACTGGTGACCGTCTACGCGCACGCGTACCGCGAGCGGATCCACGCCCTGGCCACGGACGCCAAGCGGGACGAGGTGCCGCCGTTCACGCTGGACACCGCGCAGGGTCCGCTGCTGGACGCGCTGCGTGACGCCCGCGCGATGACCCGGTTCGGGCTGCTGGAGTCGATGACCGAGATCCGCGACTTCGAGCGCCGCTTCGCCCCGGGCGGCGGCTCCATCGAGCTGGACGCCGCCACCCGGTACAAGATCCTGGCGGCCTTCGACGGCTATCTGGAGACCCTGCCGGACTCCTCCCTGGCCCGCCCGGACTCCTACCGGGTCAAGGACGTGGTGGGCCGCCGGGGCATCGGCATCGGCTCGGCGGGGCTGCCGTCGTACAACATCCTCCTGGAGGGCCACAGCGACGCCCTGGAGAACGACGTGGTGATCTACATCAAGCAGGCCCAGACCCCGGCCGTCTCCCGGCACATCACGGATCCGGCCGTCGCCCGGTACTTCCACCACGAGGGCCACCGCACGGTGATCTCCCAGCGCGCCCTGCAGGCGCACGCCGACCCGTGGCTCGGCTGGACCGAGCTGGACGGCGCGGGCCAGCTGGTCGCCGAGGTCTCGCCGTACGCGGTGGACCTGGACTGGGGCGACATCGACGACCCGGAGGAGATCGCGGCCGTCGTCGCCGACCTGGGCCGGGCCACCGCCGCCATGCACGCGGCGGCGGACGACACCTCCGGCGAGTCCCTGGTGCCGTTCTCCACCGAGCGGGCCATCGACGCGGCGATCGCGGCGGACGAGGAGGGCTTCGCGCCCCTGCTGGCGGACTTCGCGCACACCTACGGCGCACGCGCGCGTGCCGACCACCAGATCTTCGTGGACCTGTTCCGCAACGGCCGGATCCCGGGGCTGTGACCACCGGGATTCACAGGCACCCTTTAGGGGTCCCTTACCCACGGACGTGACACACTCTCCTTTCGCTATGGACATATCCGGGACCCAGCTCAGAGCCGTGCGCGCGGCGCTGTTCACGGCCTTCGTCGTGACGCTCGGCACCGCGTCGCACGTGCTGCTGTCCCGTGCCCCGCTGCCGCCGGCGACCGTGGGCGCGGTCGCCGCCGGGGTGTTCGCCGCGGCGTACGGGCTGGCGGGGCGCGAGCGCGGCTTCGGCCGGATCGCGGCCCTGCTGATCCCGCTGGAGCTGGCCGCCGACACGGTGTTCACCACCGGCCAGCACGCCTGCTACGGCCGGGCGGGCGGCCCGGTCGCCGGCCCGCTGCGCGCGGTCGGCCTGGACGTGCTCTGCGAGGGCCCGGTGGGCTCCCCGCTGGCCCGGATGGCCGGCGGATCCGACCGCGCGGGAGAGCTGTTCGCGCACGCCGGTCCGGGCGCCGCCTGGCTGCTGCTGGCCGCGCACGTCGGCGTGGGCCTGCTCGCCGCGGCCTGGCTGCGCCGGGGCGAGCGGGCGCTGACCCAGCTGGTGCGGGCGGTCGCCGCCACCACCTTCCGGCCGCTGCTGCTGGCGGTGACCGCGGTCGCCGTGCGGCCGCTGCCCGCCCGCCGGCCGCCCCGTCCGGCCCCGCGCCGGGCCGCCGCCCGCGATCTGCTCCTCGTGCACTCCCTGGGACGGCGGGGACCGCCGTTCCCCCGCTCCGCCCGCTCCGCCCTCGCCTGAGCCACGGCTCCCGCGCGGCGGACGGCACCGAGCACGTCAGTCCCCCCATCCATCGCGCGCACGGAAGGTGCGCGCCCCCAGGGAGATCACCACCATGAGCAAGCGGAACAGCCAGGCGGCGAAGATGGCGGCCCGGGAGCGGCTGCGCCAGGAGCGCGAGCGGCAGGCCAAGCGCGACAAGGTCAGGCGGCAGCTGATCGTGGCCGGCTCGGTCGTCGCCGTGCTGGCCGCGGCCGGCGGCATCGGCTACGCCGTCGTCCAGGCCAACAAGCCCGCCTACTGGGAGTCCGCCAAGGACGCCAAGCTGGTCAAGCCGGCGAACACCTCGGGCAAGGACGGCACGACGGTCCTCCTCGGCAAGAGCACCGCCAAGAAGACGCTGGTGATGTACGAGGACCCGCGCTGCCCGGTCTGCGCCACCTTCGAGCAGACGGTCGGCCCGACCGTCAAGAAGGGCCTGGACGCCGGCAGGTACCGGATCCAGTTCGTCGGCGCCACCTTCCTCGACAAGGGCCTGACCGGCGAGGGCTCGAAGAACGCGCTGAGCGCGCTGGGCGCGGCGCTGAACGTCAGCCCCGAGGCGTTCCTGGAGTACAAGACCGCGCTGTACTCCAAGAAGTGGCACCCCCAGGAGAACGACGACAAGTTCAAGGACGACTCCTACCTGATCGAGGTCGCCGACACGGTCCCCGCCCTGAAGGGCAACGCGGCGTTCCGGAAGGACGTCAGGGACGGCACCTTCGACCGGTGGGCGCTGGAGGAGTCCAAGGTCTTCGACAAGGACGGCATCGAGGGCACCCCGACCCTGAAGATGGACGGCAAGGCCCTGACGGGCGCCGACGGCAAGAACGCGCCGATGACCGTCGAGGAGTTCGACACCGCGCTGGAGGCGGCCCTCAAGGGCTGACGACGACACGCCGAACCGCGGGCGAACTTTTGCGAGTTCGCCCGCCCGGGCGCATACCGATCAGTAACCTGATCGGTCGTGACCAGTCGATACAGATCAGCCGGGGCCGCTCAGGACCCCGGCCCGCTTTCGCCCCGCCGCCGTACGGTCGTCAAGGCCGCGGCGGCGACCGCCGTGCTGGCCGGCCCGCTGGCCGCCGCCCTGCCGGCCCGCGCCGCCGCCGGCGCCCCCGCCTTCCTGCACGGCGTCGCCTCCGGCGACCCGCTGCCCGACGGAGTGCTGCTGTGGACCCGGGTGACCCCGGTCCCGGAGGCGATACCCGGTTCCGGGCTCGGCCCGGACACCGAGGTCGCCTGGGTCGTCGCCCGCGACAAGGCCCTGACGGACATCGTCGCCAAGGGCTCCGTCACCGCCACGGCCGCCTCCGACCACACCGTCAAGGCCGACGTCCGGGGCCTCGCCCCGGCCACGGACTACTGGTTCCGCTTCTCTTCCGGCGGCACCGACTCCCCGGTGGCGCGCACCCGCACCGCGCCGGCGGCGGACGCGGACGTCTCCTCCCTGCGCTTCGGCGTGGTCTCCTGCGCCAACTGGGAGGCCGGGTACTTCTCCGCCTACCGCCACCTGGCCGCGCGCGGCGACCTGGACGCCTGGCTGCACCTGGGCGACTACATCTACGAGTACCGGTCCGGCGAGTACGGCGCCCGGGGCGAGGTGGTCCGCCCGCACGCGCCGGCGAACGAGATCCTCACCCTCGCCGACTACCGCATCCGGCACGCGAAGTACAAGACCGACCCCGACCTCCAGGCCCTGCACCTGAAGGCGCCCGTCATCGCGATCTGGGACGACCACGAGTTCGCCGACAACGCCTGGCCGGGCGGCGCGGTCAACCACACCGAGGGCGCCGAGGGCACCTGGGCGGCCCGTCAGGCCGCCGCCAAGCAGGCCTACTTCGAGTGGATGCCGGTCCGCCCGGCCCTCGCCGGCACCACCTACCGGCGGCTGCGCTTCGGCAGGCTCGCCGATCTGTCCCTGCTCGACCTGCGCTCCTTCCGCTCCCAGCAGGCGTCCACGGCCAGCGGCTCGGTGGACGATCCGGACCGCACGCTCACCGGCCGCGCCCAGCTCGACTGGCTCAAGGCCGGCCTGAAGGCCTCCGACACCAAGTGGCGGCTGGTCGGCAACTCGGTGATGATCTCGCCGTTCGCCGTCGGCTCGCTCTCCGCCGACCTCCTGAAACCGCTCGCCAAGCTGCTCGGCCTGCCGCAGGAGGGCATCGCCCTGAACACCGACCAGTGGGACGGCTACACCGACGACCGCCGCGAGCTCCTGGCCCACCTGCGCGCGAACGCCATCGACAACACCGTGTTCCTGACCGGTGACATCCACATGGCGTGGGCCAACGACGTGCCGGTGGACGCGGGCACCTATCCGCTGTCGCCGTCGGCGGCCACCGAGTTCGTGGTGACGTCGGTGACCTCCGACAACCTGGACGACATCGTCAAGGTGCCGGAGGGCACGGTCTCCGCGGTCGCCGCCCCGCTCATCAAGGCCGCCAACCGGCACGTCCACTGGGTGGACACGGACCGGCACGGCTACGGCGTGCTGGACATCACCGCCGAGCGGGCGCAGATGGACTACTACGTCGTGTCCGACCGTACCGACCCAGGCGCCGGCGCCGGCTGGGCGCGCTCCTACCGCACCCGCAGCGGCACGCGGAAGGTGGAGCGGACCTACGACCCGGTGTGATCCCTCACCCGAGCGTTTCGAGGAAACCGAGCGCCACCCGCCAGGTGGCCTCGGCGGCCTCCGCGTCGTAGTCGGGCAGCCCGGGGTCGGTGTAGAGGTGACCGGCCCCGGCGTACCGGTAGACCTCGACGTCGGCGCCGGTGCGGCCCATCTGCAGGTACCAGGCGCTCAGCCAGTCGTCCGGCTCGAACGGGTCGGGCTCGGCCACGTGCAGCTGCACCGGCAGCCCGTCCACCCGCGCGTTGGGCGCGATGTCCGACGTGCCGTGCAGGAGCAGCAGGCCGCGCGCCTTGTCGTCGCCGAGGGCGAGGGTCTGGGCGACGGAGGCGCCGAGCGAGAACCCGGCGTAGACCAGCCCGCGGTCGGAGTAGGGCGCCGCCGCCAGCACGGCCCGCTTCAGCAGCTCCTCCTTGCCGATCCCCTCGTTGAACCTCATGCCGTCCTCGGCGTCCTCGAACGTGTGCCCCTCGAAGAGGTCCGGCGTCCACACCTCGTGGCCCGCCGCGCGCAGCCGGTCCGCGGCCTCGCGCACCGCGGGCCTGAGGCCGTAGGTCGAGTGAAAGAGCATGATGTTCATGAGGCCATGGTGCCAGCCGGGTCCGGCGCGGCCGCGGCACGGGGCTACCCACGCGCGCCCCGAAGACACATGTTCATGACCTGCCGGGACCGGTTACGTTCGGAGGCATGGAGACGATACTCCGCCCCGTGATCGTTGTCGGCGGTGCCGTGGTGCTGACCCTGCTGGTCGGCTGGGCCACGGACCTGCTGCTGCGCAAGGCCGACGGAAGCCGTGGCGACACCCCGCTGTGGAACCTGCTGCGGCGCGGCCGCGTGCCCTACCAGCTGGTGCTGTGCGCGGCCGTGCTCAGAGGCACCTACGACGAGGCCGAACTGCTCCAGGAGCACCGGGTGGGCGTCGGCCGGACGCTGACCCTGGTGCTGATCGGGGCGGCGGCCTGGCTGGTGATCCGGATCGCGGCGGCCATAGTCGAGTCCACGTACACCCGTTACGCGCGCGCCCACCACGATCCGGCCCGGGTCCGCCGGGTGCGCACCCAGGTGACACTGATCATGCGGGTGGTGTCGGCGATCGTCGGGGTGGTCGCCGTGGCGGCGATGCTGCTGACGTTCCCGGCGATGCGCGCGGCCGGCGCGTCCCTGCTGGCCTCCGCCGGTGTCCTCGGCATCGTGGCCGGTGTCGCCGCCCAGTCGACGCTGTCGAACATGTTCGCCGGGCTGCAGATCGCCTTCGGCGACATGGTCCGGATCGGCGACACGGTGGTGGTGGACGGCGAGTGGGGCACGGTCGAGGAGATCACCCTGACCTTCCTGACGGTCCGCACCTGGGACGAGCGCCGGATCACCATGCCGGTGTCGTACTTCACCTCCAGGCCGTTCGAGAACTGGTCCCGGGGCACCCCGCAGATGACCGGGATCGTCTACTGGCACCTGGACCACAGCGCGCCGATGGAGGCGATGCGCGAGAAGCTGCGGGACATCCTGCGCGCGTGCCCGGCCTGGGACGGCCGCGCCTACGGCCTGCAGATGACGGACAGCACGCCCAGCACCGTCCAGGTGCGGGCCCTGGTGACGGCGAAGGACGCGGACGACATCTGGACGGTCCGGGTCGCGGTCCGCGAGCAGATGATCACCTGGCTGGCCGCGGAACACCCCTACGCCCTGCCCCGGGTGAACACCGCCGACGCGTTCGTCCCGCCGTACCAGGCGCCCTCCCCCGAGGGCACCTCCTTCCGCAGGGCCTACGAGTTCCCCCGCGCGGGCCGCGGCTGAGCGGACGTCAGCGCAGGCTGCGTACGTCGAGATGGCGCAGCACCCGGTCCACGATCTCCGGGTCCGCGCCGGGCTCGCTCCGCGCGGCCAGCACCTCGTGCCGCGCGGCGCTCAGCATCTCGTTCTGGATGCGCCGCACCCGCTTGATCCGCTTGACCCGCTGGAGCTGTGCCTCGCGCCGCTCCTCCTCCCCCATGTCCGGGCTGATCCGGATGCCGATCTCGAAGGCGCGCCGCAGCATCTGCTCGGACAGCTCCTCGGGCAGCTCCTCCACCTGCTCGATCTCCCGCAGCCGGCGCTTGGCCGCCTTGGCGGCCCGCACCGCCAGCTCCTTCTCGAACTCCTTCTCCCGCGCGGAGTCGGCCCGCACCCCGAGCCGCCGCACCAGCCAGGGCAGGGTCAGCCCCTGCGCCACCAGTGTGACGACGATCACACCGAAGGCGATGAAGACGATCTCGTCCCGGTCGGGGAAGGGGGTGCCCTCGCCGGTCCGCAGCGGCACGGCCAGCGCCAGTGCCACCGAGGCCACCCCGCGCATCCCGGACCACCACATCACGACGGTCTCCCGCCAGCTCGTCGGGATCTCCTCGTCGTAGTCCCGGCGGGCGTGCAGCCGTTTGGTCAGCCAGGACGCCGGGAGCAGCCACAGCAGCCGTACGACGACCACCACGCCCGCGACGGCCGCCGCCCAGCCGAGCATCTGGCCCCAGCGGCCCTGGGCGGTGTGGATGGCGTTGTGCAGTTCCAGCCCGATGAGCCCGAAGGCGACGCCGGTGACGAGGGTGTCGATGATGTCCCAGAAGGTGTGTCCCGCGAGCCGGGTCATCACGTCGTCGGCGCCGGTGGCGTACTCGGCGAGGAAGAGGGCCGTGGTGAGCACGGCGAGCACCCCGGAGCCGTGCAGCCGCTCGGCGAGCACGTAGGAGGCGTACGGCACCAGCAGGGTCATGCCGATCTGCAGTGTCGGATCGCCCAGCAGGTCCATCAGCTTGTTCGCGCCCCAGCCCAGCGCCAGACCCACGGCCACCGCGACGACGGCGGACAGCACCAGGTCCAGCCCGGCCTGCCAGGGCGAGAAGGTGCCGCTGACGGCGGCGGCGATCGCGACGTGGTACAGGACGATGGCCGTGACGTCGTTGAACAGCCCCTCGCCCTCCAGGATCGACACCAGCCGGCGCGGCAGCCCCAGCTGTCCGGCGACGCTGGTCGCGGCGACCGGGTCGGGCGGGGCGATGAGGGCGCCGAGCGCGACGGCGGCGGCGAACGGCAGTCCGGGCACGATCTGGTGGGCGACGAACGCCACGCACACCGTCGTGACGAAGACGAGGGCGACCGCCAGCAGGAAGATGGGGCGGACGTTGGCCGCGAACTGCCGCCAGGAGGTGCGGCGGACGGCGGCGTACAGCAGCGGCGGCAGCAGCGCCGGCAGGATCAGTTCCGGCGGGATGTCGACGTTGGGCACGAAGTCGGCCACCGCCAGGACCCCGCCGAACAGGGTCATCAGGACGGGTGCCGGCACTCCCAGCCGGTCTCCGACCGGGACGCTCACCAGGGCCCCGAGCAGCAGTACGAACAACAGAGCCAGCTGGTCCACGGACGGCGCTCCGGGGGTTGACGATCACACGGCCGGTTCCAGTCTGCCACCGCGACCTGCGGATACCGCACGACCTCCCGATCGGCCGTCGTCCCGCGGGTGCCCGGTCGCGGCCCGGGCCGGCCCAGGGCGGCCGTGTTCTACAGGGACCGGCGCATCGCCCGGTGGGGTATGCCGGCGTCGGGGAACTCCGGGCCGTAGGCGGTGTAGCCCAGGCGCGCGTAGAAACCCAGGGCCTGGGTCTGCGCGTGCAGGTCGACCGCCGCGAGGCCCCGCGCGCGTGCCGCCTCCTCGATGGCGCGCACCAGGGCGGCGCCGACGCCGAGCCCGCGCGCCGCCCGGCTGACGGCGAGCCGGCCGAGCGAGCCGACCGACGTGTCCCCGCCGGTCTTGGCCGCCGCCGCGTCGCCGTGCAGCAGCCGCCCGGTGCCCAGCGGCAGCCCGTCCTCGCGGACCGCCAGCACGTGCACGGCCACCGCGTCCCAGGCGTCGTACTCGATGTCCTCCGGGACGCCCTGTTCGGCCACGAAGACCTCCTTGCGGACCGCGAAGCAGGCCTCGCGGTCGGCGGTGTCCTCGGCGACCCGGACGGTGTACCGCGGGCTCACGCCCATGTCTCCTCCCGGACCTGGTCGAGGGCCGTTTGGAGGTCCTCGGGGTAGTCGCACGCGAACTCCACCCAGCGGCCGTCGCCGGGGTGCTCGAAGCCGAGGCGGACGGCGTGCAGCCACTGGCGGGTCAGGCGGAGCCGCTTGGCGAGGGTCGGGTCGGCGCCGTAGGTGAGGTCGCCGACGCACGGGTGGCGGTGGGCGGCCATGTGGACGCGGATCTGGTGGGTGCGGCCCGTCTCCAGCTTCACGTCCAGCAGGGAGGCGGCGCGGAAGGCCTCGATGAGGTCGTAGTGGGTCACGGAGGGCTTGCCCTCGGCCGTGACCGCCCACTTGTAGTCGTGGTTCGGGTGGCGGCCGATGGGGGCGTCGATGGTGCCGCTCGTCGGGTCCGGGTGGCCCTGGACCAGCGTGTGGTACCGCTTGTCCACCGTGCGCTCCTTGAACTGGCGCTTGAGCGAGGTGTACGCGTACTCGGACTTGGCGACCACCATCAGGCCCGAGGTGCCGACGTCCAGGCGGTGCACGATGCCCTGGCGCTCGGCGGCGCCGGAGGTGGAGATCCGGTACCCGGCGGCGGCGAGGCCGCCGATGACGGTGGGGCCGGACCAGCCCGGCGACGGGTGCGCGGCCACGCCGACCGGCTTGACGATCACGACCACGTCGTCGTCGTCGTGCACGATCTCCATGCCCTCGACCGGCTCGGCGACCACCTGGACCGGCGCGGGCGCCTGCGGCATCTCGACCTCCATCCAGGCGCCGCCGTGCACCCGCTCGGACTTGCCGACCACCGCGCCGTCGACCTGGACCTTGCCGGCCGCGGCCAGCTCCGCCGCCTTCGTGCGGGAGAAGCCGAACATGCGGGAGATGGCGGCGTCGACGCGCTCGCCCTCCAGGCCGTCGGGCACGGGCAGGGTACGGATCTCGGGAATCGTGCTCACCCGTCGAGTATGCCGGACGGGCCGCGGCACACCGAACGAGCCTGTGGAAAACCCTAAGGCCCCGGCCCCGGCCCCGGCCCCGGCCTCAGTCCTTGTGGACGGTGCCGTCCGGGTCCAGGCCGTAGAAGGACAGCACCACGATCAGGATGCCGCCGCACACGATGGCCGAGTCGGCGAGGTTGAACACCGCGAACCCCTTGGGCGCGATGAAGTCCACCACCGCGCCCTCGAAGACGCCGGGCGCCCGGAAGACCCGGTCGGTGAGGTTGCCGAGCGCGCCGCCGAGCAGCAGGCCGAGGGCGACCGCCCAGGGGAAGCTGTGCAGCTTGCGCGCCAGCCGGATGATCACCACGATCACGATCGCGGCGATCAGCGAGAAGATCACCGTGAAGGCCGCGCCGAAGCTGAAGGCGGCGCCGGGGTTGCGGATGACGTGCAGTTCCAGCAGGTCGCCGACGACCCGGATGGGCGCGCGGCCCTCCAGCCGGGCGACGACGAGCATCTTGCTGATCAGGTCGAGGGCGTACGCGAAGGCGGCCACCGCGAACAGCACGGCGATCCGGCGCGCGCGGCCGGCCTTGCGCGCCTCCCGGGCCTGTCGCTGGTCCGCACCGGCCTCCCCGGAGGCACCGGCGGCCGCGGAGCCGGCGGGTGCTCCGCCCGGCTCCGTCTGCCGGTGGTCGTCGTCCGGGGTGTCCGGCGTACCGATGATGCGCTCCGCCTCTGCCACGTGAGTCCCTCAACCTAGGTGCCTGACTGGGCACGAGAGTACGGCACGGCGGGGCGCCCTCAGGAGCGGCGTTCCTGCTTCTGTTTGCACTCCACGCACAGCGTCGCCCTGGGGAACGCCTGCATCCGGGCCTTGCCGATGGGATTGCCGCAGTTCTCGCACAGACCGTAGGTGCCCGCGTCCAGCCGCTCCAGGGCGCGCTCGGTCTGGGTGAGCATCTCGCGCGCGTTGGCGGCCAGCGCCAATTCGTGCTCGCGCGTGATGTTCTTGGTGCCGGTGTCGGCCTGGTCGTCGCCGGCGCCGTCCCCGGAATCCCGCATCAGGCCGGCCAGGGACGCCTCGGAGGAGCTGATCTCCCGCCGCAGCCGCTCCAGCTCGGACTGGAGCTCCGCGCGCGCCTCGCCGGCCTCCTCCGGGCTCCAGGGATCCTCACCGGGGCGCACGGCCAGTTCGCCGGGCTCCGCGGCGCCTGCCCGCGCCTTGGGAACGGCGGTCTGCTCCGCCGTGGCCGTGCCAGGAGTGTTCTTCGCAACCACCGTCGTGGCTCCCGTCTGCTCCGCGGCCCGCGCCGCGCCCGCTTTCTTGGCCGTGCTCGTGTGTGCCGCCTCCGGCGCCGCGGCCTGCCCGGGGGCGGCGGTCTTCCCGGGGGCGGCGGTCTTCTCGGCGACGGTCTTGCCGACGGCCGTCCCCACGCCGACCGCGTCCTTCGTGGCCCCCTTCCTCCCGGCCGCCTTCTTCGCGGCCGCCGCCTTCCCGCCGGCCGCCGTCCTGCCGGTGATCGCCGTCCTGTCGGCGACCGCCGCCTTCTTGCCGGCTGCCGCCTTCTTCCCTGCCGCCGCCTTCTTCGCGCCGGCCGTCTTCTTGGCGGCCGCCTTCTTCTTGGCGGCCGTCTCCGTGGCGGCGGCCGTCTCGTCCGGGGCCGTGCCGGTCGCGGCGGCCGTCTCGTCCGGGGCCGTCTTCCCGGCGGCGGGACGGGCGCCGGTGTTCCCGGTCGCCGGCTGCTGTACGGCGGTCTTCTTCGCCACCATGGCCGCGACCCCTTACATATGGTGATCTTTCCGGTGAATCGTGCTGGGACGATAAATCGACTTGAGTCCCGCGGCAACGGGGCACACCGCCCGATTCGCCCGCCCGCACCCCCGGAGCCACGGGCCTGCATCCGTTGTGCCCAGCTCCCCGCCGGGTAATCCGCGGCGCCCGGCCGGCCCGGCCCCGGCCGCGCGCCCCTCGCCATTCGGGTCACCCGGCCCGGTCGCCGGCCGTCCGCCCCCGCCCCGGGGAAAACCGGTCCGCCGCTGTCCGCGCGGCGCCGTACACTGGGCGGAGCGAGAAGCGTGGATGGGGACGAGTAGCGGCGTACGCAGCCCAGAGCGACCCGGGGACGGTGTGAGCCCGGGGGCGAGCGCGACGTGAAGATCACCCCGGAGCCGCCGGAAGAAAGCCGCAGCCCGAGGGCGACGGCGAGTAGAACCGGCTTCGCGCCCCAATGAGGGGGCTCACCGGCGCGTACGGCGTGCCGGGGGGCCAAGGAGGGTGGTACCGCGGGAGCGCGCCGCACACGGCGTACAGGGAAACGAAGGCTCTCGTCCCTCCGACGGAAGGCAGCAAGTCCGTTGGAGGATGCTCGCAGATGACAGCGCCGACGTACCGCCAGGTGCCCGCACAGGTCGACCTGCCCGCTCTTGAGCACGCCGTGCTCGACTTCTGGCGCGAGCAGAAGATCTTCGCCAAGACCCTGGACCAGTCCGAGGGCCGCCCGGAATGGGTGTTCTACGAGGGCCCGCCCACCGCCAACGGCATGCCCGGCGCCCACCACATCGAGGCGCGCGTCTTCAAGGACGTCTTCCCCCGCTTCCGCACCATGCGCGGCTACCACGTGGCACGCAAGGCCGGCTGGGACTGCCACGGCCTGCCCGTGGAGCTGGCCGTCGAGAAGGAGCTGGGCTTCTCCGGCAAGCAGGACATCGAGGCGTACGGCATCGCCGAGTTCAACGCCAAGTGCCGCGAGTCGGTGACCCGGCACACCGACGCCTTCGCCGAGCTGACCACCCGCATGGGCTACTGGGTCGACCTGGACGACGCCTACCGCACGATGGACCCCGAGTACGTGGAGTCCGTGTGGTGGTCGCTGAAGGAGATCTTCGGCAAGGGCCTGCTGGTCCAGGACCACCGCGTCGCCCCCTGGTGCCCGCGCTGCGGCACCGGCCTGTCCGACCACGAGCTGGCGCAGGGCTACGAGACGGTCGTCGACCCGTCCGTGTACGTCCGCTTCCCGCTCACCTCCGGTCCGCTCGCCGGCCAGGCCGCGCTCCTGGTGTGGACGACGACCCCGTGGACGCTGGTGTCCAACACGGCGGTCGCCGCGCACCCCGAGGTCACCTACGTCGTCGCGACCGACGGCGAGGAGAAGCTGGTCGTCGCCGAGCCGCTGCTCGCCAAGGCCCTCGGCGAGGGCTGGGAGAGCACGGGCCAGACCTTCACCGGCGCCGAGATGGAGCGCTGGACGTACCAGCGCCCGTTCGAGCTGGTCGAGTTCCCCGAGCCGGCGCACTTCGTGGTGAACGCCGACTACGTCACCACCGAGGACGGCACCGGTCTGGTCCACCAGTCCCCCGCCTTCGGCGAGGACGACCTCCGCACCTGCCGCGCCTACGGCCTGCCGCTGGTGAACCCCGTCCGCCAGGACGGCACCTTCGCCGAGGACGTCCCGCTGGTCGGCGGCGTCTTCTTCAAGAAGGCGGACGAAAAGCTCACCGAGGACCTGTCGCAGCGCGGCCTCCTCTTCCGGCACCTGCCCTACGAACACAGCTACCCGCACTGCTGGCGCTGCCACACCGCGCTGCTCTACTACGCGCAGCCCTCCTGGTACATCCGCACGACGGCGGTCAAGGACCGGCTCATCCAGGAGAACGAGAAGACCAACTGGTTCCCGGAGACGGTCAAGCACGGCCGCTACGGCGACTGGCTGAACAACAACATCGACTGGGCGCTGTCCCGCAACCGCTACTGGGGCACCCCGCTGCCGATCTGGCGCTGCGAGGACGACCACCTCACCTGCGTCGGCTCCCGCGCGGAGCTGAGCGAGCTGTCCGGCGCCGACCACTCCGGCCTCGACCCGCACCGGCCGTACATCGACGACGTCACCTTCGCCTGCCCGCACGAGGGCTGCGGAAAGACCGCCACGCGCGTGCCCGAGGTCATCGACGCCTGGTACGACTCGGGTTCGATGCCGTTCGCGCAGTGGGGCTACCCGTACAAGAACAAGGAACTGTTCGAGAGCCGGTACCCGGCGCAGTTCATCTCCGAGGCCATCGACCAGACCCGCGGCTGGTTCTACACGCTGATGGCCGTCGGCACGCTCGTCTTCGACAAGTCGTCGTACGAGAACGTCGTCTGCCTCGGCCACATCCTGGCCGAGGACGGCCGCAAGATGTCCAAGCACCTGGGCAACATCCTGCAGCCGATCCCGCTGATGGACCAGCACGGCGCGGACGCGGTGCGCTGGTTCATGGCGGCCGGCGGCTCCCCGTGGGCCGCGCGCCGGGTCGGCCACGGCACCATCCAGGAGGTCGTCCGCAAGACGCTGCTGACCTACTGGAACACGGTCGCCTTCCAGGCCCTGTACGCGCGTACGTCCGACTGGGCGCCGTCCGCGGCGGACCCGGCGCCGGCCGAGCGCCCGCTGCTGGACCGCTGGCTGCTGTCCGAACTGCACGCGCTGACCGACCAGGTGACCCAGGCGCTGGAGGCGTACGACACCCAGCGCGCCGGCAAGCTGCTGTCCGCGTTCGTCGACGACCTGTCCAACTGGTACGTCCGCCGTTCGCGCCGCCGGTTCTGGCAGGGCGACAAGGCCGCGCTGCGCACGCTGCACGAGGTGCTGGAGACGGTCACCAAGCTGATGGCGCCGATCACCCCGTTCATCACCGAGCGGGTCTGGCAGGACCTGGTCGTCCCGGTCACGCCGGGCGCGCCGGAGTCCGTGCACCTGGCCGCCTGGCCCGAGGCCGACCTCTCGGCGATCGACCCGGAGCTGTCCCGGCAGATGGTGCTGGTCCGCCGGCTGGTGGAGCTGGGCCGTGCCACGCGTGCGGAGTCGGGCGTCAAGACCCGTCAGCCGCTGTCCCGCGCGCTGATCGCGGCGACCGGCTTCGAGTCCCTGGACCGCGAGCTGCACACGCAGATCACCGAGGAGCTGAACGTCTCGTCCCTGGCGTCGCTGTCCGAGGTCGGCGGCAGCCTGGTCGACACGACCGCCAAGGCTAACTTCCGGGCGCTCGGCAAGCGGTTCGGCAAGCGGGTGCAGGACGTGGCGAAGGCCATCGCGGGTGCCGACGCCGCCGCGCTGTCCCTCGCCCTGCGCGAGGGCACGGCGTCCGTGGAGGTCGACGGTGAGACCGTCACCCTCGCCCCGGACGAGGTGATCGTCACGGAGACCCCGCGCGAGGGCTGGTCGGTGGCCTCCGACTCCGGTGCCACGGTGGCGCTGGACCTGGAGATCACCGAGGAGCTGCGGCAGGCGGGCCTGGCCCGGGACGCGATCCGGCTGATCCAGGAGGCCCGCAAGAACAGCGGCCTGGACGTCGCCGACCGGATCGCGCTGCGCTGGACCTCCACGGACCCGGCGGTCGTCGCGGCCCTGTCCGAGCACTCCGGACTGATCGCCGACGAGGTCCTCGCGACCGACTTCGCCCAGGGCGAGGCCGACGGCGGCTACGGCGAGCCCTTCACCGACGAGGGCCTGTCCCTCACGTTCCGCCTGCGCAAGGCGTAACGGCCGGACACCCGGAAGGCCCGGCTCCCCGTGCGGGGGCCGGGCCTTCCGCGTCACCGAACAGCGACCGGGTGCGCCGGGGCGGGCCGGATTCGAACCGGCGTCCTCCTAGATGCCATCGAGGCGCGACGACCCCCTGCGCTACGCACCCCGGCACGCGGGGAAGGCTACCCGAAAACGATCACCGCGGCCCAACGGCTTCCGGGAGCGCGGTCCGTCGGACGCGCGCACCGCGCGCCGGTCACCCGCCGCCGTACGCCCGCGCATCCCCGCGGCACACCATCCCCGAAAGGACTCCGCACGCCCGGCGCACGGAATCACCGCCGCGCGCAGGCGCGGTCCCTGGACCGCGGCCCAAGCCGGCGCGAGGGGGCGCGGGACCCCGAGCACCACCCCCGTTGGAAAAGTGGGGGGGGGGGGGGGGGGCTGTGGGGGGCTGATCCTGCCGCCGACCGGGGGCGGCGCGCTGCCGCACGGGCACGCCGGCCCCGGCCTG
>NZ_JBVJOT010000024.1:0-80182 GCF_055583025.1 Streptomyces sp. NPDC104831
CTTCGGTCTTGCGTTTCCGACTCTATCAGATCTTTTCTCGATCCGATTTCCTCGGTGCTTTCCAGGTTCCCGCTCTCGCGTTTCCCTTTCCGGCGTTTCCGACTCTATCAGATCCTTTCGGCGTCCGATTCCCTGTCGGCGGGATTGTCTCGGGGCTTTCGGCTTTCGCCGTCCGCCCTTTCGACATTCACTACGTTAGCCGATTCCCTCGGAGTCTCATAATCGAGTCTGACGAGTTCGAATTCGGGCGCGCGGGCGCGCCGGAAACGACCCCGTCTGAGGGGGTGGAGCTAGGTAGTGGGTTGGCCGCTCCGGCTGCAGGCATACGCCGTACCCGGTTCAGCGGCTCGGGCCACATTACGCACCTCGACCCGCCGCGTCAACCCCGGCGGCGCCTCGGCACATGGGCCCGGTAGGGGCTGACGGTGGGGTCGTCCGCCACCCAGTAGCGCCAGGGGTGGAGGTCGCCGTCGCCGCCCTCGCCCGCCACACCGGTGCGGGGACCGCTGCGTACCTGGTCGGTGGGAACCCGCGTGCCGGTCAGTATCCGCAGCGGGGTCTCGCCCGGGGCGCAGGCGTCCGTGCCGTCCAGGGCCCGGTCGACCCCGAGGGCCGTCGCGAGGCGGGCGGGACCCTTGGCCAGTTCCTTGTCGTTCCTGGCCGAAAGGCGTCGTTTGCGGGCCAGCTCGGCTCCCTCCACCACCTCGCCGGCGCGCAGCAGGACGGCGCTGGCCCGGCCCTCGGGTCCGCAGACCAGGTTCATGCAGTGCCACATGCCGTAGGTGAAGTAGACGTACACGTGCCCGGGCTCGCCGAACATCACGGCGTTGCGGGCGGTGCGGCCCCGGTAGGCGTGCGAGCCGGGGTCGTTCGGGCCGTCGTAGGCCTCCACCTCGGTGAGGCGGACGGCGATCGGGCCGTCGGGGGTGGCCCGGACCAGGATGCGGCCGAGGAGGTCCGGGGCGACCTCCAGAACCGGGCGGTCGAAGAAGGTGCGGGGCAGTGGCGTACGGTCCGGGGGCGCGATCATGCCCTCCGAGGGTAGTCCAGGGGGCGTACGGGGCCGACGGAACCGGTCCCGGGCGGATCGCGTTTGTACCGGTCGAGGGTGTCCATTAGTCAAGGGAGTGCCATGGCGTTCAAGAAGCTGCTCGCGAGCCTGGGGGCCGGCGGCGCGTCGGTCGAGACGGTGCTGACCGAGGGCAACGTCGTGCCGGGCGGCGTCGTCCAGGGCGAGGTGCGGATCCAGGGCGGGTCGGTGAACCAGACCATCGAGGGGCTGTCCGTCGGGCTGCAGGCCAAGGTGGAGGTGGAGAGCGGCGACCAGGAGTACAAGCAGGACATCGAGTTCACGAAGGTGCGGCTCGGCGGTGCCTTCGAGCTCCAGGCGGGTGCGGTGCACGCGGTGCCGTTCGGACTGGAGATTCCCTGGGAGACGCCCATCACCATGATCGACGGGCAGGCGCTGCACGGGATGCACATCGGTGTGACCACCGAGCTGGCGATCGCGCGGGCCGTGGACTCCGGCGACCTGGACCCGATCAACGTGCACCCGCTGCCGGCGCAGAAGGCGATCCTGGACGGCTTCGTCCAGCTGGGCTTCCGGTTCAAGAACGCGGACATGGAGCGCGGTCTCATCCGGGGTACGCGGCAGAAGCTGCCGTTCTACCAGGAGATCGAGTTCTTCCCGCCGGCGCAGTACCGGGGGCTGAATCAGGTGGAGCTGAGCTTCGTGGCGGACGAGCACGCCATGGACGTGGTGCTGGAGATGGACAAGAAGCCGGGTCTGTTCAGCGAGGGCTCGGACACCTACCGGTCCTTCCAGGTGGGCCTGAACGACTGGCAGGGGACCGACTGGGCGGCGTACCTCAACCAGTGGCTGTCCGAGGTCGGCAGCAAGCGCAACTGGTTCTAGGCTCGGAGCCGCTGGTTGCAGATCATCGATCAGGAGGTACCGAGGTGACCGAGCTCAAGCGGCGGCCGCTCCCCCATGACTTCCATCCGCCCGTTCCGTCGTTCGCGGTGACGAGTGAGGACGTCGAGGAGGGCGCCACGCTCGCGGGCGCCCAGGTGTACGCGGAGGGCAACACCTCGCCGCACCTGCGCTGGGAGGGCTTCCCGCCCGAGACGAAGAGCTTCGCCGTGACGTGCTACGACCCGGACGCGCCGACCGGCAGCGGGTTCTGGCACTGGGTCCTGTTCGACATCCCGGCCTCGGTGACCGAGCTGCCGGCGGGTGCGGGCGGCGGGTCCTTCGAGGGGCTGCCCGAGGGTGCCGTGCACGCGCGGAACGACTACGGGACGAGGGACTTCGGCGGTGCCGCTCCGCCGCCCGGGGACGGTCCGCACCGGTACGTCTTCACGGTGTACGCGGTGGACCAGGAGAAACTGGGTCCGGACGCGGACGCCTCGCCGGCCTTCGTCGGCTTCAACCTCCGGTTCCACACCATCGCGCGCGCCCAGCTGATCGGTGAGTACGAGAACCCCGCCGAGGGCTGAGCGCCGTACCGCGACCCGGTTCGGCGTTCACTGAACGTTTGCCCGCCTCCTGTCTTGGAAGTGATCGGAGGCGGGCATTTTTTATTGCGTTGTCCATCCCGGCGCGCCCGTCCAGAGTTGATCCGAGCCCGCCGGGGGTGGGCAGGCGCACACGGGAGGTGGGCTGGATGCGTGACACGTTGGTCCTGAACGCGAGTTTCGAGCCGCTGTCGACGGTGTCCCTGAACCGAGCCGTGGTCCTGGTGCTCCAGGACAAGGCCGTGGTCGAGCAGGCCCACCCCGAACTGCGCATGCGCGGCGCGGATGTGGACATACCCGCGCCCCGGGTGATCCGGCTGTGCCGGTACGTACGGGTGCCGTTCCGAAGACGAGCGCCGTGGTCGCGGCGGGGGGTGCTGGTGCGGGACCGGCACCGGTGCGCGTACTGCGGGCGCCGGGCCACGACCGTGGACCATGTGGTGCCGCGGGCGCAGGGCGGGCAGGACACGTGGCTGAACACGGTGGCCGCGTGCGCGGAGGACAATCACCGCAAGGCGAACCGGACTCCGGAGGAAGCCGGGATGACGCTGCTGCGGCAGCCGTTCGAGCCCACGCCTGCCGATGCCATGTTGCTCTCGCTGGGGCAGGAGGACCTCGCCGCGCTCCCCGAGTGGCTCGCCCGGGATGCCGCCTAGGCGTCTGCCGGGTGCCGTCCGTCGGCGGCCGGGGGCCGGTTGTGGAGCACGGTTCCCCGCACCCGGTTCGGGGCGCGGGGTGGACGTGCTTCAGTCGATCGGGGGCTTCTCCCGGCGCTCCGTGCCGCCGTTGGAGCCTGCGCCACCCGAACCGCCGCCCAGGGAGCCGAAGTTGCCCATGGCCCCGGAGAGGCCCTTGAGGGCGTCGCCGATTTCGCTGGGGACGATCCAGAGCTTGTTGGCGTCGCCCTCGGCGATCTTGGGGAGCATCTGGAGGTACTGGTAGGAGAGCAGCTTCTGGTCCGGGTCGCCGGCGTGGATGGCCTCGAAGACCGTGCGGACGGCCTGGGCCTCGCCCTCGGCGCGCAGGGCTGCGGCCTTGGCCTCGCCTTCGGCGCGCAGGATCTGGGACTGCTTCTCGCCCTCGGCGCGCAGGATCTCGGACTGCCGGACACCTTCGGCCTGGAGGATCGCGGCCCGCTTGTCCCGGTCGGCGCGCATCTGCTTCTCCATCGAGTCCTGGATGGAGGTGGGCGGCTCGATGGCCTTCAGTTCGACTCGGTTGACGCGGATGCCCCACTTGCCGGTGGCCTCGTCCAGGACGCCGCGCAGGGCGGCGTTGATCTCCTCGCGGGAGGTCAGGGTCCGTTCGAGGTCCATGCCGCCGATGATGTTGCGCAGCGTGGTGACGGTGAGCTGCTCGATCGCCTGGATGTAGCTGGCGACCTCGTAGGTGGCGGCCCGGGCGTCGGTGACCTGGTAGTAGATGACCGTGTCGATGTTCACGACCAGGTTGTCCTGGGTGATCACCGGCTGCGGCGGGAACGGTACGACCTGCTCTCGCAGGTCGATGCGGTTGCGGATGGTGTCGATGAACGGGACGACGATGTTCAGGCCCGCGTTCAGCGTCCGTGTGTAACGGCCGAAGCGCTCGACGATGGCGGCGCTGGCCTGTGGGATGACTTGGATCGTCTTGATCAGGGCGATGAAGACCAACACCACCAGGATGATCAGGACGATGATGACCGGTTCCATCGTCGCTCCCCGTACCCTTCTCCGCCTCGGCGCCTTCGGCAGATCTCATGACTGTTGAGGATCTTGCTGGTCGAGTCTGTCAGACCGCGGGGCAACTCGTGTGCCGTTCCCCGTGAGTTGTCCTCACAGGACGATCGCGGTGGCCCCCTCGATGTCCACGACGTCCACCTCCTGGCCGACTTCGTAGGCGCGGCCGGTGTCGAGGGCACGGGCCGACCAGACCTCTCCGGCGAGCTTGATCCGGCCGCCGGCCGCGTCGACCCGTTCGAGGACGACGGCCTGTCTGCCCTTCAGCGCCTCCACGCCGGTGGCGAGTTGGGGGCGCTGCCGGCCGTGCCGGGCGGCGATGGGCCGGACGACGGCGATGAGGGCGACGGAGACGACGACGAACGCGAGGACCTGGACGACGGCGTCGAAGCCGAGGGCGGAGGCGACCGCCGCCGCGACGGCTCCCACCGCGAGCATGCCGAACTCCGGCATGGCGGTGACCACGAGCGGGATTCCGAGTGCCGCCGCGCCGACGAGCCACCACACCCATGCGTCGATGTCCACATGGTCATGGTAGGGCCGTGGCCGGGCGGCGGACAGGGCGCGCAGGGGAGGGGTCAGGACAGGGGCAGGCCCTGGGCGGTCCAGCGGTCGCCGACCTGCTCGACCACGAGCGGGAGGCCGAAGCAGAGGGAGAGGTTGCGGGAGGTCAGTTCCAGCTCGACGGGGCCGGCGGCGAGGACCTTGCCCTGGCGGATCATGAGGACGTGGGTGAAGCCGGGGGCGATCTCCTCGACGTGGTGCGTGACCATGATCATCGAGGGGGCGATGGGGTCGCGGGCGAGCCGGCCGAGGCGGCGGACGAGGTCCTCGCGGCCGCCGAGGTCGAGGCCGGCGGCGGGCTCGTCCAGCAGGAGCAGCTCGGGGTCGGTCATCAGGGCGCGGGCGATCAGGGTGCGCTTGCGCTCGCCCTCGGAGAGGGTGCCGAACGTGCGGTCCAGGTAGTCGCTCATGCCGAGGCGGTCGAGGAAGGCGCGGGCGCGCTGCTCGTCGACGTCCTCGTACTCCTCCTGCCAGCCGGCGGTCATGCCGTAGGCGGCGGTGAGGACGGTCTGCAGGACGGTCTGGCGCTTGGGGAGCTTGTCGGCCATGGCCATGCCGGCCATGCCGATGCGGGGGCGCAGCTCGAAGACGTCGGTGCCGGGCTTGCCGAGGGTCTCGCCGAGGATGGTGGCGGTGCCGGTGCTGGGGTAGAGGTAGCTGGAGGCGACGTTCAGGAGGGTGGTCTTGCCGGCGCCGTTGGGGCCGAGGATGACCCAGCGCTCGCCCTCCTTGACCGACCAGGAGACCTGGTCCACCAGAGCCCGGCCCTCGCGGACCACGGATACGTCCTGAAGCTCCAGAACATCGCTCATGAGCGCGTTGTCTCCCCTTGCAGTGTGGCCGGTCTCGGCTGTCGCGTACGCCTGTGGCTGGGGTCCCGCGCCGGTGGGCGCAGCCCTTATGAAATCTACGCCACGAGTGCCCCGCTCCATTCCATCGGTCCGGTCCTTAGGGTGGGGGCATGCTCTCGGAACCGCGTTCAGGACGCCTCGCAGCTTGGGGCAATGCCCTTTTGGCCGGACTTGTCGCTCCGGATGACGCCGCCCTCGCCATCGTGGGCGAGGACGCGGTGCACCGGGTGGAGGGGCTGCCCGGTGAGCCGGCGCCGGTCGGGCTGACGCTCGCGCTGGGGCGGCTGCGCGCGCTGGGGGCGGTCGGGCTGCGGGTGGCGCTGCCGGCGCCGGGGCATCCGCTGGGGCTGAGCGGTCCGCCGGAGTTCAACGCGCGGGCACTGGAGGCCGAGGAGGCGGTGGTCTGTCACGGTGCCGCGTTCGGGCTGGTGCCGGAGGTGTACGAGGCCGGGCCCGAGGGCGATGTGCACGTGGAGGTGGTCTGGCGTGTGCTGCCGGTGCGCGAGGCGCCGCCGGCCGACGTGCCGTCGCTGGGCGAGGCGGAGCGGGAGCTGGCCGAGGCGCTGCGGGAGGCGACCGAGGTGCTGTCGAAGCTGGACGTCGCGGGGTCGGGTCCGGTGGCCGAGGCGGCGATCGACGCGTACCGGGCGCGGGCCGAGCGGGGCCGGGAGGTGCTGGCGCCGGGGTATCCGCCGCGGGCGGTGCGGGTGCTGGAGCTGGCGCAGCGGGTGGGGCTGCTGGTGTCGCTGGCGCACGGCAACGGGCACGGGGCCGCGGTGAGCTCCGCGGAGATGCGGGCGCGGGCCGAGGCGCTCAGGCCGGTGGAGCGGACTGCGCGGCGGGCGCAGGTGGCGGCGTACAACGCGTACGTGGAGGAGCGGGAGCGCGGGGCGCGCTAGCCGCGTCCGCCGGGTGGCCCCCGGGCCTCCCGGCGTCCGGGAGGCCCGGGGTCGCTTCGCGGTCCGGCTCAGTGGTTGAGGCCGAGGTTGCCGAAGGCCGGGTTCAGCACGCCGATGACGTTCACGCTGTCGCCGACCGCGTTCACCGGGACGTGCACCGGCACCTGGGCGGCGTTGCCCGAGCCGACGCCCGGGGACCCGACGGCCGCGCCGGCGGCGCCGCTCTGGGCGGAGGCGAGGCCCGCGCCGGCGGCCACCAGGCCACCCGCCACCATCGTCGCGGCCGCCGCCTTCTTCAGGTTCTTCACTGTCTGCCCCTCCTGTGGTGTTCCCCCGCGGCGATCGCCGCGGCACGCACTGGGGAACGGCGGGGATCGCCGGAGGATGCGCCATCCGGGTGACATTCCCACGACGGTATGAATCTCAGCCCGGTTGGTGACGCTCCGTGTTGCCGTGGGTGAGGACCGGCCGGGCGTGTCAGTCGGCCACGCCGTGGCGTACGGCCCACAGCGCGGCCTGGGTGCGGTCGGCGAGGTCCAGTTTCATCAGGATGTTGGAGACGTGCGTCTTGACGGTCTTCTCGGACAGGACGAGGGCGCGGGCTATCTCCCGGTTGGAGCGGCCGTCCGCGATCAGGCCGAGCACCTCGCGCTCCCGTTCGGTGAGCGATCCTCCCCTGCCCTGCCCGCCACCCGCCTCCTCGTGGGAGAGCAGGGCGTCGGCGACCTCCGGCTGGAGCAGGACGTGCCCGGCGTGCACGGAGCGGATGGCGCCGGCGAGGGCGTCGGGGTCCACGTCCTTGTAGACGTACCCGGCGGCCCCGGCGCGCAGGGCGGGGACGACCGTGCGCTGCTCGGTGAAGCTCGTGACGATCAGCACGCGCGCGGGATGGCCGAGTCCGCGCAGTCTGCGCAGCGCCTCGATGCCGTCCGTGCCCGGCATCTTGATGTCCATGAGGACGACGTCGGGCCGCAGTTCCTCGGCGCGGGCGACTCCCTCGGCGCCGTCGGCGGCCTCGCCGACGACCTCTATGTCGTCCTGGACCTCCAGGAAGGTGCGCAGGCCCCGGCGGACGACCTGGTGGTCGTCGACCAGCAGCACCTTGATCGGTTCACCCACCGGGGACCTCCATCTCGATCGTGGTGCCCTTGCCGGGCGCCGATTCCACGGTCAGCGAGCCGCCGACGCCACTGGTCCGGTCCCGCATGGAGACCAGGCCGAGGTGGCGGCCGGCGCGGCGGACCGCCGTGGGGTCGAAGCCGCCGCCGTCGTCCGTGACGCGCAGGACGGCGCCGTTGCCGCGCCGCCCCACGCTGACGTGGACATGTGCCGCCCCGGAGTGCCGCAGGGCGTTGTGCAGGGCCTCCTGGGCGACCCGGAGCATGGCCTCCTCCTGGGCCGCGGGCAGGGCGCGGAAGCCACTGCCGGCGAAGCTCACGCGGGCCGAGTGGGCGCGGTCGAGGACCTGTATCTGGGTGCGCAGGGTGGCGATCAGCCCGTCCTCCTCCAGCGCCGCGGGCCGCAGCTCCACGACGGCGGCGCGCAGCTCCTCGGCGGCCTCGGCGGCGAGCGAGGCCACCTGGTGCAGCTCGCCCTTGGCACGGGCGGGGTCGCGGTCGACGAGCGCCGCCGCTGCCTGGGCGGTCAGGCGCAGCGAGAACAGTTTCTGGCTGACCGCGTCATGCAGTTCGTGGGCGAGGCGGGAGCGTTCCTCGGCGATGGTCAGCTCGCGGCTGCGTTCGTAGAGGCGGGCGTTGGTGAGGGCGATGGCGGCGTGCTGGGCGAGGATGGAGAGCAGTTCCTCGTCGTCCTGGGTGAAGCCGCAGCCGCCCTCCGGCCTGGGGCAGCGCTTGTTGGCGAGGAAGAGCGCCCCGATGACCTCCTCGCCGTCCCTGATCGGCAGGCCCAGGAAGTCGGCCAGGTCGGGGTGGGCGTCCGGCCAGCCCTCGAAGCGGGGGTCCTCGCGCACGTCGGCGAGGCGCTCGGCCTTCGCCTCGCGCAGCATCGCGGCGAGGATGCCGTGCTGGCGCGGGAGCGGGCCGATGGCACGCCACTGCTCCTCGCTGACGCCGTCCACGACGAACTGGGCGAAGCCTCCGTGGTCGTCGGGGACGCCGAGGGCGGCGTACTGCGCGTCGAGCAGCTCGCGGGCGGAGGCGACGATCGTCTTGAGGACGTCGCGCACCTCCAGATGCCTGCTCATGGCCAGCAGCGCGGAACTCACCGCGGCGAGGCCGGACCGGGGGCCTTGACTCATGTCCTCACGGTACCGGCGGGGTCCGACAGCCCGGATCGGTCCGGTCACGGCGGAATCTGGTCCGCTGGTCCTAGGGCGGGCGGAGGACCCGGGCACGCCGGGGTGAGGGAGGGGCGGCACACGCGTACGCGCGCGCGTGCGTACCGCGCCCGCGAGGACAGAGGTGGCGGGGCCGGGCTTCCCCGGGCGCGGGAGGGAGTGCGGAGCGGGCTCTGCCCAGGGGACGAGGCGGGCGCCGGCCGTCTCATCCTGTGGGAGGAGAGCCCTCACGCCGCGCGTTGCGGTGGCAACGGGCTGTGAGTACTCCCGGTATTCCATGTGAGCCCGCGCATAGGGCCTACATCACGTACGAAAGCGCATAGGAGATACCCCCGTCCACATGAACGGGATCGACGGCCCCGTCTGTCCTATTTTGCCCTTCCCTGATCCACTATCCCGGATCGTATGTCACACCTTTGCCTGGGCATTTTGCGCCCGCTAAGAATTGCCTCGTCGCTCAGCGCCGCGGATTCGCACCGCGGCGTTCGTGCGGGAGGAGCCGATTCCCCCGGCGGACGCAGGAGCGACCTCCGCGCTATCGAAGAGGTCCATCAGCCATGCCCAAGAACATCCTCGCCCGAGCCCATAGTCGTACGCTGGCCAAGCAGCGAAGGATCGCCGGCGTCGCCGGCGTCGCCGCGTTCGGCACCGCCGCCCTCGCCCTGTCGGCCACCGCCGGCCACGAGGGCACCGTCACCACGGGCGCCCCGGCCGCGACGGCGCAGGTCGCCTCCGACGCCGTCCTGGAGAACGTCAAGGGCACCGTCACCGGCCGGCTTGCCGCCACCAGCGTCAAGCTCGACACCCTCGCGGCGCGGAAGAAGGCCGACGACGACGCCGCCGACAAGGCCGCCGCGCAGAAGCGGGCCGCCACCGCGAAGACCGCCCGGCAGCACTCCGCCGTGCAGGCCGCCACCCGCTCCACCGCGCGTCTGCCCATGCGGCCGGTCGCCGCCAAGACGTACTCCAACAGCCTCGACGGCTGGATCCGGCAGGCCCTGTCCATCATGAAGGCCAAGGGCATCCCGGGCAGCTACAACGGGCTGCACCGCAACATCATGCGGGAGTCCTCCGGCAACCCCCTCGCCATCAATAACTGGGACGTCAACGCCGTCAACGGCATCCCGTCCAAGGGCCTGCTCCAGGTCATCCCGCCGACCTTCACCGCGTACCACGTGGCCGGCACGTCCTGGAACATCTACGACCCGGTCGCCAACATCACCGCCGCCGCCAACTACGCGGCGCACCGGTACGGCTCGATCGACAACGTCAACAGCGCGTACTGAGGCCTGGCGCGGACCTCAGCGACGCAAGCGCCGAAGGGCGGCACCCGGGGACCGGGGCGCCGCCCTTCGGCGTCGTACGGGCGCGGTTACTTGCGCATGACCTCCGGCTCGTGGCGGCGCAGGAAGCGGGAGACGAAGAAACCGCAGGCCGCGCCGAGCGCGAGCAGCACGAGCATGTCCAGGCCCCAGGCCGAGGCCGCGTGGTCCCACAGCGGGTCGGTGCTGCCCGGGTCGTCGGTGTTCGGGGCGATGGCGTTGAAGTCCAGCGTGGTGCCGGCCGCGGCCACCGCCCAGCGGGACGGCATCAGGTACGAGAACTCGTTCACGCCGAGCGTGCCGTGCAGGGTGAACAGACAGCCGGTGAAGACGACCTGGACGATCGCGAACATCACGAGCAGCGGCATGGTCTTCTCGGCGGTCTTCACCAGCGAGGAGATCACCAGGCCGACCATCATCGAGGTGAAGCCCAGCGCCATGATCGGCAGGCACAGCTCGACCAGCGTGGAGCCGCCGAGCACCAGCCCCTCGCCGGGGATCTCGCGGCTGGCGAAGCCGATCAGGCCGACCAGCAGGCCCTGGAACATGGTGACGGCGCCGAGCACGACCACCTTGGACATCAGGTACGCCGAGCGGGACAGGCCGGTCGCGCGCTCCCGCTCGTAGATCACCCGCTCCTTGATCAGCTCGCGGACCGAGTTCGCGGCGCCCGCGAAGCACGCGCCGACCGCGAGGATCAGCAGGACGGTGGTCGCGGTGCCGTTCGGGGCGGGCAGGTGGGTCTTGGGGTTGACCGGGTTCGGCAGCAGTCCTCGGTCGTGCTGGATCAGCAGGCTGACCGCGCCGATGACCGCGGGCAGCAGCACCGTGAGCGCCAGGAAGCCCTTGTCGGAGGCGATGACCGCCACATAACGCCGGACGAGGGTCATCAGCTGCGAGCCCCAGCTCTGCGGCTTGGGCGGCCTCAGGGCCTGCGGCACGGGCACGGGGCCGGTCTGCGGGGCGACGGCGTCGATCTCCGCCGCGTACATCTGGTAGTGCTGCGAGCCCTTCCAGCGCCCCGCCCAGTCGTAGTCGCGGTAGTTCTCGAAGGCGGAGAAGACGTCGGCCCAGCTGTCGTAGCCGAAGAAGTTCAGTGCCTCCTCGGGCGGGCCGAAGTAGGCGACCGCGCCGCCCGGGGCCATCACCAGCAGCTTGTCGCACAACGCCAGCTCGGCCACCGAGTGGGTGACCACGAGGACCGTACGGCCGTCGTCGGCGAGGCCGCGCAGCAGCTGCATGACGTCCCGGTCCATGCCCGGGTCGAGGCCGGAGGTCGGCTCGTCCAGGAAGATCAGCGACGGCTTGGTGAGCAGCTCCAGGGCGACCGAGACGCGCTTGCGCTGGCCACCGGAGAGCGAGGTGACCTTCTTGTCCTTGTGGATGTCGAGCTTCAGCTCGCGCAGCACCTCGTCGATGCGGGCATCGCGCTCCTTGGCCGTGGTGTCGGCGGGGAAGCGCAGCTTGGCCGCGTACTTCAGGGCCTTCCGCACGGTCAGCTCGCGGTGCAGGATGTCGTCCTGCGGCACCAGGCCGATGCGCTGGCGCAGCTCGGCGAACTGCTTGTACAGGTTCCGGTTGTCGTACAGCACCTCGCCCTGGTTGGCGGGCCGGTAGCCGGTGAGCGCCTTGAGCAGGGTGGACTTGCCGGAGCCGGACGGGCCGATGACGGCGATCAGCGACTTCTCGGGGACTCCGAAGGAGACGTCCTTGAGGATCTGCTTGCCGCCGTCGACCGTGACGGTCAGGTGGCGGGCCGAGAAGGAGACCTCACCGGTGTCGACGAACTCCTCGAGGCGGTCGCCGACGATGCGGAAGGTGGAGTGGCCGACGCCGACGATGTCGCTCGGGCCGAGCAGCGCCGAGCCGCCCTTGGGGATCGGCTGGCCGTTGACGTAGGTGCCGTTGTGCGAGCCGAGGTCACGGATCTCGAAGCGGCCGTCGGGCGTGGCGTGGAACTCGGCGTGGTTCCGGGAGACCTGGAGGTCGGAGACGACCAGGTCGTTCTCCAGGGCACGGCCGATGCGCATCACGCGGCCGAGCGCGAACTGGTGGAACGTGGTCGGGCTGCGGTCGCCGTGGACCGGCGGCGCCCCCGCGCCACCGCCGGGCGTCTTCTGGACGTACTGCTCCGCGGGCCCGGGCTGCTGCCAGGCCGCGTGCGGGTCCTGGTGCGCGGCCGGGGCCTGGTGCGGTACGGCCTGCTGGTGGGCCGGGGCCTGTGGGGTCGGCGCCTGCTGGGGTATGGCCTGGTGGGCGGGGGCCTGCCGGGTCCAGTCGGGGGCGCCGGCGGGCTGCGCGGCGTACGGGGCCGCCGACTGCGGCTGCGGTGCCGGGCCGCCGACCGGTGCGGTGGCCGCCGAGAGGTTCAGCCGCGGGCCGTCGGTCGCGTTGCCGAGGTGCAGCGACGAGCCGGGGACGATCTCCGTGTACTGGACCCGCCGTCCCTGCGCGTACGTGCCGTTGGTGCTGCCGTGGTCCTCGATGACCCAACTGTGGCCGTTGAAGCTGACCGTGGCGTGCCGCCAGGAGACCCTGGCGTCGTCGAAGACGATGTCACCCTGCGGATCGCGGCCGAGGGTGTAAGGCCTGGACGGATCGAGCGTCCAGGTCCGTCCGTTTGTTTCCAGTACGAGTTCCGGCACTCCATGCCCCACTGAGTTGTCCCCCGAATTGCCCCCGTAGCGGGGAGTCTAGGGATGTCGAACATCGTGGGGAACTATTCCAGGCGCGGCCGCCTGACCGAAACCCGGGCCTTGCCAAGGGGTTGCCCGGGCGCTCCAACTGGCCCTGGTGACGGGGGTGGAGGAAGTGGAGGGGGCGCAGCGGGGCGGAGGTCGGCGGGTGCGGCGAGGGGGCGAGCGGGGCCACCGGCGTCCGCGGGCGGCGGGGCCGGCGGGTCGGCCGGCCCACCGGGGTGCGTACGGCGGAGTCGGCAGGGGCGTGCGGCGGGGGCGGTGCGGGCTCCCGGGGCCGGCACCGGCGTCGGGATCACGCCACTCGGCGCGGCGGGGCGGGGCGGGGCCGGTGCCCTGCGTTCGCGGGGCGGCGGACGCGCGTCGGGCACAGCCGGGACGGGCGGCGGACGCGCGTGGTGCGTGGCCGGGACGGGCGGCGGACGCGCGTGGTGCGTGGCACGCTCGTGGTGGGGCGCGGTGGCGCCGGGTTCCGCGCCCGCGCCGCCTCCCGGCGGTAAGGCCCCCGACACCGGGGCGCCGCCGATTGTTCCGTGTCCGTCAGGCGGACCTCGGCGGCGGGAGGCACCGGGTGCCGGATACGGTGGTGACACCATGAGCGCTTCGCAGACCTCCGCTTCGCAGACCCCCGAGGTCCCCACCCTCCTTGTCAAGATCTTCGGCAAGGACCAGCCGGGCATCACGGCGGGCCTCTTCGACACCCTCGCCGCCTACCTGGTCGACGTCGTCGACATCGAGCAGGTCGTCACCCGGGGCCGCCTGGTGCTGTGCGCCCTGGTGACCCAGCCGCCGGCCGGTCTGGAGGGCGACCTGCGGGCCACCGTGCACAGCTGGGCCGAGTCGGTGAAGATGCAGGCCGAGATCATCTCCGGGCACGGCGACAACCGCCCGCGCGGCCTCGGACGCTCCCTGGTGACCGTGCTGGGCCATCCGCTCACCGCCGAGTCGACGGCCGCGATCGCCGCCCGGATCGCGAAGGCCGGCGGCAACATCGACCGTATCTTCCGGCTCGCGAAGTACCCGGTGACGGCGGTGGAGTTCGCCGTCTCCGGAGTGGAGACCGAGCCGCTGCGCACGGCCCTGGCCTCCGACGCCGCGGCACTGGGTGTCGACATCGCGGTGGTCTCGGCGGGCCTGCACCGGCGGGCCCAGCGGCTGGTGGTCATGGACGTGGACTCGACCCTGATCCAGGACGAGGTCATCGAGCTGTTCGCGGCGCACGCCGGCTGCGAGGACCAGGTCGCCGAGGTGACCGCCGCGGCGATGCGCGGGGAGCTGGACTTCGAGCAGTCCCTGCACGCGCGGGTGGCGCTGCTGAAGGGGCTGGACGCGTCGGTGGTGGAGAAGGTGCGCCGGCAGGTCCGGCTGACGCCGGGCGCCCGCACCCTGATCCGCACCCTGAAGCGGCTGGGCTACCAGGTGGGCGTCGTCTCCGGTGGCTTCACCCAGGTCACCGACGATCTCAAGGAGCGGCTGGGGCTGGACTTCGCGCAGGCCAACACGCTGGAGATCGTCGACGGCAAGCTGACCGGGCGGGTCGTCGGGGAGATCGTGGACCGGGCGGGCAAGGCGCGGCTGCTGCGCCGGTTCGCGGCGGAGGCCGGGGTGCCGCTGTCGCAGACCGTGGCGATCGGTGACGGCGCCAACGACCTGGACATGCTGAACGCGGCGGGTCTGGGCGTGGCCTTCAACGCCAAGCCCGTGGTGCGGGAGGCGGCGCACACGGCGGTGAACTTCCCCTTCCTCGACACGGTCCTCTACCTCCTCGGCGTCACCCGGGAAGAGGTCGAGGCGGCCGACACGCACGACGAGGGCTGAACCGGGCCGGACCGGGCCGCGTCCGTCCGTGACGGGCCGGCCACCGGCCGTCCGCAGCGCCGGGAGGGCCCGGCACCCCGCCGGGTGCCGGGCCCCACGCTTCCGGCCGGGCGGGGTGCCGGATCACTCGGAGGGCGCCCAGTAGTCCGTGAGGGTGGCGACGCCGGGTTCGACGCCCTTCCAATGGCCGTCGAAGGAGAGCAGGGCGAAGGCGGCGGCGGGGAAACCGCGGCGGTTCATCCGGGCGCGGGCGTCCCCCTCGGCCGAGCCCGCCAGGATCTCGGCCAGGCCGTGCACGCCCGGGTTGTGGCCGATGAGGATCACGTTGCGCACCTCGTCGGGCACCTCGTTGAGCACGGCGATCAGCTCGCCGGGCGAGGCTTCGTAGACCCGCTCCTCATAGACGGTCCTCGGCCGGTGCGCCAGCTCCTGGACGGCGAGCTTCCAGGTCTCGCGGGTGCGGGTCGCCGTGGAGCACAGGGCCAGGTCGAAGGCGATGTCGGTGTCGGCCAGCCTGCGTCCGGCGACGGGGGCGTCCATGCGGCCCCGCTCGGCGAGCGGGCGCTCGTGGTCGGGAACCTGGGGCCAGTCGGCTTTCGCGTGCCGGAAGAGGACGATCCTGCGGGGTTCTGCGACGCTCATGAGATCCAGCTTCGCACGAAACGGACCACCCGGCGCAGGGAGTTGACATGCGGATTCACGGCGTGCGGACGCTTGCCGTCAGCGGGCGGCGAGCTGCTGGACGCGCTCCAGCAGCCGTGCGATCGCCGGGTCGCCGCCGGCCGCCTGGGCGTCCGTGGGGTTGAGTACCAGCGTGAGCAGCGCGACGAACGCGAGGGCGGGCAGGGCGAGCGCCCACCAGGGCAGCCGGGTGCCGGCACCGCCCGTGGTCGCCGGGAGGGGCCGGGAGGGGGTGCGGGCCGGCATGGTCGCCTCCGTGCGTGCGTCTTCGAGGTTCCGCGACCGCCCGTCGCGGTCACACCTCGAAGCTACGGCTTCCGGGGGCGCCAACCCATCCGGATTCCCACCCAGTTGACCCTGACCCCGACCCCCTAGGGGATGGGGGGGCCAGCCCCACCATCCGGCCGGGAAGACCCGGGCGGCCGGGTGCTCCGTGGGGGCCGGGGAGGGGCGTCGTCACGGGGACGCGATGGTCGCCACCACGGCGATGATCACGAAGATGGCGAGGAACGCGCCGAAGACGAGCAGCATCTTCTTCTGGCCGTTTCGCGGGTTCGGGTCGAGCACAGGCTGCATGCGTCCAGTCTCGCATCCCGCCGCCCCCAGGACGGCGCCGGGGCACCCCCGGCCGGGTCAGCGCGTCGCCTCGTCCTCGACCGTGCGGTCGCGCCCGGCCACGAAACCCACCGCCATCTGCGGCACCATCAGCGCGGCCATCAGCGCGATCGGCAGCCCCCAGCCGCCGCTCTGCTGGTAGAGCACGCCGACCAGCAGCGGGCCGGGGATGGAGATCAGATAGCCGGTGCTCTGGGCGAACGCGGACAGCTGGGCCACGCCCGCACCGCTGCGGGCGCGCATCCCGACCATGGTCAGGGCGAGCGGGAAGGCGCAGTTGGAGACGCCGAGCAGCAGGGCCCAGGCCCAGGCGCCGCCGGCCGGCGCGAGGTAGAGCCCGGCGTATCCGGCGAGCCCGCAGACGCCCAGCACCAGGACGATCGGCCCCTGGTGGGGCAGGCGCGTGGCGACCCGGGGAATGATGAAGGCCAGCGGCACGCCCATCACCATGGTGACGGCGAGCAGCACACCGGCGGTGCCGGCCGAGACACCGGCGTCCCGGAAGATCTGCGGCATCCAGCCCATCGTGATGTAGGCCGCCGTGGCCTGGAGGCCGAAGAAGACGGCGAGCGACCAGGCGGTGCGGCTGCGGGTGATGCGCAGCGGGGCCTGCGGCTCGTCGGCGTCCCGTGCCGGCTCCTCCGGCCGGGCGTCGGCGGCGGCGGTGGTGGCGCCGCGGTCGCGGAGCAGCGGCAGCCAGGGCAGGACGGCGGCGGCGGCGATGGCCGCCCAGACGACGAGGCCGGACTGCCAGTTGCCGCCCATGGCGTCGGTGAGCGGGACGGTCAGCGCGGCGGCGAGGGAGGTGCCGGCGGCGAGGGCCATCGAGTACAGGCCGGTCATGGAGCCGACCCGGTCGGGGAACCAGCGCTTGACGATGACCGGCATCAGCACGTTGCTGACCGCGATGCCCATCAGGGCGAGGGCGCTGGCGGCCAGGAATCCGGCCGTGTTGCCGACGTACGGCCGGATGACCAGGCCGGCGGCGATGGCGGCCATGCCGGCGCACACCACGGCGGCCGGTCCGAAGCGGCGGGCCAGGCGTGGTGCCATGACTCCGAAGACGGCGAAGCACAGCGGGGGCACGGAGGTGAGCAGTCCGGCCACGCTGCCGCTCATGCCGAGTCCGTCGCGGACCTCTTCGAGGAGCGCGCCGAGGCTCGTGATGGCCGGCCGGAGGTTCAGGGCGGAGAGCATGATGCCGACGACGACCAGCCGGGTGGCCCACGCGCGCGTGCGGCCCGCACCCGGGGTGGTCTCGGGGGTGTTCGTCGCGGGGGCCGTACCGCGTTCGGTCGCTGACATCGCCGTACGGGTCTCCACTGTCCGGGTTTCCTCACTAGCCATGAGGCCCATCATAGAATCATAGGATGATTGCCGGTCCATCCCCGGAGCCTCCGCGCCCGGTCCTCCCGTGCGAAGGTGTGCCATGCCCTTGAGCCACCCGCGTCGTTCGGCCCTGTCCGAGCAGGTCATCGCCGAACTGCGCAACCAGATCACCTCCGGCGAGTGGCCGGTCGGCTCGCGCATCCCGACCGAGCCGGAACTGGTCGAGCAGCTCGGTGTCGCCCGCAACACCGTCCGCGAGGCCGTCCGCGCGCTCGCGCACAACGGCCTGCTGGACATCCGCCAGGGCTCGGGCACCTACGTCGTGGCCACGAGCGAGCTGGCCGGGGTGATGCACCGCCGCTTCGCCGGCGCCGATCCGCGGCACATCGCCGAGCTGCGTTCCACGCTGGAGTCGGCCGCGGCGAAGCTCGCCGCCGAGCGGCGCACCGAGAAGGACCTCAAGCAGCTGGACGCGCTGCTGGTCCGGCGCGAGCAGGTGTGGGAGACCGGCGACACGGAGGCCTTCGTGGCGGCCGACGCCACCTTCCACCTGGCGGTGGTGGCCGCGTCCCACAACGACGTGATGGTGGCGATGTACGCCGATCTGGGCGAGGTGCTGCGCGACTGGCTGCGCGCGGACGTCGGGGCGGAGCTGACCCCGGAGACCCACATGGACCACGCGCGCCTGGTGGACGCGATCCGCACGGGGGACGCCGAGGCGGCGGCCGAGGAGGCGGCGAGCTATCCGTTCCTGTGCGATCCGGGCCGGTTCAGCGCGCCTTCTGGTGGCTGATCCACACCGAACGGACCTCCTTCCAGCACCGGCCGGTGAGCCGTACGGTCATGGCCGGCCAGGCGTCCGCCGGGGCGCTGTCGGTGTCGATGTCCCACCAGCGGGCGCACTCGATGTGCAGCCGCACGCGGTCGATGTCGACATAGGGGTTGTGGCAGTAGGCCACCACCTGGGAGCCGCGCACGGTCGTACGGCAGGAGGCGCCGAACCGGACCGGCGGCGGTGACTCGCCGTCCCGCACGCGCGCGTGGGGCAGCCCGTCGTACGGCAGCGCCTCGCACGGCAGCGACAGGACGAGGGCCAGGGCCACGGCCACCGGGGCGATGCTGCGGAACAGGCGCACAAGGAGACCTCCTCGGCCGGGCAGCGGAGGGTCGTGCGGGCGGACGCGTCATCCGGAGGTTTCGGCACGGCGCGTCCGCGAAGGCGTACTCATAGGGTGCGCCGCCGGCGCGGCGGCGGCCCGGCCGGTGAGCCGAACGGGTGACACCCGGCACCCGGTGGCCGACGACGGACGCCCCGCTCCCCGCGGCGCGGCGGGGAACGGGGCGTCGGCGGGGCCTCGTGAGGCCCCGGGCGGTGCCTCAGGCGCCGATGGCGTGCAGACCGCCGTCGACGTGGATGATCTCGCCTGTGGTCTTCGGGAACCAGTCGCTCAGCAGCGCGACGATGCCGCGGCCGGCCGGCTCCGGGTCCTTCAGGTCCCACTCCAGCGGGGAACGGGTGTCCCACACGGAGGCCAGATCGCTGAAGCCCGGGATGGACTTGGCGGCCATGGAGCCGATCGGGCCCGCCGAGATCAGGTTGCAGCGGATGTTCTGCTTGCCCAGGTCGCGGGCCATGTAGCGGCTGGTGGCCTCCAGGGCGGCCTTGGCCGGGCCCATCCAGTCGTACTGCGGCCAGGCGTACTGCGCGTCGAAGGTGAGGCCGACGACCGAGCCGCCGTTCTGCATCAGCGGCAGGCAGGCCATGGTCAGCGACTTCAGGGAGAACGCCGAGACGTGCATGGCGGTGGCGACCGACTCGAACGGCGTGTTGAGGAAGTTGCCGCCGAGCGCGTCCTGCGGCGCGAAGCCGATGGAGTGCACGACGCCGTCCAGGCCGCCCAGCTCCTCGCCGACGACGTCCGCGAGGCGCCCGAGGTGCTCCTCGTTGGTGACGTCCAGCTCGATGACCTTGGTCGGCTTCGGCAGCTTCTTGGCGATGCGCTCGGTCAGCGTGGGCCGCGGGAACGCGGTCAGGATGATCTCGGCGCCCTGCTCCTGGGCCAGCTTGGCGGCGTGGAAGGCGATGGAGGACTCCATCAGCACACCGGTGATCAGGACGCGCTTGCCCTCGAGGATTCCGCTCATGGTGATCAGTGACCCATTCCCAGTCCGCCGTCAACCGGGATGACGGCTCCAGTGATGTACGAGGCGTCGTCGGACGCGAGGAACCGCACCGTCGCGGCGATCTCCTCCGGCTGCGCGTACCGGCCGAGCGGTACCTGCGCGACGATGCCCTGGCGCTGCTCGTCGCTGAGCACCTTGGTCATGTCGGTGTCGACGAAACCGGGCGCGACGACGTTGAAGGTGATGTTGCGCGAGCCCAGCTCCCGGGCGAGGGAACGCGCGAAGCCGACCAGCGCGGCCTTGGAGGCGGCGTAGTTCGCCTGGCCCGCCGAGCCGAGCAGGCCGACCACGGACGAGATCAGGACGACGCGGCCCTTCTTGGCCCGCAGCATGCCGCGGTTGGCGCGCTTGACGACCCGGAAGGTGCCGGTGAGGTTCGTGTCGATGACCGAGGTGAAGTCCTCCTCGGACATGCGCATCAGGAGTTGGTCCTTGGTGACGCCGGCGTTGGCGACCAGGACCTCGACCGGACCGTGCCGGTCCTCGATCTCCTTGTAGGCCTGCTCCACCTGCTCCGGGTCGGTGATGTCGCACTTGACGGCCAGGAAACCGGCCGGCGGCTCACCCGAGCGGTACGTGATCGCGACCTTGTCGCCGGCGTCGGCGAAAGCGCGGGCGATGGCGAGGCCGATGCCCCGGTTGCCTCCGGTGACGAGAACCGAGCGGCTCAACGGATCACCCTTTCGATAGCGGTCTTGCACATCCGCCCGGGCTCCTGGGCGGCAGGCGGCTTCATCGGAAACCTATCGGTACCGCCGCTCCCGAGGGCAAGCGGGCACCGACAGTGGCTCGGGGGTGTCGCTGTCGGATCCCTACAGAACGCGGTCGCGGGGGACCCAAACCTGTGGTCCGCCGGGCCGGTCCCGGGACATGATCGGACCCGACAGGCCACGACAGCAGGGAGACCTCCGTGCCTCATTCCATCGACGAAGCCTTCACGGCGCTTCCCCTACGCGCCCTCGCCGACGCCGCGCTGGCACGCGCGCGTGCGCTGGGGGCCGAGCACGCGGACTTCCGGTTCGAGCGGGTGCGCAGCGCCTCCTGGCGGCTGCGGGACGCACGGCTCGCCGGATCGTCGGACACCACCGACCTCGGGTACGCGGTCCGGGTGGTGCACGGCGGCACGTGGGGCTTCGCGTCCGGGGTGGACCTGACCATGGACGCCGCCGCCCGGGTCGCCTCCCAGGCGGTCGCCATGGCCAAGCTGTCCGCGCAGGTGATCAAGGCCGCCGGCTCGGACGAACGCGTGGAGCTGGCCGACGAGCCGGTGCACGCCGACAAGACGTGGATCTCCTCGTACGAGATCGACCCGTTCTCGGTTCCGGACGAGGAGAAGTCGGCGCTGCTCGCGCAGTGGAGCGGCCGGCTGCTGGCCGCGCCCGGCGTCGACCACGTCGACGCCTCGCTGCTCACCGTGCACGAGAACAAGTTCTACGCGGACACCGCCGGGACGGTCACCACGCAGCAGCGGGTACGGCTGCACCCGCAGCTGACCGCCGTCTCCGTCGACGAGGCGAGCGGCGAGTTCGACTCCATGCGCACCCTCGCCCCGCCGGTGGGGCGCGGCTGGGAGTACCTGACCGGGACCGGCTGGGACTGGGAGGACGAGCTGGCGCGGATGCCCGAGCTGCTCGCCGAGAAGATGCGGGCGCCCAGCGTGGAGCCGGGCCTGTACGACCTGGTGGTCGACCCGTCCAACCTGTGGCTGACCATCCACGAGTCCATCGGCCACGCCACGGAGCTGGACCGCGCCCTCGGTTACGAGGCCGCCTACGCCGGCACCTCCTTCGCCACCTTCGACCAGCTCGGCAGGCTGCGCTACGGCTCCGAGCTGATGAACGTCACCGGCGACCGCACCGCCGAGCACGGCCTCGCGACCATCGGCTACGACGACGAGGGCGTGGCGGCGCAGTCCTGGGACCTGGTGAAGGACGGCACCCTGGTCGGCTACCAGCTGGACCGGCGGACGGCGCGGCTGACCGGGTTCGAGCGGTCCAACGGGTGCGCTTACGCCGACTCCCCCGCCCATGTGCCGGTGCAGCGCATGGCCAACGTCTCGCTGCGGCCGGACCCCGCCGGGCTGTCCACGGAGGACCTGATCGGGGGCGTCGACCGGGGCATCTACGTCGTCGGCGACCGGTCCTGGTCGATCGACATGCAGCGGTACAACTTCCAGTTCACCGGCCAGCGCTTCTTCAGGATCGAGAACGGGCGGATCACCGGCCAGCTGAAGGACGTCGCCTACCAGGCCACGACCACCGACTTCTGGGGCTCCATGGCCGCCGTCGGCGGACCGGGGACCTATGTCCTCGGCGGCGCCTTCAACTGCGGCAAGGCCCAGCCGGGGCAGGTCGCCGCCGTGTCCCACGGCTGCCCGTCGGCCCTCTTCAAGGGCGTCAACATTCTGAACACCACGCAGGAGGCCGGTCGATGAGCGCCCGTACCCACAAGCCGCACGAGATCGTCGAGCAGGCGCTGGCGCTCTCCCGCGCCGACGGCTGCGTCGTCATCGCCGACGAGCACTCCACCGCCAACCTGCGCTGGGCGGGCAACGCGCTCACCACCAACGGGGTGACCCGGGGCCGTACGCTCACCGTGATCGCGACCGTGGACGGCAAGGAGGGCACCGCCTCGGGGGTGGTGTCCCGGTCGGCGGTCACCGCCGGGGAGCTGGAACCGCTGGTGCGGGCCGCCGAGGCCGCCGCGCGCGGCGCCGGTCCCGCCGAGGACGCGCAGCCGCTGGTGGGCGGGGCGCCCCAGTCCCCCGACTTCACGGACGCGCCCGCCAAGACCTCCTCCGCGGTGTTCGCCGACTTCGCGCCGGCGCTCGGCGAGGCCTTCGCACGCGCGCGTGCGGGCGGCCGGGAACTGTACGGCTTCGCCAACCACGAACTGGTGTCGACGTACGTGGGCACGTCCACCGGGCTGCGCCTGCGGCACGACCAGCCCACCGGCACGCTGGAGCTGAACGCCAAGTCCCCCGACCGCGCCCGCTCGGCGTGGGCCGGCCGGTCCACCCGGGACTTCAAGGACGTCGACCCCGGCGCGCTCGACGCCGAGCTGGCCGTACGGCTCGGCTGGGCCGAGCGGCGCATAGACCTGCCCGCGGGCCGGTACGAGACGCTGCTGCCGCCGACCGCGGTCGCGGACCTGCTGATCTACCAGCTGTGGTCCGCCTCCGGCCGGGACGCGGCCGAGGGGCGGACGGTGTTCTCCAAGCCGGGCGGCGGCACCCGGATCGGCGAGCGGCTCTCGGAGCTGCCGCTGACCCTGCGCAGCGACCCGGACGAGCCGGGGCTGGAGTGCCCGCCGTTCGTGATCGCCCACTCCTCCGGCGGCGACCTGTCCGTGTTCGACAACGGGCTGCCCGCGCACGCGACCGAGTGGGTCGACCGGGGCGTGCTGAAGCACCTGACGACGACCCGGCACAGCGCGGGCCTGACCGGGCTCCCGGTCGCCCCCGCGCTCGGCAACCTGATCCTGGACGGCGGCTGCGACCGCTCGCTGGAGCAGATGGTCGCGGACACCGAGCGCGGGCTGCTGCTGACCTGCCTGTGGTACATCCGCGAGGTCGATCCGGCGACCCTGCTGCTGACGGGCCTGACCCGGGACGGCGTCTACCTGGTGGAGAACGGCGAGGTGACCGGGCAGGTGAACAACTTCCGGTTCAACGAGTCGCCGGTGGACCTGCTGGGCCGGGCCACCGAGGCCGGGCGGACGGAGAAGACGCTGCCGCGCGAGTGGAGCGACTGGTTCACCCGGGCCGCGATGCCCGCGCTGCGGGTCCCGGATTTCAACATGAGCTCTGTCAGCCAGGGCGTATAACCTCGTAGGCGTTCGTGGTCGGGTGTCACCCGGCTGCCGGAAGATCATCGAGGAGACACGAGAACCGTGACGGACATCGTCGACGAGCTGAAGTGGCGCGGGCTGTTCGCCCTGTCCACCGACGAGGACGCATTGCGCAAGGCGCTCGCGGACGGTCCCGTCACGTTCTATTGCGGTTTCGACCCGACGGCGCCGTCGCTGCACGTGGGGCACTTGGTGCAGGTGCTCACCGTGCGCCGGCTCCAGCAGGCCGGGCACCGGCCGCTGGCGCTCGTCGGCGGCGCCACGGGCCTGATCGGCGACCCGCGCCCGACGGCCGAGCGCACGCTGAACGACCCGGAGACGGTGGCCGGCTGGGTGGACCGGCTGCGCGGCCAGATCGAACCGTTCCTGTCCTTCGAGGGCGAGAACGCGGCGGTCATGGTCAACAACCTGGACTGGACCGCCGGCCTCTCCGCGATCGAGTTCCTGCGGGACATCGGCAAGCACTTCCGCGTCAACAAGATGCTGACCAAGGACTCCGTGGCCCGCCGCCTGGAGTCCGACCAGGGCATCAGCTACACCGAGTTCAGCTACCAGCTCCTGCAGGGCATGGACTTCCTGCAGCTGTACCGGCGCTACGGCTGCACGCTCCAGCAGGGCGGCAGCGACCAGTGGGGCAACCTCACGGCCGGTCTGGACCTGATCCACCGGCTGGAGCCCGAGGCATCGGTGCACGCCCTGGCCACCCCGCTGATGACCAAGGCGGACGGCACCAAGTTCGGCAAGACCGAGGGCGGTGCCGTCTGGCTCGACCCGGAGATGACGACGCCGTACGCGTTCTACCAGTTCTGGCTGAACGTGGACGACCGGGACATCTCCCGCTACCTGCGCATCCTGTCCTTCAAGTCCCGCGAGGAGCTGGAGGAGCTGGAGCGGCAGACCGAGGAGCGTCCGCAGGCCCGGGCGGCGCAGCGGGCGCTCGCCGAGGAGCTGACCACCCTGGTGCACGGCGCCGGCCAGACGGCCGCGGTGATCGCCGCGTCCAAGGCGCTGTTCGGCCAGGGCGAGCTGGCGGAGCTGGACGAGCGGACGCTGGCCGCGGCGCTGTCGGAGGTGCCGCACGCGCGGGTCGCCGCGCCGGCCCCGGTGGTCGACCTGCTCGCCGAGGTCGGCCTGGTCCCCAGCAAGTCCGCGGCCCGGCGGACGGTGAAGGAGGGCGGGGCGTACGTCAACAACGTGAAGGTCACCGCGGAGGACTTCGTCCCGGCGGCCGGGGACCTGCTGCACGGGCGCTGGCTGGTGCTGCGGCGCGGGAAGAAGAACCTGGCCGCGGTGGAGATCGTCGCCGGGTGACGCCGCGCGCGGCAGGGGCGTGGGAGACCCGTGACGGGAGGTCCGCGCCCCTACACCCGGGCCCGGTGCTTCCTCTTGCCGAGCGTCGCCATGTAGAGGGCGTCGACGGCCGCGACGATGACGATCGCCGCCACGAGCTGGAAGATGTGCCGGCTCCAGTCGATGCCCCGGGTCTCCGACACGCCGACCGCGCGGGCGATCGCGTTGCCCACGATGGCGCCCAGGATGCCGCAGATGGTGGTCAGCCAGAGCGGGCTGTGCTGCTTGCCCGGGATGACCGCCTTGGCGATGATGCCGAGCACGAATCCCACGATGATCGCCCACAACCAGCCCATGGCTGCCTCCTTGTACGGCTCGACGTGAGCATTACGGCCAGTGTGGTGCGCTGCGCCGTACGGCGCATGTCGGCCTCCCCCGTACGCGTCACGGCCCGGGACGTCGTCGCAGGCAGGGGCCGACCCGGCCTCGAAGGCGGCGCGGGGGCGGCGTAACGTGGGGGGTGGCCCGGCCGGGTGTGCGGACGGGGGTGCGGGCCGGGACGGGTCCGATGCGGGCGGATGGTGAATGGCGATGCGGAAGCAGCACGGCGGCGGCGTCCAGGTGTTCCGGATCACGGGCGCCCGGACGGGACTCGCCGAGGATGTCCGGGGCCGCCAGCGGCGGTACGTGATCTCGATGGCGGTCCGTACCCTGTCGGTGATCCTCGCGGTCTCGCTGTGGAACGTCGAGCGGTACGTCGCGATCGTGGCGCTCGTGCTCGGCGCGCTGCTGCCCTATGTCGCCGTGGTGATCGCCAACGCGGGCCGCGAGCGGCCGCCCACGCTTCCCTCCACGTTCGTCACCACGCCGATGCGTCCGATGATCGCCGCCACGCCGGCCGAGGACGAACGGACGGGCGCCGTACGGGATTCCGCACCGCGCGACATGCCGACGAACCAGGCGGCCGGGGCGGGCGGCGAGCGTCCCGAACCGGTCTGACCACGGCGGACGCGGGACCCGCGCAGGCGGTCACCCGGCAGCTCAAGAAAACCTCAGATCAATCTAGCTGTTCCGGTCCCGGGCGACGGGGTACCCGTGACATACTGCGTAGGCGCTCCGCATCCCCCGTCGGAGCGACGGACCGACGCCGGGCAGCTCCCCCCGTGGCTGCCCGGCGTCGCCTTGTTTTCCGCCCCTTTTTCCCTTTTCGTTTTCCGCCCTCGACGAGACGAACCGAGACGAAGACCGTGAGCGACGAGACCCCGATCTGCTCGGCCAAGGGCTGCCGTGCCGCCGCCGAGTGGGTGCTGGCCTGGAACAACCCCAAGGTCCATACGCCCGAGCGGCGCAAGACCTGGCTGGCCTGCGAGGAGCACCGCGAGCACCTGTCGCAGTTCCTCGGGGTGCGGGGTTTCCTGAAGGACGTGGTCCCCTTCGAGGAGTGGCGGGCCGCCGAGGAGACCGGGGCGCGGCGGGAGTCGTAGGACCGTCTCGCGCGCCCCGACGGCGCGTAGCGCGGGCGCCGAATCCGGGACGGCGGGCCGGGACGACCGGGTTCAGCCGCCGATCGCCGACATGGGGCGGTCGGGCTGGACGAAGGAGGGGTCGTCCAGGCCCGCGCCGGCCTTCTTGCCCCACATCGCCAGCTTCCAGATGCGGGCGATCTCCTCGTCGGGGGCGCCGGAGCGCAGGGCCGCGCGCAGGTCGGTCTCCTCGGTGGCGAACAGGCAGGTGCGTATCTGGCCGTCGGCGGTGAGGCGGGTGCGGTCGCAGGCCGCGCAGAACGGCCGGGTCACCGAGGCGATCACACCGACGCGGTGCGGTCCGCCGTCCACCAGCCAGCGCTCCGCGGGGGCCGAGCCGCGCGCGTCGGCGCCCTCGGGGGCGAGGTCGAAGCGGGTGCGCAGGGAGGTGAGGATGTCCCCGGCGGTGACCATCCCCTCGCGCTTCCAGCCGTGCTGGGCGTCCAGCGGCATCTGCTCGATGAACCGCAGTTCGTAGTCGTGCTCGACCGCCCAGGCGAGCAGGTCCGGGGCCTCGTCGTCGTTCAGGCCCGGCATCAGGACCGAGTTGACCTTGACCGGGGTCAGGCCGGCCTCGCGGGCCGCGGCCAGGCCGTCCAGGACGTCCTGGTGGCGGTCGCGGCGGGTGAGGGTCTTGAAGACGTCCGGGCGGAGGGTGTCCAGGGAGACGTTGACCCGGTCCAGGCCCGCCGCCTTCAGGGCGGTCGCGGTGCGGACCAGGCCGATGCCGTTGGTGGTCAGGGACATCCGGGGGCGCGGGGCGAGGGCCGCGACGCGCTCCACGATGCCGACCAGGCCCGGGCGCAGCAGGGGTTCACCGCCGGTGAAGCGGACCTCCTCGATACCGAGCGCGCGGACCGCGATGTCGATGAGGCGGACGATCTCGTCGTCCGTGAGCAGGTCCGGCTTGGCCAGCCACCGCAGGCCCTCCTCGGGCATGCAGTAGGTGCAGCGCAGATTGCACCGGTCGGTCAGCGAGACCCTCAGGTCGGTGGCCACCCGGCCGTAGGTGTCGATGAGCACGTGGGCCCCCTCCCTCTCCCGGTCACTCATTCTCGGCCGCCCATGCGTCGTCCGTCACCTGTGAGCGTACGTGACCCCGCCGACATCGACAGCGGCCCGATCCCACGAGGAACGGCGCGACCGCGTCGTAGGACCGTACAGCCCCGACGACGCGGTCGTCCCGCGTGCCGCCGTCAGTGGGCTCCGGTGCCGGTCAGGGACCGGACCTCCAGTTCCGCGTACTTCCCGGCGTCCGGGGTCTCCTTCGACAGGAGGGTGCCCACCACGCCGAGCAGGAATCCGACCGGGATGGAGATGAGGCCGGGGTTCTCCAGCGGGAACCAGTGGAAGTCGACGCTGGGGAACATCGAGCTCGACTTGCCGGAGACCACCGGGGAGAACAGCACCAGGCCGACCGCTGTGACCAGGCCGCCGTAGATCGACCACAGGGCGCCCGTGGTGGTGAACCGCTTCCAGAACAGGCTGTAGAGGATGGTCGGCAGGTTGGCGGAGGCGGCGACCGCGAAGGCGAGGGCGACCAGGCCGGCCACGTTCAGGTCGCGGGCCAGGGCGCCGAGGACGATGGAGACCGCGCCGATGCCGACGGTCGCCCAGCGGGCCGCGCGCACCTCCTGCTCCTCGGTGGCCTGGCCCCTCTTGATGACGTTGGCGTAGATGTCGTGCGAGAACGAGGACGAGGAGGCCAGGGTCAGGCCGGCGACGACCGCGAGGATCGTGGCGAAGGCGACCGCGGAGATGCTGGCGAGCAGGATGGCCCCCCAGTTGGAGTCGACGCCGCCCAGATGGAGCGCCAGCAGGGGGGCCGCCGTGTTGCCCGCCTTGTTGGAGGCGATGATCTCGTCCGGCTTGATCAGCGCGGCGGCGCCGAAGCCGAGGGCGAGGGTCATCAGGTAGAAGACGCCGATCAGGCCGATCGCCCAGAGGACGGACTTGCGGGCGGCCTTGGCGGTGGGGACGGTGTAGAAGCGGATCAGGATGTGCGGCAGGCCGGCCGTGCCCAGGACGAGCGCGATGCCGAGGGAGAGGAAGTCCAGCTTGGTGGTGCCGGTGGCGCCGTACTTCAGGCCGGGCTCCAGGAAGGCGCTGCCCTTGCCGCTGTTGTCGGCGGCCCTGCCGAGCAGTTCGGAGATGTTGAAGTCGAACTTCAGCAGGACGAGGAAGGTCAGCAGCAGGGCGCCGGCGATCAGCAGCACCGCCTTGACCATCTGGACCCAGGTGGTGCCCTTCATGCCGCCGATGGTGACGTACACGATCATGAGCAGGCCGACCAGGGCGACGATGCCGATCTTGCCGCCGTCGCTGGTGATGCCGAGGAGCAGGGAGACCAGCACGCCGGCGCCCGCCATCTGGGCCAGCAGGTAGAAGATCGACACGACGATGGTGGAGGTGCCGGCCGCGGTGCGCACGGGGCGCTGGCGCATCCGGTAGGCCAGCACGTCGCCCATCGTGTAGCGGCCCGAGTTGCGCAGGGGTTCGGCGACCAGGAGGAGGGCGACGAGCCAGGCGACGAGGAAGCCGATGGAGTACAGGAAGCCGTCGTAGCCGAAGAGGGCGATGGCGCCGGCGATGCCGAGGAAGGACGCGGCCGACATGTAGTCACCGGAGACGGCGAGGCCGTTCTGGAAGCCGGTGAACTGGCGTCCGCCCGCGTAGAAGTCGGCGGCGTCCTTGGTCTGCCGGCCCGCCCAGACGGTGATGACGAGGGTCGCGGCGACGAACACCGCGAACAGGGTGATGATCAGCGTCCGGTGCTCGCTCGCCTCGCCGGCGGCCAGCAGCGTGTGGGGCATGGCGCTCATGCTCCGCCCTCCATCCGGGACTTGATGGCCTCGGCCCGCGGGTCGAGCCGGGCGGCGGCGCGGCGGGCGTACCACCAGGCGATGAGGAACGTGGTGAGGAACTGGGCGAGGCCCAGGACGAGGGCGACGTTGACATGGCCGGCCACCTTGGTGCCCATGAAGTCGCCCGCGTAGTTGGACAGCAGGACGTACAGCAGGTACCAGGCGGCGAAGGCGATCGTCAGCGGGAAGGCGAAGGAGCGGTGCGCGCGGCGCAGTTCACCGAACTCCGCGCTCTGCTGCACCTCGGTGAACTCCTCGGTGGAGGGAAGGCGGGCTGGGGTTTGAGTGGGTGGCGGCGTCTCGGTGGCCACGGAGTCTCCTCGCGTCACGAACGTGCGCTTGCTGATCTCGCAGGGACGGGAACACATTACAGCGAGTCATCATGCGACTCCATTCGGTGATTCCCGTAGGGGCCTGATCCTTTCGGGCCTCCCGTCCACGGTCACGGCGCCGCCCGGGCGGTGGTTCAAGTGCGCCTGGGCCTTTCGGAGATCAGCGCGGGCGGATAGCTTCGGCCCTGCACCGCCTCGTCATGTACCTGCCCGGACGACCACCTGTGTTCCGGGCGGTTCCGTATCCGGATGATGTGGAGATCCCATGGCTCATCTGCGCTCCAGCCGCCGACTGGCGCTCGCCGTGCCGGCCGCGCTGTCGCTGACCGCCGCGTTCGGCTTCCTGCCGTCGGCGGCCTCCGCGGCCCCCTCGGCGGCCACGGAGGCCCCGGTGGCGCGGGCGGCGGACGGCCCCGCCCTGTCCTACGTGGTGAACACCGGGACGGGCCGCTCCACGATCGAGTCGGTGCGGCGGGCGATCGTCCGCAACGGCGGGACGGTGGTGACGAGTTACGACCGGATCGGGGTGATCGTCGTCCACTCCTCGGACCCCGGCTTCGCCCAGCGGATCCGCGCCGTGCGCGGGGTCGCGTCGGCGGGCGCGACGCGCAACCGCCCGCTGCCCGCCCAGTCCACCACCGACGTGGGCACGCCGAAGGCGCTGAGCGCGGCCGAGGCCGCCGGCGTCCGGGCCGCCGCCGGACAGGACCCGCTGGAGCCGTTGCAGTGGGACCTGCCGGCCATCAAGGCGGACAAGGCGCACGAGAAGACCCTGGGCAGCCCGGACGTCACGGTCGCCGTCATCGACACGGGCGTCGACGACACCCACCCGGACATCGCGCCCAACTTCGACCGCGCGGCCTCCGTCAACTGCGTGTCGGGCAAGCCGGACACCACGGACGGCGCCTGGCGGCCGGGCGCGGCGGAGAGCCCGCACGGCACGCACGTGGCGGGCGAGATCGCGGCGGCGAAGAACGGCGTGGGCATGACGGGCGTGGCGCCGGGGGTGAAGGTCTCCGGCATCAAGGTGGGCAACCCGGACGGCTTCTTCTACGCCGAGGCCGTGGTCTGCGGCTTCGTGTGGGCGGCCGAGCACCACGTCGACGTGACCAACAACAGCTATTACACCGACCCGTGGTACTTCAACTGCGCCTCCGACCCCGACCAGAAGGCACTGGTGGACGCCGTCACCCGGGCCTCGCGCTACGCGGAGCGCAAGGGCGCGGTCAACGTCGCCGCGGCGGGCAACGAGAACTACGACCTCGCCTCCGACGCGATCACCGACGAGGACTCGCCGAACGACGGCACCCCCTCGGACCGGGTGGTCGACCCGCACGAGTGCTTCGACATACCGACCCAGCTGCCGGGTGTCGTCACGGTCGCGTCGACCGGCGCGAAGGGCCTGAAGTCCTCCTTCTCCAACCACGGCCTCGGCGTGGTGGACATCGCCGCGCCCGGCGGCGACCGCCTCCAGGCGCCGCAGCCCCCGGCGGTCAGCGGCCTGATCCTGGGCACGCTGCCGGGCGGCAAGTACGGCTACATGGCCGGGACGTCCATGGCCACCCCGCACGTCGCCGGTGTCGCCGCATTGATCAAGTCAACCCACCCGCACGCCCCGGCGGCGGCCGTGAAGGCGCTGCTGTACGCGGAGGCCACCGCCACCCCCTGCACCGACCCGTACGACATCGACGGCGACGGCAAGGTGGACGCGGTGTGCGAGGGGACGAAGAACCGCAACGGCTTCTACGGCCGGGGCGTGGCGGACGCGCTGGCCGCGGTGACCAGGTAGGCGCCCCGAGGGGCGTCCGCGCGGGCGCCCACCCGGCAGATTGATCGAATCAATCATGCATAGTGCGGTCATGACTGCACTCACGTACGCGTGGTCCGCGCTGGGCGGCGACCCCGCCCGGCTGTCCCGGCTCACCCTCGTCCCGCGGGAGGGCGTGCTCACGGCGCGCCTTCCCGTGCGGGAGCTGGCCCGGGCCTGCGTGGGCACCTGCGCGCTGGCCGCCGCGGAGCTGGCGGCCCGCCGGTCCGGCCTCCCCGGGGTCCCGGGCGTCCGGGTCGACGACGGCGCGGTCGCGGCGGCCTTCCACAGCGAGCGGCTGCTGCGGATCGACGGCCGGGCGCCGGTCTCCTTCGCGCCCCTGTCGCGGTTCTGGCGCACGGCCGACGGCTGGGTGCGCACCCACGCCAACTACCCGCACCACAAGGCCCGGTTGCTCGGCGCGCTGGGGCTGCCCGCGGACGCCTCGGCGGACCGGGTCGCCGGGCTCCTGGCCGGGCGCACCGCCCTGGAGGTGGAGGAGACCGTCGGCGACGCGGGCGGTCTCGCCGTGGCCCTGCGCACCCCCGGGGAGTGGGCGGCGCACCCGCAGGCGGCCGAGGTGGCCGCGCGCCCGCTGGTCGAGCGTTCCTGGCCGGACACGGCGCCCCCGCGCGTGTTCCCGCCGCTCGGCCCCGGTGCCACCGCCCTGCTGCCCGCCGCCGGGCTGCGCGTCCTGGACCTGACCCGGGTCCTGGCGGGTCCGGTCGCCACCCGCACCCTCGCCCTGCTCGGCGCGGACGTGCTGCGCCTGGACGCCCCGTGGCTGCCGGAACTGCCCGACCAGCACGCCGACACCGGCTTCGGCAAGCGGTCCGCCACGCTGGACCTGGGCACCGGCCGGGACGCCCTCGAAGACCTGCTGAGCACGGCCGACGTCGTGGTCACGGGGTACCGGCCGGGGGCCCTGGACCGGTTCGGGCTCTGCCCCGAGGCGCTGGCCGGGCGCCACCCCGGGCTGGTCGTGGCGCAGGTGTCGGCGTGGGGCGCGTACGGGCCGTGGCACGCGCGGCGCGGCTTCGACAGCCTGGTGCAGGCCGCCACCGGCATCGCGGTCACCGAGGGCACGGCCGGGGAGCCGGGCGCGCTGCCCGCGCAGGCCCTGGACCACGGCACCGGCTATCTGCTGGCGGCGGCCGTGCTGCGGGCGCTGACCGAGCAGTCGTACGACGGCGGGAGCCGGCTGGTGCGGCTCGCGCTGGCCCGGACCGCGCACTGGCTGACCCACGGCATTGTCCCGGAACCGGCCGAGGGGGAGCCGTACCCGGGTCCGGACGCCTGGCTGGCCGAGAGCGGCAGCGCGCTGGGCCGCCTGCGGCACGCCCGCCCGGCCGTGTCCTTCACGGGCGGCCCCGCCGGCTGGTCCCGGCCCCCGGCGCCCTGGGGCTCGGATCCGGCCCGCTGGACCGCCGCCCCGGGCGGCGGCGCCGGGTGACGCGCGCGGTCACCGGTCGTTGGTGACCAGCACCTTCAGGGCCGTGCGCTCGTCCATCGCCCGGTAGCCGGCCGGGACGCCCTCGATGTCGACGGTCAGGTCGAACACCGGGGAGGGGTCGATCGTGCCGTCGAGGACGTCGGGCAGCAGGTCGGGGATGTAGGCGCGGACCGGGGCGACCCCGCCGCGCAGCGCGATGTTCCGGTCGAACATCACGCCGAGGTCCAGGCCGGTGCCGCTGCCGTGGGGCACGCCCACGAAGCCGACGGCACCGCCGTCCCGGGTGATGCCGACGGCCGTCCGCATGGACTGCTCGGTGCCGACCGCCTCCACGACGGCGTGCGCGCCCCGGCCCCGGGTCAGCTCGCGGACCGCCTCGACGGCGGCCTCCCCGCGCTCGGCGACCACGTCGGTGGCGCCGAACCGGCGCGCGATGTCGGTCCGCACCCGGTGCCGGCCCAGCGCGATGATCCGCTCGGCGCCGAGCCGCTTGGCGGCCAGGACGGCGCACAGGCCGACCGCGCCGTCGCCGACGACGGCGACCGTGGCCCCGGGCCGGGCGCCCGCGCCGAGGGCGGCGTGGTGGCCGGTGCCGAGCACGTCGGACAGGGTCAGCAGGGCGGACAGCAGGTGGTCGTCCGTGGCCGCCTCCTTGGGCAGCCGGACGAGGGTGCCGTCGGCGAACGGCACGCGGACGGCCTCGCCCTGGCCGCCGTCGTAGCCGACCGAGCCCCAGAAGCCGCCGTGCTCGCAGGAGGTGGTCAGGCCCTCGCGGCAGTAGTCGCAGACGCCGTCGGACCACATGAAGGGCGCGACCACCAGGTCGCCGCGGCGGACGGTGCCCACCTCGGAGCCGGTCTCCTCCACGACGCCGAGGAACTCGTGCCCGATCCGCTGACCCGGCTGCCGGGCGGCCTCGCCCCGGTAGGCCCACAGGTCGCTGCCGCAGATGCAGGCGCGCAGCACCCGGACGACGGCGTCGGTGGGCAACTGCACCACGGGATCGGGGACGTCCTCCACGCGCATCTCGTACGGGGCGTGGATGGTGGTGGCGCGCATGACGGGGTCCTTCTCGTGCGGGGCGGTGCGGCGCGCCCGCGAGCGGCGGGCGCACCTCACCGTACGTCGTGCCCGCGGCGTCCCGCGCGGCCGGCCGTCACGGCGGGGCCCCGGGCCGGTGCCGGGCACGCCGTCGAAGGGGGACGAGGCGTCCGTGCGGGCCCCGGCCGAACCGGAGCGGGCGCCGCCGTCCCGGCCGCGGCACCGGTGTCCACGCTCCGGGCCGCGCCGTCCCGCCGCCCCACGGCGACGGGGTCCGCGCGCTCACACCCCGGCCGCGCCCAGCAGACTGCCCGCCGCGTAGGTCACGCCCATCGCCAGCGCCCCGCCCGCCACGTTGCGCACCACCGCGCGCCGGGGGCGGGCCGCGCCGAGGCGGGCGCTGCTCCAGCCGGTGAGGACCAGGGCGGCGAGGACGCAGCACACGGTGACGGGGAGCCGGGCGCCGGCCGGGGGCAGCACGATGGCCAGCAACGGGAGCAGCGCGCCCACGGTGAAGGCCAGGAAGCTCGCCCAGGCCGCGTGCCAGGGGTTGGTCAGCTCGTCCGGGTCGATGCCCAGCTCCACGCGCGCGTGGGCCCGCAGCGCGTCCCGCGCGGTGAGCTGCTCGGCGGCCTCGCGGGCCACGTCCCGGGACAGGCCGCGCCGGGCCAGCAGCTCGGTCAGCTCCCGCAGTTCGGCCTCCGGCCGGTCGCGCAGCTCCCGGCGCTCCGCGGCCAGCGCGGCCATCTCGGAGTCGCGCTGGGTGGAGACGGAGACGTATTCGCCGGCCGCCATGGACATCGAGCCGGCGAGCAGCCCGGCCAGTCCTGCGGTGAGCAGCGCGGAGCGGCTCCCGGTGGCGCCGGCCACGCCGACGACCAGGCCGGCGGTGGAGACGATGCCGTCGTTCGCGCCCAGTACGGCGGCCCGCAGCCAGTTCAGCCGGGAGCCGAGCGCGCCGCCGTGGGGCTCGTCGTGGGTGGGTTCCGTCACAGCAGGGAGGATCCCACCGGCAGCGCCCCGGGCGCCGCACCGACGCGGGGCCGGCCGGCGGCGGGGCGGGACACCGCGGCGAAGGGGGCACAGGCGGGGGGCCGGAGGACCGCCACCCCGCCCGGACCGCCGCCCCGGGCGAACGCCGCCTCGGCCGCCGGGCCGTGTCGCACCGCCCTTCGCCGGGCTCCCGTGACGGACCGTCATCCGCGACACCGGCACGGCAGTCCGGGGCGGGGAGCGGCCTGCCCGGGAAGAGGGTTGACGGCCGGTGGCCAGTGGCGGGGGCGGCGGTGGTGCCGGTGCCGGGTGAGCGGACACGCGCGCGCGTACGAGGACGGAGGGCGCGGGCACGCGCGCGTGTGCGGTGGCCGAGTGCGCGGTCGGGTCCGGGACGCGGGTTGCCGCCCTGGGGGACGGCGTTGTCGGTGGCGGCCCGTATCCTCAGTGACCATGCTCGAAGACCGTGCGACCGCAGCGCCCTCCGCCACCCCGTGGCCGGCCGCGTATCCGAAGGGATACGCGGTCGTTGACGTGGAGACCACCGGACTGGCCCGCGACGACCGGATCATCTCGGCGGCCGTGTACCGGCTGGACGCGCTCGGCGAGGTCGAGGACCACTGGTACACGCTGGTCAACCCGGAGCGCGATCCGGGACCGGTGTGGATACACGGCCTGACGAGCGAGATGCTCGACGGCGCGCCGCTGTTCGCGGACGTGGCCGAGGAGTTCGCGGCCCGCCTGGACGGCCGGGTGCTGGTGGCGCACAACGCCGTCTTCGACTGGCAGATGATCGCGCGGGAGTACGCGCGCGTGCGGCGCGAGGCGCCGGTGCGCCAGCGGCTGTGCACCATCGCGCTGTCGAAGGAGCTGGGGCTGCCGCTGCCCAACTTCAAGCTGGAGTCGCTGGCGGCCCACTTCGGGGTCGTCCAGCAGCGGGCGCACCACGCGCTGGACGACGCGCGGGTGCTGGCGGAGGCGTTCCGGCCCAGCCTGCGGGCCGCGGCGGCGGGCGGCGTCCGGCTGCCGCTGCTGGAGTGCCGGCCGCTGACGGAGTGGTCGGACCGGCCGGTGCCCCGGCAGGCGTCCGGAGGCTACGGCGGCTACCGGCAGGGCGGTTGGCGCCCCTCCCGCAAAAGGCCCGCATGCCCCTATCCCAACCCCGGCCGCTACGAAGACGGCAAAAAGCTCAAACAGGGCATGCGGGTCGCCTTCTCGGGTGACACGTCGACGGAGCGCGAGCTGCTGGAGGACCGCGCCACCGAGGCCGGGCTCCATGTGGCCGGCAGCGTCTCCCGGCTGACCAGCCTGCTGGTGACCAACGACCCGGACTCGGGCACGTCGAAGACGGTCAAGGCCCGGCAGTACGGCACGCCGATCCTGGACGAGGCCGCGTTCGGGCAGTTGCTGAGGGACGTGGAGCCCGCCGACGAGTAGCCGAGGACGCGTGCGGTTCATCGTACGAACGGGTGATTGACCCGCGACTCACCCGGCACCGGCTCGCCGGGGAAACGGCGACGGCTCACCCTGTGGCGCATGGCGACATGCGAAGTTTGCGGCAATGACTACGGAATGACCTTCGAGGTGCACGCGCAGGGCGCCGTGCATGTCTTCGACTGCTTCTCCTGTGCGATCCACCGCATGGCCCCGCTCTGCGAGCACTGCCGGGTGCAGATCATCGGCCAGGGCGTGGAGGTGGAGGGCCACTGGTACTGCGGCGCGCACTGCGCCCGGGCCGAGGGGAGGGCCGGCATCGTCGACCGGGTCTGACCCGGTACCCGCCTGAACGCACCCCATGGCGCGGGGGTACCGTCGTGGGGTGCACCGCTACCGCTTCCTGCTGTCCCGCCAGTGGGTGATCCTCACCCTCGTCGCGATCGCGCTGATCCCGACGATGATCAGGCTGGGCTTCTGGCAGCAGCACCGCTACGAGGAGCGCACGGCCCGCAACGACCTGGTCTCCGCCGCGCTGCACGCCGACCCCGTCCCGGTCGAGCGGCTGACCTCCCCCGGGCACGCGGTGTCCCGCGCCGAGAAGTACCGCACGGTCACCGCGACCGGCACCTTCGACACCTCGAAGGAGGTCGTGGTCCGCCGCCGTGTCAATTCCGACGGCGAGGTCGGCTTCCACGTCCTCACCCCCCTCGTCCTCGACGACGGCAAGGTGCTGCTCGTCAACCGGGGCTGGATCCCCGCGAACGGGGCGCAGACCGACTATCCCAAGGTGCCGGCACCGCCGGCCGGGCGGACCACCGTCACCGGACGGCTGATGGCCGACGAGACGACCGCCGCGAGCGGCATCAAGAACGTCAAGGGCCTGCCCGACCGGCAGATCATGCTGATCAACAGCGCCGAGGAGGCCCGGCGGCTGGACGCGCGGGTGCTCGGCGGCTACATCCAGCAGACCGCGCCCCGCGCCGAGGGCGGCTCCCCGGAGCAGATCTCCGACCCGGGCAGCGAGGACGCCCCGCTGAACTACGCGTACATGATCCAGTGGTGGCTGTTCGCGGCGGCCGTCCCGGTCGGCTGGTGGTTCCTGGTCCGGCGCGAGCTGCGCGACCGGGCGGAGGCCGCGGCGGAGCGCCGCACCGAGGAGACCGAACCGGCCCCGGTCTGACCCCGGTCCGCCCCCCGCACGTCCGCCCCGCCCCCGGGTCGTCTCACTCCCCCGGCCGACCACCTGGTTGGCCCTCTGGGCTGCCGGGAAACCGGATCCCGTGAACGCGCGCATCGACGACTACGCCCTCATCGGGGACGAACAGACCGCGGCCCTGATCGGCAAGGACGGCTCGATCGACTGGCTGTGCCTGCCGCGCTTCGACTCCGGGGCCTGCTTCGCCCGGCTGCTGGGGGACGAGGACCACGGCCACTGGCGGATCGCGCCCGAGGGAGCGGACGTCTGCACCCGCCGCGCCTACCGACCCGACACCCTCGTCCTGGACACCGAGTGGGAGACGGCGGACGGCGCGGTGCGCGTCACCGACCTGATGCCGCAGCGCGAGCGCGCCCCCGACGTCGTGCGGATCGTGGAGGGCGTCCGCGGCCGGGTCACCGTCCGCAGCACGCTGCGGCTGCGCTTCGACTACGGCTCGATCGTGCCGTGGGTGCGCCGCGCGGACGGCCACCGGGTGGCCGTCGCCGGCCCGGACTCCGCCTGGCTGCGCACCGAGCCGGAGGTGCACACCTGGGGCGAGCGGTACGGCACCCACTCGCAGTTCACCGTCACCGAGGGCGAGCGGGTCGCGTTCGTGCTCACCTGGCACCCCTCGCACGAGAGGCGCCCGCCGCTGATCGACCCGTACGAGGCGCTGGAGAGCAGCGTCGCCGACTGGCGGGCCTGGGCCGGGCGGTGCCGTTACGACGGGCCGTACCGGGAGGCGGTGGTGCGCTCGCTCATCACCCTCAAGGCCCTCACCTACGCCCCGACCGGCGGGATCGTCGCCGCGGCGACCACCTCGCTGCCCGAGAAGCCGGGCGGCGTGCGCAACTGGGACTACCGGTACTGCTGGCTGCGCGACTCCACCCTCACCCTCGGCGCGCTGCTCACCGCGGGCTACCAGGAGGAGGCCGGGGCATGGCGGGACTGGCTGCTGCGCGCGGTCGCCGGCAACCCGGCCGACCTCCAGATCATGTACGGCGTGGCGGGCGAGCGGCGGCTGCCGGAGACGGAACTGCCGTGGCTGCCCGGATTCGCCGGCTCCGCCCCCGTGCGCGTCGGCAACGGCGCCGTCGACCAGCTCCAGCTGGACGTGTACGGCGAGGTGATGGACTCGCTGTCGCTGGCCCGCACCTCGGGGCTGTCCCCCAAGCCGCACATGTGGGCCATGCAGCGGTCGCTGATGGGCTTCCTGGAGTCGGCGTGGCGGCAGCCGGACGAGGGCCTGTGGGAGGTGCGCGGCGGCCGGCGGCAGTTCGTGCACTCCAAGGTGATGGTGTGGGTGGCCGCCGACCGGGCCGTGCGGACGCTGGAGCGGCACCCGGAGCTGAGCGGCGATCCGGAGGGCTGGCGCCGGCTGCGTGACGAGGTGCACCGGGAGGTGTGCGAGAAGGGCTTCGACCCGGAGCGGAACACCTTCACCCAGTCCTACGGCTCCCGGGAACTGGACGCCGCGCTGCTGCTCATCCCGCGCGTGGGCTTCCTGCCGCCGGACGACCCCCGGGTGGTCGGCACGGTCGACGCCATCCGCGACGACCTCGGGCACGGCGGCTTCCTGCGCCGCTACGACACCGACGACTCGGTGATCGACGGGCTGCCGAGCGGTGAGGGCGCCTTCCTCGCCTGTTCCTTCTGGCTGGCCGACGCGCTGCACGTGACCGGCCGGACGCGGGAGGCCCGCGAGCTGTTCGACCGGCTGGTGGGCCTGTGCAACGACGTGGGCCTGCTGGCCGAGGAGTACGACCCCGTCGGCGGCTGCCAGCTCGGCAACTTCCCGCAGGCGTTCAGCCACATCGGACTGGTGAACACCGCACTCACGCTCTTCGGGGAGGACGGGGCAGGATAGGGCCATGGATCTTGGACTGAAGGACCGGGTGTACGTCGTCACCGGAGCCACCCGGGGACTGGGCAACGCCACCGCGCGGGAACTCGTCGCGGACGGGGCGAAGGTGGTCGTCAGCGGCCGGGACGGGCAGCGGGTCGCCGAGGCCGCCGCCGCCCTCGGCCCGAACGCGGTGGGCGTGGCCGTGGACAACGCCGACCCGAGCGCTCCCGAGCGGCTGATCGGGGCGGCCCGGGAGAACTTCGGGGGCTTCCACGGGGTGCTGGTGAGCGTGGGCGGGCCGGCGCCCGGTTTCGTCGCCGACAACACCGACGAGCAGTGGCGGGACGCGTTCGAGTCCGTCTTCCTCGGCGCGGTACGGCTGGCCCGCGCGGCGGCGGCCGAGCTGCCGGAGGGCGGGGTGATCGCCTTCGTGCTGTCCGGGTCGGTGTACGAGCCGATCCCGGGGCTGACGGTCTCCAACGGGCTGCGGCCGGGGCTCGCCGGGTTCGCCAAGTCGATCGCCGACGAGCTGGGGCCGCGCGGCATCCGGGTGGTGGGGGTGCTGCCGGGCCGGATCGACACCGATCGCGTCCGCGAGCTGGACGGGCGGTCCGCCGACCCCGAGGCCACCCGGACCGCGAACGCCTCGCGCATCCCGCTGCGCCGCTACGGGCGGCCGGAGGAGTTCGGCCGGACGGCCGCGTTCCTGCTGTCCCCGGCCGCGTCGTACCTGACCGGGGTCATGGTGCCCGTCGACGGCGGCATGCGGCACGGGTTCTGACGGCACTCCGGTGCGCGCGGGCGTGCCGGGACGCCGCGACGCGCAGCCGCCGGGCCGTGGAGCGGGCCCGGCGGCTGCGCGCGTCCGGCCGCGGGACCCGGGCGCGCTCGGGCCTACTCGCCGAGGCCGGCCAGGTCGCGCAGGCGGCGGGCCTGGGCGGCGCGCTCGGCCGCGCGCTGTTCGTCGTACGTCCGGTCGACGGCGCCGCGCAGCAGTGCCTTGGTCTCCACCACGGCGTCCCGGGGCGCGGCCAGCAGCGCCGCCGCCAGGTCGCGTACCGCCGCGTCCAGTTCGGTCGCGGGCACGGCGAGGTTGGCCAGCCCGCTCGCCACGGCCTCCTCGGCCCCGACGAACCGCCCGGTCGCGCAGATCTCCAGCGCGCGGGCATACCCGACGAGGCCGACCAGCGGGTGGGTGCCGGTCAGGTCGGGGACGAGGCCGAGGCTGGTCTCGCGCATGGCGAACTGGACGTCGTCGGCGACGACCCTGAGGTCGCAGCCCAGCGCGAGCTGGAAGCCGGCCCCGATGGCATGGCCCTGGACGGCGGCGATGGACACGAGGTCGGTCCGCCGCCACCAGGTGAACGCCTCCTGGTATTCGGCGATGGTCGCGTCGAGCCCGGCGTCGTCACGGCGCGCGAGTTCGACGAAGGTCGGCTCGCCCGGGATCCCCTCCGGAGTGAACATCCGGCGGTCCAGCCCGGCGGAGAACGACTGGCCCTCGCCGCGCAGCACGACCACGCGGACGGAGCCCGGCAGCAGCCGCCCGGCCTCGGCGAGCGCCCGCCACAGGGCGGGGGTCTGCGCGTTGCGCTTGGCCGGGTTGGCCAGCGTCACCGTGGCGAGGGTGTCCTCGACGGTGAGCCGTACCCCGTCCTTGTCGAGTGCGGGAGCGAGGTCCTGGTCGGGCGAAGCCATGGGGTGCCTCCGATGGGTGCGGTCAGCAGAGCGGAGCTAAGTGACTGCACAGTAACCACCCGGCCGGTCGGACCGCCGACCGGGTGGCCACCATCGAAGCCGATGGGCCGCCCGGAGTCAGGACGAAGCGGCCTTCTTACCCCGGGTCGCTCCGCCACGCCCACGGAGCGTGACGCCCGACTCGCTGAGCATCCGGTGCACGAAGCCATACGAGCGGCCGGTCTCCTCGGCCAGTGCCCGGATGCTCGCACCGGAGTCGTACTTCTTCTTCAGGTCTGCCGCGAGCTTGTCGCGCGCGGCGCCGGTCACCCGGCTGCCCTTCTTCAGAGTCTCGGCCACCCGTGCCTCCTCATGGGAAGTGCGCTCTGGTCTCCTCATGATCACCCCTCCCGGGCGTGATGGCCACCCATTCGGCAAGGTCGGTGAGACATCGTTGTGACGACAGGAGGCGGTCCCCACAAGCGGAATACGAAATTCCAGCGGGTGGCGTCCGGGGGTCCGTACGGGTGGATTCGCGAAGTACCAGGTCAGGAATGCCGAGCGGCCGACCCTCCGGCTACCGGGGGGTCGGCCGCGAAATCCGTGTACGACACACCTCGATACGAGGAGATCTCACACAGATGATGGATCACGGATCGGCCGAATGATCCATGCGCGGGGATCCGGCCCGTCGATCACGCCAGGGCGACCAGGTCCGCGTAGTCGGAGCCCCACAGGTCCTCGACGCCGTCCGGGAGCAGGATGATCCGCTCCGGCTGGAGCGCCTCGACGGCGCCCTCGTCGTGGGTGACGAGGACGACCGCGCCCTTGTAGGTGCGCAGGGCGCCGAGGATCTCCTCGCGGCTGGCCGGGTCGAGGTTGTTCGTCGGCTCGTCCAGGAGCAGCACGTTCGCCGAGGAGACGACGAGCGTGGCGAGGGCGAGCCGGGTCTTCTCGCCGCCGGAGAGGACACCGGCCGGCTTGTCGACGTCGTCGCCGGAGAACAGGAACGAGCCGAGCACCTTGCGGACCTCGACCAGGTCCATGTCGGGGGCGGCCGAGCGCATGTTCTCCAGGACGGTGCGGTCGGGGTCCAGGGTCTCGTGCTCCTGGGCGTAGTAGCCGAGCTTGAGGCCGTGGCCCGGGACGACCCGGCCGGTGTCGGGCTGCTCCACGCCGCCGAGCAGACGCAGCAGGGTGGTCTTGCCGGCGCCGTTGAGGCCGAGGATGACGACCCGGGAGCCCTTGTCGATGGCCAGGTCGACGTCGGTGAAGATCTCCAGCGAGCCGTACGACTTCGACAGGCCCTCGGCCATCAGCGGGGTCTTGCCGCAGGGCGCGGGCTCGGGGAAGCGGAGCTTGGCGACCTTGTCGGACTGGCGGACCGCCTCCAGGCCGGAGAGCAGCTTGTCCGCGCGGCGGGCCATGTTCTGCGCGGCGACCGTCTTGGTGGCCTTGGCGCGCATCTTGTCGGCCTGCGAATGCAGGGCGGCGGCCTTCTTCTCGGCGTTGGCGCGCTCGCGCTTGCGGCGCTTCTCGTCGGCCTCGCGCTGCTGCTGGTAGAGCTTCCAGCCCATGTTGTAGACGTCGATCTGGGAGCGGTTGGCGTCCAGGTAGAACACCTTGTTCACGACCGTCTCGACCAGGTCGACGTCGTGGGAGATGACGATGAAGCCGCCGCGGTAGGTCTTCAGGTAGTCGCGCAGCCAGATGATCGAGTCCGCGTCGAGGTGGTTGGTGGGCTCGTCCAGCAGCAGGGTGTCGGCGTCGGAGAACAGGATCCGGGCCAGCTCGATGCGGCGGCGCTGACCGCCGGAGAGCGTGTGCAGCGGCTGGCCGAGCACCCGGTCGGGCAGGTTCAGCGCGGCGGCGATGGTGGCGGCCTCGGCCTCGGCGGCGTACCCGCCCTTGGTGAGGAACTCCGTCTCCTGGCGCTCGTACTGCTTCATGGCCTTCTCGCGCGTGGAGCCCTTGCCGTTGGCGATCCGCTCCTCGTTGTCGCGCATCTTGCGGATCAGTACGTCGAGGCCGCGCGCGGACAGGATGCGGTCGCGGGCGAGGACGTCGAGGTCGCCGGTGCGGGGGTCCTGCGGGAGGTAGCCGACCTCGCCGGAGCGGGTGATCGTGCCGGCGGCGGGGATGCCCTCGCCGGCCAGGCACTTGGTGAGAGTGGTCTTGCCTGCGCCGTTGCGGCCGACGAGGCCGATGCGGTCGCCCTTGGCGACACGGAAGGTGGCGTTCTCGATGAGGACGCGCGCACCGGCGCGCAGCTCGATACCGGAGGCGGAGATCACGGACAGACTCCAGGGCGTACAGAGGTTGGCGGGTGGGCGGCTGAGGACGTTCCCGCCGTCTAATGCGCGAGGAGAATGGCCATGGGTCCCAGTCTAACGGGGCGGGGCAAGCTGTTTTCCTGCGTCCTGGCGTCCGGGGCGCGGACCGGGCGGTTCGTTGCCGAGCGGGGTGCGGCCGGGGGCGATGCGGCCCAGATCGTCCAGGGCGACGAGCTGGCCGGTCCAGGCGGTGTCCGCGCAGGGCTGGGCGAGGAGCAGGGCCGTACCGCGCCGGACCGCGCCCTCGGGGCGGAACGCGCAGCCGCCGCGGGCGGGCAGCGTCCAGCGCAGGTCGCCGTCGGTGGTGCGGTACGCGGTGACGCGGCGCGGGGTGACGACGGCGAGGATGCCGTGGCCGAGGGGGCGCAGGACGCCGGTGCCGCCGTGGGCGGGGAGCCATTCGGCGGCGTCGGGCAGGGCCCGGTGCCAGCGCACGGTGCGGCCGTCGGTGGCGGTCAGCAGCCCGTCGTCCCAGAGCGTGATCGCCTGCCCGCGCGCGGGGAGCGTGACGACGGGGCGGTGCCCCGCGCGCGTGTAGCGCCAGCCCGGGGCGCCGGTGCGGGTGTCGTACCCGGCCACGACGGCTCCCCGCACCCGGGGCACCCAGGTCCGCTCCCCCTGCGCGGACCCTACGAGCCGGTCTCCGTAGGCCGGCGGCCGCGCCTGGTGGAGCACGACGAGAAGGCAGAGTCCCGCCACCACCCCGAGCATCCGGCACAGGCACGCGCCACGGGGGCGGGTGCGGGTGCGGGGGAACGGCGGGGCCGGGTGGTGGGGTGGGGCGGGCACCTTTTCCCCCTTCGCTGTCCCCTGGGCGTGGCTGAGGGCGCAGCCTAGTGACCGGGGGCGGGTGCGCCGGGGTGGCGGGACGGGGTGGGCGGGGAAAGTCGCCCGGTCGGGTGATGGCCGGTGGGGATGTGGCGGTTTCGGGTGTTGTGTGCGGTGGGAAGCGAAGACGCGTGCGGTGCGAGGGCCGCCGGGGGACGACGGAACCGGTAGGCGAAGGAGTGGTCGGCATGACGGGCACGGGCGGCGGGCGGCCGGGCGTCTGCCCCACGCTGCTGTACGCGGACGCGAAGGCGGCGATCAGGCAGCTCACCGAGGGCCTCGGCTTCACCGAGCTGTCGGTGTACGAGAAGGCGGACGGCACGGTCCTGCACGCCGAGCTGGCCCAGGCCGGCGGCGTGGTGATGATCGGTTCCAAGGGCCGCGGCGGCCCGCTCGACACCGCCTTGAAGGACGCGGGGCCCTGCGGGGTGTACGTCGTGGTGGACGACGTGGACGCCCACCACGAGCGGGCCGTGGCGCACGGCGTGGAGATCCTGATGCCCCCGGCGGACCAGGACTACGGCGCCCGGGAGTACCTTGCCCGGGACGCCGGGGGAAACGTCTGGAGCTTCGGGACGTACGCCCCGGAGACCGGGGCCTGAGCCGCCCCGGCCCGCCTCATCCCCCGGTGTGCACCTGGAACGCGGCCCGGCGCACGGCCTTGGCCAGCGCCGGGTCGGGGTGCGCCGCGGCGAGCGCGACCAGCACCTGGACGGTGCGCGGATGGCCCACGGCGCGGACCTCGTCGAGCAGCTGGGGCACCGTGGGCTGCACCGCGGACTCCAGGTGCCGGACCAGCATCGGCGCCTCGCCGTGGTCGGCGACGGCCGCGGCGGTGTCCACCCACAGCCAGGTGGCCTCCTCGCGCGTGAGCACCTCGTGGGCGTCCTCCGGGTCGACGCCGTCGTGCTCGGCGAGCCACAGCAGGGCGTACGGCCGCAGGGCCGGCTCGTCCACCACGGCCCGCACGTCGGGCTCGGCGGGCGCGCCGACGACGCGCAGCGCCTCGAAGGCCAGCCCGCGCAGCAGCGCGTCGTCGCCGCGGGCGGCGGCGATCAGCTCGGTGACGGCGCCGCCGACGGGGCGGGCGGCGAGCCAGGCGCGGTACTCGGCGCGGGCCGCGTTGGGGCGCAGCTGGGCGCAGCCGCGCAGCATGTCCTCGGCGGACTGCTCGATGTTGCCGGCGGGGCTCTGCGCGGCCACGCAGATCTGCTCCAGCTTGACCCACACCGCCCAGCTGCCCAGCGGGGTGAGGGTGGCCTGGCCGCCGCCGTAGGTGAGGGCGCCGACCGCGGCGAGGGCCCGCAGCGCCCAGTCGAGCAGCGGGGCGAGCGGGGCGTCGGCGGGGGTGGCCTGGGCCGGGGCGGGGGATCCGGCGGGCCGTCCGGTGCCGGGCTCGTAGGCGACCTCGCAGCGTTCGGTGCGCAGCTCGGTGACCCGCTGCTGGAGCAGGTCGAGCAGCTGCTCGACCGGGACCGGGCCGGCGGACAGCTGGAGGAAGGAGAGCACCTGGGGCATGGCCGAGACGACCTCGGCGACGGCGGCCGGCTCGTACCCCTCGGGCTCGGGGGAGGCCAGCGACCAGGCGTCGAAGAGGGCGACCCAGCCGCGCAGCACGGCGCTGTCGTCGCGGTCCCAGGCGCGCAGCCGCCAGCCGGGGCGGGCGCGGTCGCCGTGCACCTCGACGAGTCCGGCGAGGCGGGCGGTGTCCCAGTCGGCGCGGACCTGAGCGGTGTTCAGGCCGAGGTCGGCGGCGGCGCGTTCGGCGGTGGCGTCGGAGAGGGTGGCCTTGCCGTCGGCGGTGGCGCCGTCCCGGCCGGGGCCGAGGGCGGCGTCGGCCCAGCGGGCGACGCGGACCGCGCCGGCCAGACCGGCACGGGCCATTCCGGCCAGTTCGGCGGGGGCGGGCGTGCCCTCGGGCGGCCGGGGCGCGGCGCGGCGGGGGCGCCGCTGGTTCACAGCTCTGGGGGCGGCGGCCAGGGGTCGAGGTCGGACGAGTCGGAGCCTGGAGTCGCGCGGGATACGGGACGTCACGGGTGCAGTCTTCCGGTTGACGGTCCGAAAACCCAAACGGAATGTCACGGCGGGCGACGGGACTGGCCAACGCACGGGGCGCGGGACGCGGCGGACGGGCGGGATCGAGCCAGTCGTACGGCCGTGGCCGGACCGGTGCCACGGCCGTAAGCGGAATGTCCGCCACCGGCGCCGGCGGGCCCGGCGCCGGGGTGTCACAGCAGCGGGGTGAGGAACCGGCGCAGCCGTTCCTCGTACTCCTCGGGGTCCGCGTTCCACATCGCCGCGTGCGGGGCGTCCGGGACGGTGTGCAGGGTGACGAGGCCGGGCAGGCGCCGGGCGAGCCGGCGGGAGTGCTCCCAGGGGGCGACCCGGTCGCCCGGGCCGTGCACGAGCAGGGCGGGGACCTGGAGCCGGCCGGGGACGGCGGCCCCGGCGAGCCCGTCGGTACGCAGTCCGGCCCGGCCCTGCGCGGCCCGCACCGCGAGCGGCAGCAGCGGCTCCGGGACGTGGCGGGCGCGGGCCAGCGCGCGCAGCGTGGCCTGCCAGTCGAGCACCGGGGAGTCGAGGACGAGCCCGGCGACGCGGTCGCGGACCGCGGAGTGCTCGGCGGCGCGCAGGGCCATGGTGGCGCCGGTGGACCAGCCGAGGAGGACGACCCGGCGGGCGCCCCGGCCCACGGCGTACCGGATCGCCGCCTCGACGTCCCGCCACTCCGTCTCGCCGAGGTGGTTCAGCCGGTCCGGCGGGCGGGGGGCGCCGGGGTCGCCGCGGTAGGCGAGGGCGAGGACGGGCAGCCGGCGGGCGTGCAGGAAGCCCATGACGTTCAGGGCGTGCTCCCGGGTGGTGCCGAGGCCGTGCACGGCGATCACCCAGGTGTCCCGGGCGCCGGGGACGAACCAGGCGGGCAGGGTGCCGAGTTCGCCGGGCACGTCGACGTCGGCGTGGTCCAGGCCGAGGGCGGTGCGGGGGTTGCCGACGTACAGGTTGGGGGTGAGCCAGGCCGCGTCGCCGGGCGCGAGGGTGCCGTGGGTGACGCGTTCCAGGCGCCGTACGACGGTGTCGGCGGCGTGCGGGGTGCCCTCCAGGACGGGGCCGACGACCGCGTGCGAGCCGTCGCCGGCGAGGCCGTAGACGCCGGGGCGCAGGGCGGCCAGGTCGCGGGTGAGGGTGATCCGGCCGGCGGCCGTGCCGTGCACGGTGAGCCGGGGCTCGGTGGGCAGCGGACGGCCCGCGGACGCCTTCAGCGCGGCGTCGCTGGCGAGCCGGCCGGCGACCACGGAGGCCGTGCCGGCGGCCAGGACGGCGGTGACCGCACTGGCGGTCGCGGTGACGGTACGCACGGCTCCAGTGTCACGGGGAGGGCGGACGGCGGCCAGCCGAACCGCGGGGCGGGGTGAGGGCCGTGGGAGGGGTGACGGGCGGGACGAGGTCCGCGGGAGCACCGGGGCCGGCCGGCCCGGCAGGGCGCGGCGCAGGGCGGTGGACGCGGACGACGCGGACGACGCGGACGGCCGGGCCCGGCGGAGGCCGGCCCGCGCGACGCGGCCGAGACCGGCGAGCGCGGCCCGCACGGGAGCGGCCGGAGCCGGGCGGACCCGCTCGACCGCGGGGGGACGGGGCGGCGGGGCCTGGTGGAGCGGAGCGCGCGGGACCGGCGGGGTCCGCGGGGCGCGGGACGGGTTGCCGCTCGGCAAGGGGATCACCTCCGTTGGCCGTACCCCTTCAAGCGTTCCCCGACCTCCGCGAGTTGTGCCTTGGTCAGCAGGGACGGGCTCAGGCCCGGCACCGCCGACGCCGTCAGCCACAGGCGGCACATCCACTCCAGCTGGGCGGTGCGGTCGTAGGCCTGGTCGAGGGTGGCGCCGTGGGTGACCGTGCCGTGGTTCTGCAGCAGGCAGCCGGAGCGGCCGGCGAGGGCGCGGAGCATGTTCCCGGCCAGCTCGTCGGTGCCGTAGGCGGCGTAGGGGGCGACCCGTACGGGGCCGCCGAGGGCCGCGGCCATGTAGTGGACCAGCGGCAGCTCGGGGACGAGCGTGGAGACCGCGGTGGCGTGCACGGCGTGGGTGTGGACGACCGCGCGGGCGTCGGTGGTGCGGTAGACGGCGAGGTGCATGGGCAGCTCGCTGGTCGGCACGAGGCGGCCGAGCACCTGGCGGCCGGTGAGGTCGACGCCGGTGAGGTCGGCCGGGGTGAGCCGGTCGTAGGGCACGCCCGAGGGGGTGACCAGCACGAGGTCGCCGAGGCGGGCGGAGACGTTGCCGGAGGTGCCGACCACCAGTCCGTCGGCGACGGTCCGCCGCGCCGTGGCGACCACCTCCTCCCAGAGCAGCGCCACGTCCTGCCCCACCCCGGCCGCCCCACCGCCCCACGCGGCCTCCCCCGCCTCGGCCGCCCCACCGACCGGCGCGGCCCCCTCCACCCCGGCGGCCCCACCGCCCGGTGCGCTCCGCCCCGCCTCCGGCGCCGTATCGCCGACCTGTCCGCCCTCCGGCGCCGCGGCGCCCGGTTCGGCCCGCCCCTCCCCCGCGCCCCGGCGTGCGCCCCCGTCCCCGGCCGGCGTCCCGCTCCCCCGGCCGGCCCGGCGCGCGGCCGGTTCCCCGTCCCGCCGTTCGTCCCGTCGCCCGTCTTCCACGTTCCGTCGCGGTTCAGCCATGCGGTGATCCTGCCAGCCGGCGGGGCGGGGCGGGGAGCGGACGGACCGGTGGTTCCGGGCCGGGGGCCGTGAGGCCGAACGGGCGGAATTGGGTGTGAAACGCCTGAAATCGCCCTCACTTTCGTGATCGGCGGACCTTGAATGACTGCTTCCTGCCCACCCCACGGCCGCCGCCGCCCCGAGGCCCGGCGCGCCCGCCGACCGCCATCCCCCGGGGGAGTCGCATGGCCCGTGTACCCACCCTTGCCCGTCGCCGCGCGAGCGTCCTCGCCGCGGCCGTGGCGGCGGTCCTCGCCCTCACCGGCCCCGCGACCGCCGCGGCCAAGCCGCCCAAGGGCCACGACGTGTCGTCCCACCAGGGGCCCGTGGACTGGCCGGCCGCCCGGAAGAAGGGCGCCCGGTTCGTCTTCGTCAAGGCGACCGAGTCCACGGGCTACCGCAACCCCTACTTCGCCGGGCAGTACTCCGGCGCCCGCAAGGCGGGGCTGATCCGGGGCGCGTACCACTTCGCGCTCCCGGACCGGTCCTCCGGCGCCAAGCAGGCCGCGTACTTCGTGCGGCACGGCGGCGGCTGGCGGGCGGACGGCTGGACGCTGCCGCCGGCGCTCGACATCGAGTACAACCCGTACAACGCGCGGCGCAAGTGCTACGGGCTGAGCAAGAAGGGCATGGTCGGCTGGATCCGTTCGTTCAGCGACGAGACCCGGCGCCGGACGGGCCGCCGCCCGGTGATCTACACCACGACCCAGTGGTGGAAGCTGTGCACCGGCAACAGCCGCGCGTTCTCCAAGGACCACCCGCTGTGGATCGCCCGGTACGGCACGGCGCGGCCGGGGGCGCTGCCCGGCGGCTGGCGGTACTGGACCTTCTGGCAGCACCGCGTGAAGGGCGCGCTGCCGGGTGACCAGGATCTCTTCAACGGCACCCTGGACCGGTTGCGGATCTTCGCGAGGACCCGGTAGCCAAGGGGCGCCCGGCCCGGCGGCGTGGAACGCGACGTCGGCATGGCGTTACCGACACCACTGCGCCCGTCTCAGTTCATCTTCCGTTCACTCAGGTTGCCTACGTTCATCCAGCCAATGACCTCGAACGATTGCCTGGGTAAATGGAAAGCTTCTCGCTGATCCTCGCGATTGTGGTGGTAACCGCTCTCGCGTTCGATTTCACGAACGGTTTCCACGACACCGCGAACGCGATGGCCACCACCATCTCCACAGGCGCCCTGAAGCCCAAGATCGCGGTGACCATGTCCGCCGCCCTCAATCTTGCGGGCGCCTTCCTCTCCGTGGAGGTCGCGAACACGATCTCCAAGGGTCTCGTCGACGAGACCGGCATCCGTCCCGAGGTCATCTTCGCCGCCCTGGTCGGCGCGATCCTCTGGAACCTGCTGACCTGGCTGGTGGGCCTGCCCTCCAGTTCCTCGCACGCCCTGATGGGCGGCCTGGTCGGCGCCACCGTCGCCTCCGCCGGCTTCGACGCCGTCCACGGCGGCGTCCTGGTCACCAAGGTGCTGCTGCCGGCCGTCGCGGCGCCGGTCGTGGCGGGCCTCGCCTCGTTCCTGGCCACCCGGCTCTCCTACGGCGTCGGCGGCACCGCCGGGACCGAGGCCGGCCGCAAGGGCTACCGGGCCGGCCAGATCGCCTCCGCGGGCCTGGTCTCCCTCGCGCACGGCACGAACGACGCCCAGAAGACGATGGGCATCATCACCCTGGCCCTGATCGCGGGCGGCTCCCTCGCCCCCGGCTCCAACCCTCCCACCTGGGTCATCCTCTCCGCCGGCCTGGCCATCGCGCTCGGCACCTACATCGGCGGCTGGCGCATCATCCGCACCATGGGCAAGGGCCTGACCAACCTGGAGCCGCGCCAGGGCTTCGCCGCCCAGACCGGCGCCGCGACCGCCATCCTGGCCTCCTCCCACCTCGGCTTCTCCCTGTCCACCACCCATGTCGTCTCCGGCTCGGTGATGGGCGCGGGCCTCGGCCGCAAGGGCGGCGTGGTCCGCTGGTCCACCGCGACCCGCATGGCCGTCGCCTGGGTGCTCACCCTGCCGGCCGCCGCGCTGGTCGGCGCGGGCGCCGAGTCCGTCACCGACCTGGGTGACTGGGGCACCGCCGCCGTCGCCGTCTTCCTGGTCGCCGCGAGCGCCGCGATCTGGAAGATCTCCCGCCGCGAGGTCGTCGACCACACCAACGTGGTCGAGGAGACCGGCGAGCCGGCCGGTGTCGTCACCGCCGCCATCGCCGCGGTGACCCCGCCGCCCGCCGGCCAGATCGCCGGCGACCTGACGGCCCCGGCCGCCGGGGAACTGACGACCGCCGGCCTGGCGACCGCCGGCCTGACGGCCACGATCCCCGCCCCGGCCACCGAGCCGGCGCCCGCCGCCGCCCCGCCGGCCGCCACGGTCTGACCCCGCCCGCACGGTTACTCGAAGGAAGCATCCCCATGACGATCGACTGGGCGGCCCTCGGCTCCGTTCTCGGCACCAGCGTCGTGTTCACGGTGGGCCTGGTGGCCCTGTTCACCCTCGGCATCAACGGCCTGTCCCGCCGCGAGCGGGCCGCGGCCCGGGGCGGCTCCGCCGCGCTCGCCGTCACCGGCGCCTACGTCTGCTTCGCGGCCTGCGCGGCGGCCGTGGCCTACGGCATCTACCTGATCGTGGGCAAGGGCTGACCGCCCGCCCCCCGATCCCCGCACCGCCCCGCCGACCGGCCCGCCCCGCCGGACCCGGCGGGGCGGACGCATGCCGGGGCGGTTCCCGTCAGGCCCGCCCGGCGGCCCGCGATGTGGGCCTCAGCACACTCGGGCATCCCAGGTCAAAGGCAAGTTGACGGCCCTTCCGGGCACGTGGTGGACTGCCCAGGCCATGTACGGCGGCAGAAGAGGAAGCCGGTGCGAATCCGGCGCGGTCCCGCCACTGTCACCGGGGAAGAACTCCCCGGGAGCCAGGAACTCTCGCCGCCGGAATCCGTCGAACCAGGGCGTGGACACCCTGAGTGAGGACACGAATCGCCATGCTCGGCTGCCGTAGGACCCGTACCGGGAACACCCCTGTGCCCACGGCCGGCTGAGCCGATGGGTGCCGATCGCACTTACGCGTACGGCGCCGCCGCCGGCGTCCTCGGCGACCTGCTCCTCGGCGATCCCCGCCGCGGGCACCCGGTCGCCGCGTTCGGCCGCGCGGCCACGGCCGTGGAAGGCGCCTTGTGGCACGACCACCGCGGCTGGGGCGCCCTGCACACCGCCGTGTGCGCCGGTGGCGCCGTCGCACTCGGGGCGCTGGCCGCACGCGCCGCACGCCCCTCCCGTACCGCCTCCGTCGCGCTGACCGCCGCCGCCACCTGGGCCGTCGTCGGCGGCACCTCGCTCGGCCGCGAGGCCCGCGCCGTCGAACGCGCCCTGGCGGCGGGGGACATCGAGGCCGCCCGCGCCCGGCTGCCCCACCTGTGCGGCCGGGACCCGCAGGCGCTGGACGCCGACGGGATGGCCCGGGCCGTGGTCGAGTCGGTCGCCGAGAACACCTCCGACGCCGTGGTCGGCGCCCTGGTGTGGGGAGCGGTCGCCGGGGTGCCGGGTCTGCTCGGGTTCCGGGCCGTCAACACGCTGGACGCCATGGTGGGCCACAAGTCGCCCCGCCACCGCCGCTACGGCTGGGCCTCCGCCCGCCTCGACGACGTCGCCGGCTGGCCGGGGGCCCGGCTGACCGCCGCCCTCGCCGCCGCCGCCGGACCCGACCCGCGCGGCGCCCTGCGCGCCTGGAGGGCCGACGCGGGCAGGCACCCGAGCCCCAACGCCGGTCCCGTGGAGGCCGCCTTCGCGGGTGCCCTCGGCGTACGCCTGGGCGGGACGCTCTCCTACGGCGGCCGGGTCGAGCACCGGCCCGTACTCAACGGCGGCACCGGACGGCCGGTCGAGGTCGCCGACATCGACCGGGCCGTACGGCTCTCCCGCCGCGTCGGCCTGCTCGCCCTCGGCACCACACTCGCCGCGCGCGCACTCCTGAAAGGACGTGGGAAGTGAACGGTGGCCTCCTCGTGGCCGGCACCACCTCGGACGCCGGCAAGAGCGTCGTGACGGCCGGGATCTGCCGGTGGCTGGTCCGCCAGGGCGTGAAGGTCGCGCCGTTCAAGGCGCAGAACATGTCCCTGAACTCGTTCGTGACCCGGGAGGGCGCGGAGATCGGCCGGGCCCAGGCCATGCAGGCCCAGGCCTGCCGGATCGAGCCGACCGCGCTGATGAACCCGGTGCTGCTCAAGCCCGGCGGCGAGCAGAGCAGCCAGGTCGTGCTGCTCGGCAAGCCGGTGGGCGAGCTGAGCGCGCGCGGCTACCACGGCGGGCGCCAGCAGCGGCTGCTGGGCACGGTGCTGGACTGCCTGGCCGAACTGCGGGGCACGTATGACGCGGTGATCTGCGAGGGGGCGGGCAGCCCGGCCGAGATCAACCTGCGCCGGACCGACATCGTCAACATGGGCATCGCGCGCGGTGCGCGGCTGCCGGTGCTGGTGGTCGGCGACATCGACCGCGGGGGCGTCTTCGCGTCCTTCTTCGGCACCGTCGCCCTGCTCGCGCCCGAGGACCAGGAACTCGTCGCCGGCTTCCTCGTGAACAAGTTCCGCGGCGACGTCGGCCTGCTGGAACCCGGCCTGGAGATGCTCCACGGCCTCACCGGGCGGCGGACCTACGGCGTGCTGCCCTTCCGGCACGGACTCGGCATCGACGAGGAGGACGGACTGCGGGTCTCGCTGCGGGGCACCGTGCGGGAGTCCGCCGTCACTCCCCCGGTCGGCGCCGACGTGCTCCGGGTCGCCGTGTGCGCGATCCCGCTGATGTCCAACTTCACCGACGTGGACGCGCTGGCCGCCGAACCGGGCGTCGTCGTGCGGTTCGTGGACCGGCCGGAGGAACTGGCCGACGCCGACCTCGTGGTGATCCCCGGCACCCGCGGCACCGTACGGGCGCTGGGGTGGCTGCGGGAACGCGGGCTGGCGGACGCCCTCGTGCGCCGGGCCGCCGAACACCGCCCGATCCTCGGCGTCTGCGGCGGCTTCCAGATCCTCGGCACGCACATCGAGGACGAGGTCGAGAGCCGCCAGGGCCACGTCGACGGCCTCGGGATCCTGCCCGTGCGCGTGCGCTTCGCCCGCGAGAAGACCCTCACCCGGCCCAGCGGAGAGGCCCTCGGCGAGCGGGTCGACGGTTACGAGATCCACCACGGAGTGGCCACGGTCGAAGGCGGCCGACCCTTCCTCGACGGCTGCCGCGCCGGCCAGACCTGGGGCACCCACTGGCACGGCTCGCTGGAGTCGGACGGCTTCCGGCGGGCCTTCCTGCGCGAGGTGGCCGCCGCCGCGGGCCGCCGCTTCGTGCCCGCGCCGGACACCTCCTTCGCCGCGCTGCGCGAGGAGCAGCTCGACCGGCTCGGCGACCTCATCGAACAGCACGCGGACACGGACGCGCTGTGGCGGCTCATCGAGTCCGGCGCGCCGCCAGGACTGCCCTTCATCCCACCGGGAGCGCCCGCATGAGCACAGTGTTGTTGTTGTCGACCGCCGACACGGATCTGCTGGCGGCCCGGGCCTCGGGCGCCGGCTACCGCATCGGCAACCCCACCCGGGTCGACGTCGCCGGGGAACTGCCGGCCCTGATCGAGGGCGCGGACCTCGCCGTCGTACGGCTGCTGGGCGGCAAGCGGGCCTGGGAGGACGGGCTGGCCGTGTTGAAGGCGTCCGGCATCCCCACCGTCCTGCTGGGCGGCGAGGCCGTACCGGACGCCGAGCTGATGGCCGAGTCCTCGGTGCCCGCCGGCGTGGTCGCGGAGGCGCTGAAGTACCTCGTCGAGGGCGGCCCCGCGAACCTGCTGGAGCTGTCCCGGTTCCTGTCGGACACCGTGCTGCTGACCGGCGAGGGCTTCGCGGAGCCGCACCGCATGCCCGAGTTCGGCGTGCACGGCGCCTACGCCGTCCGGGACGGCCGCCCGACCGTGGGCGTGCTGTTCTACCGGGCGCACGAACTGAGCGGCAACACCGCCTTCGTGGACACCCTGTGCGAGGCGATCGAGGCGGCCGGCGCCAACGCCCTGCCGGTGTACTGCGGTTCGCTGCGCGGCGCGGACGCCGCGCTGTACGAACTGCTGGGGCGGGCCGACGCGCTGGTGGCCACCGTGCTCGCGGCCGGCGGCACGCACGCCTCCCAGGCGTCGGCGGGCGGCGACGACGAGGCGTGGGACATCGGCGCGCTCGCCGACCTGGATGTCCCCGTGCTGCAAGGGCTGTGCCTCACCTCCTCGCGCGCCGCGTGGGAGGAGTCCGACGCGGCCCTGTCCCCCATGGACGCGGCGATGCAGGTCGCCATCCCCGAGTTCGACGGCCGGCTGATCACCGTCCCGTTCTCCTTCAAGGAGCAGGGCCCCGACGACGTCCCGGTGTACACCGCCGACCCCGAGCGGGCCGCCCGGGTCGCCGGCATCGCCGTCCGGCACGCCCGGCTGAGGCACAAGCCGAACGCCGAGAAGAAGATCGCGCTCGTCTTCACCGCCTACCCGACCAAGCACTCCCGCGTCGGCAACGCGGTCGGCCTGGACACCCCCGTGTCGGCCGTCCGGGTGCTCGACGCGCTCCGGGACGCCGGATACTCGCTGACCGAATACCCGGACGGCGGCGACGAGCTGATCCACCGGCTCATCGAGGCCGGCGGCCACGACGTGGAATGGCTCACCGAGGAACAGCTGGCCGCCGCGCCCGCGCGGGTGCCGCTGGCCGACTACCGGGCGTGGTTCGGCACGCTCGACCCGGAGCTGCGGGACGCCATGACCGAGGCGTGGGGCGAGCCGCCGGGCAGCCTCTACGTGGACGGCGACGACATCGTGCTGGCCTGCCTCCGGTACGGGAACGTCGTCGTCATGATCCAGCCGCCGCGCGGCTTCGGGGAGAACCCGATCGCGATCTACCACGACCCCGACATGCCGCCCTCCCACCACTACATGGCGGCCTACCGCTGGCTGGAGAACGGCTTCGGCGCCGACGCGATCGTGCACATGGGCAAGCACGGCACGATGGAGTGGCTGCCGGGCAAGGGCCTCGGGCTGTCGCGCGGCTGCGCCCCGGACGCCGTCCTCGGCGAACTGCCGCTGATCTACCCGTTCATCGTCAACGACCCCGGCGAGGGCACCCAGGCCAAGCGGCGCGGGCACGCCACCGTGGTCGACCACCTGGTGCCGCCGATGGCCCGCGCCGACACCTACGGCGACCTGGCCAAGCTGGAGCAGCTCCTCGACGAGTACGCGCTGGTGAGCGACCTGGACCCGGCGAAGGCCCCGGCCGTGCGCGCGCAGATCTGGACGCTGGTCAAGGCGGCGGAGCTGCACCACGACCTGCACGTGGACGAGCAGCCCGACGACGACGCGTTCGACGAGTTCGTCATGCACATCGACGGCTATCTGTGCGAGATCAAGGACGTGCAGATCCGCGACGGCCTGCACATCCTGGGCGGCGGCCCGGTCGGCGAACCGCGCGTGAACCTCGTGCTGGCCGTGCTGCGCGCCTCGCAGGTGTGGGGCGGGCGGGCCGACGCCCTGCCCGGGCTGCGGGCCTCGCTGGCGGCCCACTTCGGTCTGGTGGAGAAGGAGTTGCTGGCCGAGCCGGGTGCCCCGGTGAAGGTGCCGGTGGAGTTGACGGACCTGGTGGAGGGCCCGGCCCGGTCCGCCGCCGACGCCGTCGACCTGCTGGAGCAGCTGTGCCGGCGGATCGCGGAGGGCATGGAGGCCCGGGCGTGGGACCGTGCGGAGGTCCCGGCCCTCCTGCGGGGCGTGCTCGGTGCCGAGACGCCCGAGGCGGTCGCCGTGCTGGAGTTCGCGTGCGACGAGGTCGTACCGCGGCTGGCGCGGACCACCGACGAGATCGGGCACATCCTGCGGGCCCTGGACGGCGGTTACGTCCCGGCGGGCCCGTCCGGGTCGCCGACGCGCGGCCTGGTGAACGTCCTGCCGACGGGCCGCAACTTCTACTCGGTCGACCCGAAGGCCATCCCGTCCCGGCTGAGCTGGGAGGTCGGGCAGTCGCTGGCGGACTCGCTGGTGCAGCGGTACCTGAGCGACACCGGCGAGTACCCGAAGTCCGTGGGCCTCACGGTGTGGGGCACCTCCGCGATGCGCACCCAGGGCGACGACATCGCCGAGATCCTGGCGCTGCTGGGCTGCCGCCCGGTGTGGGACGAGGCCTCGCGCCGGGTGACCGGCTTCGAGGTGATCCCCCTCACGGAGCTGGGGCGCCCCCGCATCGACGTCACGGTCCGCATCTCCGGGTTCTTCCGGGACGCCTTCCCGCACGTGGTCGGGCTGATCGACGACGCGGTCCGGGCGGTGGCGGAGCTGGCGGAGCCGGCCGAATCCAACTACGTGCGGGCGCACGTGGACGAGGACACCGCCGAACACGGCGACCGGCGCCGCGCCACGGCCCGCGTCTTCGGCTCCAAGCCGGGTGCCTACGGCGCCGGCCTGCTGCCGCTGATCGACGCCCGCAACTGGCGCAGCGACGCGGACCTGGCCGAGGTGTACGCCGTCTGGGGCGGCTACGCCTACGGCCGCGGTCTCGACGGCCGGGCGGCACGCGGGGACATGGAGACGGCGTTCAGGCGGATCGCGGTGGCGGCGAAGAACGTCGACACGCGTGAGCACGACCTCGTCGACGCCGACGACTACTTCCAGTACCACGGCGGCATGGTCGCCATGGTCCGGCACCTGACGGGCGCCAACCCCGAGGCGTACGTGGGTGATTCGGCCGTGCCGGACCAGGTGAGGACCCGGACGCTGGGCGAGGAGACGCACCGGGTCTTCCGCGCGCGGGTGGTCAATCCCCGGTGGATGGCGGCCATGCGCCGGCACGGCTACAAGGGCGCCTTCGAGATGGCGGCGACCGTGGACTACCTGTTCGGCTACGACGCCACGGCGGGCGTGGTCGACGACTGGATGTACGAGAAGCTCAGCGCGGAGTACGTCTTCGACCCGGAGAACCGGGACTTCATGAAGAAGTCCAACCCGTGGGCGCTGCGCGGCATCACCGAGCGGCTGCTGGAGGCGGCGGACCGGGGCCTGTGGGCCGAGCCGGACGCGGACACGCTGGAGCGGCTGCGCGCCACCTACCTGGAGCTCGAAGGCGACCTGGAGGGCGACCAGTGACAACCCCCTTTCCCTTTACGGCCGTTGTCGGCCAGGACGATCTGCGGCTCGCGCTGCTGCTGAACGCCGTGTCCCCGGCGGTCGGCGGTGTGCTGGTGCGCGGCGAGAAGGGCACCGCCAAGTCGACGGCCGTGCGGGCGCTCTCCGCGCTGCTGCCGGCGGTGGCCGTGGTCCCCGGGTGCCGGTTCTCCTGTGATCCGGCCGCCCCGGACCCGGACTGCCCGGACGGGCCGCACGAGGCCGGGGGCGGGACCGAGCGGCCCGCGCGGATGGTCGAGCTGCCCGTCGGCGCCTCCGAGGACCGGCTGGTCGGCGCGCTGGACATCGAGCGGGCGCTCGCGGAGGGCGTGAAGGCGTTCGAGCCGGGGCTGCTGGCCGACGCCCACCGGGGCATCCTCTACGTCGACGAGGTGAACCTGCTGCACGACCACCTGGTCGACCTGCTGCTGGACGCGGCGGCGATGGGCGCCTCGTACGTGGAGCGCGAGGGTGTGTCCGTGCGGCATGCCGCGAAGTTCCTGCTCGTCGGCACCATGAACCCGGAGGAGGGCGAGCTGCGGCCGCAGCTGCTGGACCGGTTCGGGCTCACCGTGGAGGTCGCCGCCTCGCGGGAGCCGGACCAGCGGGTGGAGGTCGTGCGGCGCCGGCTCGCCTACGACGACGATCCGGCCGCCTTCGCCGCCACGTGGGCGCGGGACGAAGCCGCCGTGCGGCAGCGGATCGCCGCGGCGCGGGAGTTGCTGCCGCGGGTGCGGCTGGGGGACGGCGCGTTGCGGCAGATCGCGGCGACCTGTGCCGCGTTCGAGGTGGACGGCATGCGTGCCGACATCGTGATGGCGCGGACCGCGACCGCCCTGGCCGCGTGGGCCGGGCGGACCGACGTCCTCGCCGAGGACGTGCGGCAGGCCGCGCTGCTGGCGCTGCCGCACCGGCGGCGGCGCAACCCGTTCGACGCGCCGGGCCTGGACGAGGACAAGCTGGACGAGACGCTGGAGCAGTACTCCGGGGACGACGGCGACGACGAGCCCGACCCCGACGGCCCCGACGGCCCCGGTGGCGGCGGGCAGCCGGCGCCGGACGGCCCCCCGCAGGGCGACGGGGGCGAGGCCGCGCGGCCGGAAGCCGGTGCGGACGGGCAGCCGCAGGCGTCCGGCGCCGGCGAGCAGCCGGCCGCGCGGGCCGCCGAGCCCTTCCGCACCAGGGCGCTGACCGTCCCCGGCATCGGGGAGGGCGCCGCCGGGCGGCGGTCCCGGGCGCGGACCGAGCACGGCCGGACCACCGGGGCCCGCCGGCCCCGGGGCACGCTCACCAAGCTGCACCTGGCGGCCACCGTGCAGGCCGCCGCGCCGCACCAGCGGGCACGGGGGCGGTCGGGGCCCGGGCTGGTCGTGCGCCGGGACGACCTTCGGCAGGCGACGCGCGAGGGGCGGGAGGGAAACCTCGTGCTGTTCGTCGTGGACGCCTCCGGGTCGATGGCCGCGCGGCAGCGGATGAGCGCCGTGAAGGGTGCCGTGCTGTCGCTGCTGCTGGACGCCTACCAGCGGCGGGACAAGGTGGGGCTGGTGACCTTCCGGGGGTCGGCGGCCGAGGTCGCGCTGCCGCCGACGTCCTCCGTGGACGCCGCCGCCGCGCGGCTGGAGTCGCTGCCGACCGGGGGGCGCACGCCGCTCGCCGCCGGCCTGCTGAAGGCGCACGAGGTGCTGCGGGTGGAGCGGCTGCGGGACCCGGCGCGGCGGCCGCTGGCGGTCGTGGTGACCGACGGGCGGGCCACGGGGGGTCCGGAGCCGGTGGCGCTGGCGGAGCGGGCGGCACGGCTGCTGGCGGTCGAGCAGGTCGCCTCGGTGGTCGTGGACTGCGAGTCGGGGCCGGTACGGCTGGGGCTCGCGGGACGGCTCGCGGGTGAGCTGGGCGGTACGGCGGTGACGCTGGACGAGCTGCGGGCGGACTCGATCGCCGGGCTCGTGAAGGGAATTCAGGGCAGGAGGGCCGCGTAATGCCGCAGGGACAGCCGAGTGTCGTGCCGGACGACGGACTGACGACCCGCCAGCGGCGCAACCGGCCGCTGGTCGTCGTGCACACGGGAGTCGGCAAGGGCAAGTCCACCGCCGCGTTCGGGCTCGCGCTGCGCGCCTGGAACCAGGGGTGGCCCATCGGGGTGTTCCAGTTCGTCAAGTCGGCGAAGTGGAAGGTCGGCGAGGAGAACGCGCTGCGCGTGCTCGGCGCCTCCGGTGAGGGCGGCACGGTCGCCTGGCACAAGATGGGCGAGGGCTGGTCGTGGGTCCAGCGGGACCTCCAGGGTGACAACGCGACCAACGAGGAGAAGGCCCGGGAGGGCTGGGAGCAGGTCAAGCGGGACCTGGCCGCCGAGACGTACCGGCTGTACGTGCTGGACGAGTTCGCGTACCCGATGCACTGGGGCTGGGTGGACACCGACGAGGTGATCGAGGTGCTGCGCGACCGGCCCGGCACCCAGCACGTGGTGATCACCGGGCGGAACGCGCCGGGAAGGCTGGTGGACTTCGCCGATCTCGTCACCGACATGTCCAAGGTCAAGCACCCCATGGACGTGGGGCAGAAGGGCCAGAAGGGCATCGAGTGGTGACATCGTCGGTGCCGCGGCTGGTCGTCGCCGCGCCCTCCTCGGGCAGCGGCAAGACCACCGTCGCCACGGGGCTGATGGCCGCGTTCGCCGCGCGGGGGCTCGCCGTGTCCCCGCACAAGGTCGGGCCGGACTACATCGACCCGGGGTACCACGCCCTGGCGACCGGGCGCACGGGGCGCAACCTGGACGCGTACCTGTGCGGACCGGAGCTGATCGCCCCGCTGTTCCTGCACGGGGCGCGGGGGTGCGACCTGGCCGTGGTCGAGGGCGTGATGGGGCTGTACGACGGCGCGGCCGGGCAGGGCGAGCTGGCGTCCACCGCGCACGTGGCCAGGCTGCTGCGGGCGCCGGTGGTGCTGGTGGTCGACGCGTCCTCGCAGTCGCGGTCGGTGGCGGCGCTGGTGCACGGGTTCGCCTCCTGGGACCCCCGGGTGCGCGTCGGGGGCGTGATCCTGAACAAGGTGGGTTCCGACCGGCACGAGGCGCTGCTGCGGGAGGCACTGGATGCGGCCGGGGTGCCGGTCCTGGGTGTGCTGCGGCGGGTTCCGCAGGTGGACACCCCGTCCCGGCACCTGGGGCTGGTGCCGGTCGCGGAGCGGCGGTCCGCGGCGCTGGAGGCGGTCGCGGCGATGGCCGCGCAGGTCGAGCGGGGATGTGATCTCGACGCCCTGTCGCGGCTCGCGAGCGGTGCGGGACCGCTGCCGGACGCCCCCTGGGAAGCCCCCGTCGGCGCGGCGGAGGGGCGCGCGGTGGTCGCCGTGGCCGGCGGCCCCGCCTTCACCTTCTCCTACGCCGAGCACGCCGAGCTGCTCACCGCGGCCGGGGCCGAGGTCGTCACGTTCGATCCGCTCCGGGACGAGCGGCTCCCGGAAGGTACCGCCGGTCTGGTCATCGGCGGTGGTTTCCCCGAGGTGTACGCCGCCGAGCTGTCCGCCAACGAGCCGCTGCGCGAGGCCGTGGCCCGGCTCGCGCGCTCCGGCGCCCCCGTGGCCGCCGAGTGCGCCGGGCTGCTCTACCTGTGCCGCGAGCTGGACGGGAAGCCCATGTGCGGTGTGCTGGACGCCACCGCGCGCATGAGTGAGCGGCTGACCCTCGGCTACCGGGACGCCGTGGCCGTCGGCGACAGCGCGCTGGCCGCGGCCGGGACGCGGATGCGGGGGCACGAGTTCCACCGCACGGTCGTGGAGCCGGGCGCCGGTGCCGCCCCCGCCTGGGGGGTCACGGCCCCGGTCCGGCGGGTCGAGGGTTTCGTACAGCAGGGCGTGCACGCGAGTTATCTGCACACGCACTGGGCGTCCGCGCCCGGTGTGGCCCGTCGGTTCGTGGAGAGGTGCCGGACGTCATGAGCAGCAGGCTGGTCGGAGTCGGGGTCGGCCCCGGTGACCCGGAGCTGGTGACCGTCAAGGGGGTCAACGCGCTGCGGGAGGCCGACGTCGTCGTCGTACCCGTCATGGACACCGGGGAGCGGGGCCGGGCCGAGGCGACCGTGGCGCACTACGTGTCCGCGGAGAAGATCGTGCGGGTGGTGTTCGCGCTGAACGAGCGGACCGACCGGGGGCGCCGGGAGGCTGCCTGGGACGCGGCCGGGCAGCGGGTCGCGGAGCTGCTCCGGGCGCACGCGTCCGTCGCGTTCGCCACCATCGGCGACCCGAACGTGTACTCGACGTTCACCTATCTGGCGCAGACCATCGTGGAGCTGGTGCCCGGGGTGGCCGTGGAGACGGTGCCCGGGATCACCGCGATGCAGGATCTCGCGGCGCGGTCCGGGGCAGTGCTGACGGAGGGCACCGAGCCGCTGACCCTGGTGCCGGTGACGGCCGGCGCGGCGGTGCTGAAGGAGGCGCTGGCCGGGCCGGGCACGGTGGTGGCGTACAAGTTCGGCCGGCAGGCCGCCGAGGTCGCCGAGGCGCTGGCGCGGACCGGGCGGCTCGCGGACGCCGTGTGGGGGTCGGCGCTCGGGCTGCCGGAGGAGTCGGTGCGGCCGGCCGCCGAGCTGGACGGGTCCCCGCTGCCGTATCTGTCGACGCTGATCGCGCCCCCGCGGCGGGACGGCGGCCGGGGCGGGAAGCTGTGAGACCGTCCGGGTCATCCGGTCACGCCCACCACCAGCCAGATGAACGCGACGCCCGCGACCGTGCACAGCAGGGTGGAGCGGGCGGGGTGCTCGTGGTGGGCCTCGGGGAGGATCTCGGCGGCGGCGAGGTAGAGCAGGGCGCCGCCGAACAGGCCGAGATAGCCGCCGAGGACATCCTCCGGGATGGTGAGGAACGAGGACGCGGCGGCCCCGGCGACGGGTGCGACCGCGTCCGCGAAGAGCATGGCGAGGGCCTTGCGGCGGGCGTTGCCGTACAGGCGGGTGAGGGTGAAGGTGTTGAAGCCGTCCGCGAAGTCGTGGGCGATGACGGCGAGCGCGACCGCGGTGCCCATGCCTCCTCCCACCTGGAAGGACGCGCCGATCGCCACGCCGTCCATCAGGCTGTGCCCCACCATCGCCGCCGCCGCGGTCAGTCCCACCTCGGGGCTGCGGTGGTGGTGTTCCACACCTCCGTGCGCGGCGCCCGCGTGCTCGACGCCCCCGTGCGCGGCGCTGCGGGCCGCCAGCAGGCGTTCCACCAGATGGGCGAGGAGGAAGCCGGCCACGAACAGCAGCAGCGCGGCCGGGACGCCGTGGATCTCGCCGTCCGCCGCCCTCAGCGCCTCGGGCAGCAGGTCGAGGCCGACCACGCCGAGCATCAGCCCGCCGGCCAGGCCCAGCACGAGATGGCGGCGGTCGGTCACGCGCTGTGCCGTCCAGCCGCCGGCCAGCGTCATCAGGAACGCGCCGAGCGCGACGAAGACCGCCATACGCCCTTGCTATCGGATCCACCCGTGTTCCCGCACGTCCGACGGCAATCACCGCAGTACTCGTAGGAGAGGACCGATTCCCATGGCCGATGCCACCACCGGCAAGGTGACCTTCGTCGGTGCCGGCCCCGGCGCCGCCGATCTGCTGACGTTCCGTGCCGCGCGGGCCATCGCCGAGGCCGACGTCGTGATCTGGGCCGCGAGCCTGGTCCAGGCGGAGGTCCTGGACCACGCGCGCGAGGGCGCCGAGATCCTGGACTCGGCGGCCATGTCGCTGGAGGACGTCGTCGCGGTGTACCGACGTGCGTTCGAGGAGGGGCTGAGGGTGGCCCGGATCCACTCCGGCGACCCGGCGCTGTGGGGCGGCACGCAGGAGCAGCTGGACCGCTGCCGGGAGATCGGCATCGCGACCGAGGTCGTGCCCGGCGTGTCCTCGTTCTCGGCGGTGGCCGCGCTCGCGCAGCGGGAGCTGACGATCCCGGAGGTCGCGCAGTCCGTCGTGCTGACCCGGCTGGGCGGCGGCAAGACGCCGATGCCGCCCGGCGAGGAGGTGCGCGAGTTCGCCCGGCACGGCACCACCATGGCCGTCTTCCTGTCGGCGGCGCGCAGCGGGCAGCTGGTGCGGGAGCTGCTGGAGGGCGGCTACCCCACGTCCACCCCGGTGGTGATCGCCTACCAGGCGACCTGGCCGGAGGAGCTGGTCGTCAAGTGCACGATCGGCACGCTGGAGGAGACGGTCAAGGAGCACCGGCTCTGGAAGCACACGCTGTTCCTGGTCGGTCCGGCGCTGGACGCGCACGGCACCCGCTCGCACCTGTACCACCCGGGGCACTTCCACGGCTACCGCAAGGCGGACCCCGAGGCGCGGCGGGCCCTGCGGGAGCAGAGGGCGAAGAGTTGATCACGGTCGTCGGCACGGGGACCGGGGCGCCGGTTCCCCCGGACGTGCTCGCCGGGGCCGCGCTGGTGGTCGGCGGGCGGCGGCACCTGGACGCCGCGGGGCTGCCCGAGGGCGCCCGCCGGGTGGTGCTCGGGCCGCTGGCGCCCGCGCTGGACACCGTCGCGGAGTACGTCGGCGAGGAACTGCCGGTCGTGGTGCTGGCCTCCGGGGACCCGGGGTTCTTCGGGATCGTGCGGGCGCTGGCGGAGCGGTTCGGGGCCGGGCTGCTGGACGTGCGGCCGGGGGTGTCCTCGGTGGCGACGGCGTTCGCCCGGATCGGGCTGCCCTGGGACGACGCGGTCGTGGTGAGCGCGCACGGCCGGGAGCTGCGGACGGCGGTGAACGTGTGCCGGGCACGGCCGAAGGTGGCGGTGCTGACCGGTCCGGGGGCCGGGCCGGCCGAGCTGGGCGCGGCGCTGCCCGGGGACCGGGTGCTGGTCGTGGCGAGCGCCCTCGGCGACCCGGGGCGCGAGCGCGTGGAGCGGGTGACGGCGGCCGAGGCGGCGGCCCGGGACTGGGGTACGGCGGTGAGCGTGGTGCTGTGCCTGGACGAGGCGCGTGCGCTCGGCGCGGTGCGGACGGTCGCGGGGGTGCCGGGGGCCCCGGACCGGTGGGCGCTGGAGGAGGACGCGTTCGCGCACCGGGACTCGATGATCACCAAGTTCGAGGTGCGGGCGCTGGCGCTGGCCCGGCTGGGGCCGCGCCTGGGCGACCTGGTGTGGGACGTGGGCGCCGGGTCGGGGTCGGTCGCGGTGGAGTGCGCGCGGCTCGGCGCGGCGGTCGTCGCCGTGGAGAAGGCGGCCGACGGGGCCGGGCGGATCCGGGCCAACGCGCGCGCCCACGGCGTGCGGGTGGACGTGGTGCACGGTGCCGCGCCCGGGGCGCTGGCGGGACTGGCGGACGATCCGGACGCGGTGTTCGTCGGCGGCGGGGGCCGGGAACTGCCGGACGTGGTCGCCGCGTGCGCGCGACGGGCGCGGCGGACGGTCGTCGTCGCGATGGCCGCGCTGGACCGGGTGCCCGCGGCGCGCGCGGCGCTGACCGGGGCCGGGTTCGCCTGCGACGGGGTGCTGTTGCAGTCCTCGCGTCTCGCGCCGCTGCCGGGGGACGTGACCCGGCTGGCGGCCACCAACCCGGTGTTTTTGCTGTGGGGCGTGAGAACCCCGGTGTCTAGTGAAGGAGTTGACCAGTGATCGGCCTGATTTCCGCCACCGCGGCGGGGGCGGCGGCGCGGGACCGGCTGGCCGCGGCCTGGCCGGACCGCACGCGGGTGTACGAGGGTCCCGTCAAGGAGGCGGTGCGGGCCGCGTTCGCCGAGTGCGAGCAGCTGGTGTGCTTCCTGGCGACGGGCGCGGTGGTGCGGCTGCTGGCGCCGCTGCTGGCCGGCAAGGCGGCCGACCCGGGTGTGGTGTGCGTGGACGAGGGCGGCCGGTTCGCGGTGTCGCTGCTCGGCGGGCACGGCGGCGGCGCCAACGGACTGGCCCGCGAGGTGGGCGCGTTGCTGGGCGCGGAGCCGGTGGTGACGACCGCGACGGACGCCGTCGGGCTGCCGGGTCTGGACACGCTGGGGCTGCCGTACGAGGGTGCGGTGGCGGCGGTGTCCCGGGCGCTGCTGGACGGGGAGCCGGTCGCGCTGGCGGCGGAGGTGGCGTGGCCGTTGCCGCCGCTGCCCCTCGCGTCCGAGGGGGCGTACACGATCCGGGTCACCGACCGGGACGTCGTACCGGGCGAGCGGGAGGTGCTGCTGCGTCCGCCGTCGCTGGTGGTCGGGGTCGGGGCCTCGAAGGGCGCGCCGGCCGGGGAGGTCGTCGCCCTGGTCGAGGGGGCGCTGCGGGAGGCGGGGCTCTCGCCGAGCTCGGTCGCCGAGCTGGCCACCGTGGACGCCAAGGCCGGGGAGCCGGGCATCGTGGCCGCCGCCGAGCGCTTCGGGGTGCCCCTGGTGACGTACTCCGCCGAGGAGTTGGCGCGGGTGGAGGTGCCGAACCCGTCCGCCGCCCCGCTCGCCGCGGTCGGCACGCCGTCGGTGGCGGAGGCCGCCGCCCTGCTGCGCGGCGGTGAACTCCTCGTGCCCAAGCGGAAGTCGGACGCGCGGCCCGCGACGGCGACCTGTGCGGTGGTACGGCGGCCGGCGCGCGGGCGGCTCGCGGTGGTCGGGCTCGGGCCCGGCGCCCGGGACCTGCTCACCCCGCGCGCGGCGGCCGAGCTGCGGCGGGCGTCCGTGCTGGTCGGGCTCGACCAGTACGTGGACCAGATCCGCGATCTGCTGCGGCCCGGCACCCGGGTGCTGGAGTCGGGGCTCGGCGCGGAGGAGGAGCGGGCGCGCACGGCGGTCGCCCGGGCCCGCGAGGGGCACGCGGTGGCGCTGATCGGCAGCGGGGACGCGGGCGTGTACGCCATGGCCTCCCCGGCGCTCGCGGAGGCGTCGGACGACATCGACGTGGTCGGGGTGCCCGGGGTGACGGCGGCGCTGGCCGCCGGGGCGATCCTGGGCGCGCCGCTGGGCCACGACCACGTGTCCATCAGCCTGTCCGACCTGCACACGCCGTGGGAAGTCATCGAGCGGCGGGTGGGCGCGGCGGCCGAGGCGGACCTCGTCGTCACCTTCTACAACCCGCGCTCCCGCGGCCGGGACTGGCAGCTGCCCAAGGCGCTGGCGATCCTCGCCGCGCACCGGGAGCCGGCGACGCCCGTCGGTGTCGTGCGCAACGCGTCCCGGCCGGACGAGTCGAGCCGGGTCACCACGCTGGCCGCGCTGGATCCGGCGACCGTCGACATGATGACGGTCGTCACCGTCGGCAACACGGCCACCCGGATCATCGCGGGCCGCATGGTGACCCCGCGCGGCTACCGCTGGCAGGAGGAGCCGAAGTGAACCGCGTCGTCCACCCGATCGAGGAGGAGTCCTACCGGCGGCTGCGCGCCCGCCTGGACACCTCGCACTTCCCGCCGCTGACCCGGGCGGTGGTGGAGCGGGTCGTCCACTCCGCCGCCGACCTCCAGTACGCGACCGACCTCGTCATGGCCGAGGACGACCTGGTGCGGGCGCACGCCGCGCTGCACGCCGGGGCGCCGGTGGTCGTGGACGTCGAGATGGTGGCCGCCGGGATCACCCGGCGCCGGACCGTCTGCCGGCTGCGGGACGCCGTGGCCGGGCCGGGGCTGACCCGGTCGGCGCACGCGATCCGGCTCGCGTACGAGCAGGTCGGTCCCGGTGCCCTCTGGGTGATCGGCAACGCGCCGACCGCGCTGGAGGAACTGCTGACCCTGGACGCCGCCCCGGCGCTCGTCATCGGGCTGCCGGTCGGCTTCGTCGGCGCGGTCGAGTCCAAGGCCGCGTTGCGCGAGAGCGGACTGCCGGCCGTGAGCAACGTGTCCGAGAAGGGCGGCTCGGCGGTCGCGTCCGCCGCGCTCAACGCCCTGCTGTACCACCCCGTCCCATACTCCGAGGAGACCCCGTGACCACCCCGCCCGCCCTGCTCATCGCCGGACACGGCACCCGTGACGACGCCGGTGCCGAGGCGTTCCGCGACTTCGTCCGGGAACTGGGACGCCGCCACCCCGGGCTGCCCGTCGCGGGCGGCTTCATCGAACTGTCCCCGCCGCCGCTCGGCGAGGCCGTCGCCGAACTGGTGGGGCAGGGGGTGCGCCGGTTCGCCGCGGTGCCGCTGATGCTGGTGTCCGCCGGGCACGCCAAGGGCGACATCCCGGCCGCGCTGGCCCGCGAGAAGGAGCGGCACCCGGGCATCTCGTACACGTACGGCCGCCCGCTGGGCCCGCACCCGGCGCTGCTGAACGTGCTGGAGCGGCGGCTGGAGGAGGTGCTGGACGGCGCCGACCGCGCGGACGTGACGGTGCTCCTGGTGGGGCGCGGCTCCACCGACCCCGACGCGAACGCCGAGGTGTCCAAGGCGGCGCGGCTGCTGTGGGAGGGCCGGGGGTACGCCGGGGTGGAGACGGCGTTCGTGTCGCTGGCCGCGCCGGACGTGCCGAGCGGCCTGGAGCGGTGCGCGGCGCTGGGCGCGCGGCGGATCGTCGTCCTGCCGTACTTCCTGTTCACCGGCATCCTGCCGGACCGGGTGCGGCGGCAGACCGAGGAATGGGCCGCCGCGCACCCCGGGCTGGACGTGCGGTCGGCCGATGTCATCGGGCCCGAGCCGGAGCTGCTGGACCTGGTGATGGAGCGGTACGAGGAGGCCGTGAAGGGCGATCTGCGGATGAACTGCGACTCGTGCGTGTACCGGATCGCGCTGCCGGGGTTCGAGGACAAGGTGGGGCTGCCGCAGCAGCCGCACTTCCACCCGGACGACGACGGCCACCACCACGGGCACGGGCACCACCACCACGGGGGCCACTCGCACAGCCATGCGCACTGAGCCGAGCGGCGGTTGCGCGCACGATCTGCGGCACCACGGGGACGCCGAGGTCCGGGACGGCGGGGCCGCGTTGGTGGACCTCGCCGTCAACGTCCGCGCGGACACGCCCCCGCCGTGGCTGCGCGAGGAGATCGCCGGCTCGCTGTCCTCCCTCGCGGCCTACCCGGACGGGCGGGCCGCGCGGGCGGCGGTGGCGGAGCGGCACGGGCTGCCGGTGGAGCGGGTGCTGCTGACGGCGGGGGCCGCGGAGGCGTTCGTGCTGCTGGCCCGCGCGCTGGAGGTGCGCCGGCCGGTGGTCGTGCATCCGCAGTTCACGGAGCCGGAGGCGGCACTGCGGGACGCGGGGCACCGGGTGGACCGGGTGCTGCTGCGCGAGCGGGACGGGTTCCGGCTGGACCCGGCGGCCGTCCCCGCGGACGCCGACCTGGTGGTGATCGGCAACCCCACCAACCCGACGTCGGTCCTGCATCCGGCCGGGGCGGTCACGCGGCTCGCGCGCCCCGGCCGGACGCTGGTGGTGGACGAGGCGTTCATGGACGCGGTGCCCGGCGAGCACGAGGCACTGGCCGGCCGCACGGACGTGCCCGGACTCGTCGTGCTGCGCAGCCTGACCAAGACCTGGGGCCTGGCCGGTCTGCGCATCGGCTACGTCCTGGCTCCCCCGGAGATCATCGCCGAACTGGAGCGGGCCCAGCCCCTGTGGCCGGTGTCGACGCCGGCGCTGGCGGCCGCGCGGGCGTGCGTGACGCCGCGGGCGCTGGCCGAGGCGGGGCACGCGGCGCACCGCATCGCGGCGGACCGGGCGCACCTGGTGGCCGGGCTGCGCTCGTACGCCTCCCGGGGTGTACGGGTGGCGGAGCCCGCGCAGGGGCCGTTCGTGCTGGTGCGGATGCCGGGGGCGGCCGGGGTACGGCGACGGCTGCGGGACCTCGGCTACGCGGTGCGGCGCGGGGACACGTTCCCCGGGCTCGGGGAGGACTGGGTGCGGCTCGCCGTACGGGACCGGGCGACGGTGAACGGGTTCCTGGAGGCGCTGTCGGCCGCACTGGCCGGCGGCGGCCGGGAGGGCTCGCCGGGCTGAGGGGGACGGTCACGAGACCGCCCTCGGCCTCGGGTGCCGGCCGGGTCCTTCGAGGTTCCGCGCCGTCTCGTCGCCGGCCGGCGGGAACGGGGTCCAGCGTCTCGCGGGTGACCCTGAACCGCCACCGGACGACAAGCGGCCGGGGCGGTCGGCGCCGCCCGCGCCGGGCCGGCGTCAGCGCCTCCTGCGCCGGGCCAGCGTCAGCGCTCCCCCGCCCGCCAGCAGCAGCGCGAGGGCGCCGCCCGCGACGTAGGGGGTGGCCGGGCTGCCGCCGGTCTCCGCGAGGCCGGCTTCCGACGGGGCGCCCTGGGGGCGGGGGCCGGCGGCCGGGTCGTGGCTCGGGACCGGCCTGCCGGTGGGCGGGGTCCCCGGGGACTCGCAGGTGGCCTCGGCCAGGGTGAGCGTGCCCTCGACCTCGGCGACGTTGAGGTTCAGGGGGTTGACGGAGACCTCCAGTCCCAGGGCGGTCGCGGCGGCCGTCCGGGTCGTCGTGGTGTGCCGGGACAGGCCGAGGCGGACCTCGCCGACGCCGGGCACCTTCACCTCGACGGGGGCGCCGGCGGTCAGGGTGACGCGCTTGCCGAGGACGGTGACGGTGCCGAGGACGTTCGCGGCGGCGGTGGGCGCCTCGCCGGCCGCGCAGGTGGCCTTCGCGGTGACCGCGTCGGCCTCGATCAGGGACAGCAGCGGCAGCCCGGGGACGTGCAGCCGGGCGTGGGCGACGCGCACCGAGCCCTCGGCGCGCCGGGCGGTGACCGTGGCCTTCGACTCGGCGACGTCCGCGCCGAGCACGGTGAACGGTTTGCCGCCGTCGACGCCGTCGAGCCGGGCGGACAGCGCGGTGCGGTCCGCGCTGCGCGGTGCCCGGACCTCGTCGAGGGAGACCGCGAGCGGGAGGTTCACGGTCTTGTCGAGCAGGGACACGTCGAGCGCGGTGCGCAGCACGACGGCGGAGGCACGGCCGTGGCCGTCGGCCGCGTGCGCGGTGCCCGCGCCCAGGATCACGGGCGCCGCGGTGAGGACGACGGCCGCCGCGAGGGCGAGCGGACGGCGTGCGGGCATGCGGAAGATGGTGCTGTTCAAGGCGGTGGGCCCCCCAGAAGGAAGTGCTTGGGACCCGTCAACCTTGTCCCCGGTGTGGGTGAACGGTCAGCGTTCCGGAGTCACTTCACCCGAACGTGAATACCCCGCACGGCGATTCGAATCGGGGTGCGCCTACTCGATGACCCGCCCGTTCAGCACCACCCGGCGCGGCGCCGCCAGCACCCGTACGTCGGCCCGGGGATCGGTCTCGTACACCACCAGGTCGGCGGGGGCGCCCTCCTCCAGTCCGGGCCGGCCGAGCCAGGCGCGGGCGCCCCAGGCCGTCGCCGACAGGGCCTCGACGGGCGGGATGCCGGCGGCGACCAGCTCGGCGACCTCGTCGGCGACCAGGCCGTGGGCCAGCGAGCCGCCGGCGTCCGTGCCGACGTAGACCGGGATGCCGGCGTCGTAGGCGCCGCGCACGGTGTCGTAGCGCCGCTCGTGCAGCCGGCGCATGTGGGCGGACCAGCGGGGGAACTTCCGCTCGCCGCCCTCCGCGAGCTGCGGGAAGGTGGCGATGTTGACGAGGGTGGGCACGATGGCGACGCCCCGCTCGGCGAACAGCGGGATCAGGTCCTCGCTCAGCCCGGTGGCGTGCTCGATGCAGTCGATGCCCGCCTCGACCAGGTCGCGCAGCGAGCTCTCGGCGAAGCAGTGCGCGGTGACGCGGGCGCCGAGCCGGTGGGCCTCGGCGATGGCCGCCGTCACCGCCTCGCGGGGCCAGCAGGGCGCGAGGTCGCCGAGGTCGCGGTCGATCCAGTCGCCGACCAGTTTGACCCAGCCGTCGCCGCGCCGGGCCTCCCGGGCGACATAGGCGACGAGGTCGTCCGGCTCGATCTCCCAGGCGTAGTTGCGGATGTAGCGGCGGGTGCGGGCGATGTGCCGGCCCGCCCGGATGATCTTCGGCAGGTCGGCGCGGTCGTCGATCCAGCGGGTGTCGGAGGGCGAGCCGGCGTCCCGGAGCAGCAGGGTGCCCGCGTCCCGGTCGGTGAGCGCCTGCTTCTCGGCGGTCTCGGCGTCGACGGGACCGTGCGCGTCCAGGCCCACGTGGCAGTGCGCGTCGACCAGGCCGGGCAGGGCCCAGCCGGTGACGGTCCTGACGTCCCGGGCACCGGCCGGGCGGTCGTAGGAGATCCGGCCCCCGACCACCCACAGCTCGTCCCGGACGTCGTCCGGACCGGCCAGGACGCGCCCCTTCACGTGCAGCACAGCGCCATCGCTCATGCACCGCACCCTAACGGCCTACGGCTCGGACCCGCCCACCTGGTCGGAGATCTCCTCCTCCACCTCGGCCATCGCCGGGTCCAGCAGCCGGGACAGGAAGTGCCGGGTGCGTTCGTGCCGCGGATCTCCGATGACCTGGTCCGGGCTGCCGTCCTCGACGATCACTCCGCCGTCCATGAAGACGACCCGGTCGGCGACCTCGCGGGCGAAGGTCATCTCGTGGGTGACGACCATCATCGTCATGCCCTCCCGGGCGAGCATGCGCATGACGGCGAGGACGTCGCCGACCAGCTCGGGGTCGAGCGCGGAGGTCGGCTCGTCGAAGAGCATCACCTCGGGGCCCATGGCGAGCGCGCGGGCGATGGCGACGCGCTGCTGCTGGCCGCCGGAGAGGGAGGACGGGTAGGCGTCCGCCTTCTCGGCGAGGCCGACCCGGGCCAGGTTCTCGGCGGCGATCCGCGCGGCGGTCGCCTTGTCCCGCCCGAGGACCCGGCGCTGGGGCAGCGTGAGGTTCCCGGTGACGCTCAGGTGCGGGAAGAGGTTGAACTGCTGGAAGACCATGCCGATGCGGCGGCGTACGGCGTCGATGTCGACGTCGGGGTCGGTCACCTCGGTGTCGCCGACGAACACCTGGCCCTTGGTGGGCTCCTCCAGCAGGTTCACGCAGCGCAGCAGCGTCGACTTGCCGGAGCCGGAGGGACCGATGACGCAGACGACCTCGCCCTGGCCGATCTCCAGGTCGATGCCGCGCAGCACCTCGTTGTCGCCGAAGGACTTGTGCAGCCCGCGGACCTCGATCTCCGGGCGGCTCATCGGATCGCCTCCTGGGCCTTGGTCTCCATGCGGCGGACGACGAAGCTGAGCGGGATGGTGACCAGCAGGTAGCACAGGCCGGCGACCAGGATCGGCGTGGAGTTGGCGGTCGTGCTGGCCAGGTCCCGGCCGAACTTGGACAGCTCGCGTTCCTCCAGGGTGACACCGAGGAACAGCACCAGCGAGGAGTCCTTGAACAGCAGGACGAGTTCGTTGGTGAGCGGCGGCAGGATGATCCGGAACGCCTGCGGCACGATGATCGAGACCATGGCCTTCGCCGGCGAGAAGCCGAGCGAACGGGCCGCCTCCATCTGCCCCTTGGGCACGGCCTGGATGCCGGCGCGGATCGTCTCGGCCATGTACGCGGCCGAGACCAGGCCGAGCGCGAGGGCGACCTTGCCGTAGGTGCCGCCGGGGATCTCCGTGCCCGGGAACGCGAGCGGGACGGCCACGCCGACGAAGATGAAGATCAGCAGGGCGGGCAGGCCGCGGAAGATCTCGATGTAGACGCCGGCCAGCCAGCGGTAGGGACCCACGGAGGACAGCCGCATCAGCGCGATGACCATGCCGAGGACCAGCCCGACGACGAAGCCGGACAGCGTGTACAGCACGGTGTTCTTCAGCGCCAGCGTGATGACGTCCGGGAACATCTGCCGCGCGATGTCGGCCTGGGCGAACTGGTTCTTCAGCCGGCCCCAGTCGGCCGAGGCCGCGAAGGCGATCACGGCCGCGGCGAAGACGGCGTACTGCGCGCCCCGCGACAGGGTGCGCTTCTGCCGCCGGGTCAGTCCCTTCTTCTTCGGCTGGAGGGGTGTGTCCGCGTCGGTCATGAGGCGGCGGGAGAGGCGACGGAGGCCTCGTACGGGCCGATCCACTTCTCGTAGATCTTCTTGTAGGTGCCGTCGGCCTTGGCCTGCTTCAGCGCCTTGTCGATGGCGTCGCGCAGCGCCGTGTTGCCCTTCTTCACGGTGAAGCCGTACTGCTCGCCGGTCTTGAGGTTGTCGACGACCTTGAACTTGTCCGCGTTGGCCTTGTCCTTCAGCCAGCCCTGGACGACCGGGTAGTCGATGACGACGGCCTTGACCTGGCCGGTGCGCAGGCCGTTGAGGACGGCGTCGGAGGACTCGAAGGAGATCGGGTCGTAGCCCTTGCCCTTCACGTAGTCCTCGCCCGTGGTCTGCGCCTGGGCGCCGAGCTTCTCGCCCTTGGCCTTGACGTCGGCGAGCGAGGCGAGCCCGCTGTCCTTGTCGACGAGGACGGCCTGGGTGGCCTCGAAGTACGGGTCGGAGAAGTCGACGTTCTTCTTGCGCTCGTCGGTGATGGTCATGCCGGCGGCGGCCAGGTCGCACTCCCCGGAGTTCAGGAAGGCGCCGGTCTTGAAGTTCTCGAAGGGCGTGTCGAGGATCTTCTGCTCGACGCCGAGGTCCTTGGCGACGAGGTCGATCAGGGCGACGTCGAAGCCCTGCACCTTGCCGTCGACCTCCGACTGGAACGGCGGGTACGGAAGGTGGGTGCAGGTGGTCAGGTGGCCGGCCTTGGCCAGGTGGACGCCCTTGACGGTGGTCTTGCCGCTCCCCCCGCCGTCGTCCGAGGAGCAGCCGGCCACGAGCGCGAGCCCGGCCGTCACGGTGATGGCTGCCAGAGCGCGGGTCCGGCGTCCGAGGAGCGTTGTCATGGGGGGAATCTCCCGGTAGGGGAACAATGGGTTCCGATTATAAGGAAAAGTTTGAGCCCCTCAAATCAAACCCATGGTAACGGAGGGGCTGCGCCTAAGATCGGGAGAATCGACCTCCGCGCATGAAGAGAGAGCACGCCGTGATCCATCCCTTCCTCGACCTGCCCCCGCTGAGTGCCGAGCGCTTCGCCGCCATCGAGGACGGCGTGGCCCGGCTGCTGGACACCCGGCAGGACGTCCTGATCACCCAGGGCGAGGCACTGCTGCCCCTGGAGGGCGCGATCCGCGCGGCGGCCGGCCCGGGCACGGTGGCCCTGAACGTGATCACGGGCCCGTACGGGCAGACCTTCGGGAACTGGCTGCGCGACGCGGGTGCCACCGTGCACGACCTCTCCGTCCCCTTCCACACGGCGGTGACCGCCGGGCAGATCCGGGAGGCGTTCGCCGAGCACCCGGAGATCGACTTCGTGTCGCTGGTGCACGCCGAGGCGGCGACCGGCAACACCAACCCGGTCGCGGAGATCGGCGAGGCGGTGCGGGAGCAGGGCGCCCTCTTCTACCTGGACGCGGTGGCCTCCGTGGGCGCGGAGCCGGTGCTGCCGGACGCGTGGGGCGTGGACCTGTGCGTGATCGGGGCGCAGAAGGCGATGGGCGGCCCGGCGGGCGTGTCGGCGATCTCGGTGAGCGAGCGGGCGTGGGCCCGGATGGCCGCCAACCCGAACGCGCCGCGCCGTTCCTACCTGTCCCTGCTGGACTGGAAGGAGCGCTGGACCGACGCCGGGCGCAGGGTGCTGCCGCACGCGCCGGCCCAGCTGGAGATGCTGGCGCTCCAGGCGTGCGTGGAGCGGATCGAGGCGGAGGGGCTCGAGACGGTGATGGCGCGGCACCGGCGCGCGGCGCGGGCCGCGCGGGCCGGCGCCGTGGCGCTGGGCGGGGGCCTGGAGCCGTACGTGCACGAGGAGCGGGACGCGGCACCGGTCGCCACGACGCTGCGGGCGCCCGCCGGCGTGGCGGCGTCGGACCTGGTGGCGCGGGCCCTGCGAAGCGATCCCGCGCTGCCGCTGGCGGCCGGGGGCGGGGCGCTGGCCAAGGAGATGATCCGGGTCAACCACTACGGCCGGGACGCGACGCCGGGCGCGGTGCAGGGCTCGCTGGCGGCACTGGGCGCGGCGCTCGCGGAGCACGGCGTGCCGGTCGATCCGGCCGCCGCCCGCCGGGCCGCGGAGGACGCCTGGCGCTGACCGCCGGCCGAGGTCCCCGGGTGCTCCGCTCCCGGGGACTTTTTTATGCCCGGACGTTATCGAAACCCACTCCCTTTTATTTTCACGATTCCCACCAATTCTCGGGAAGATAGCTTCCCGTTTTCTTCTGCCCGCTTTTCACAAAGCTAAACCGGGGACTTTTCCGGCGGGTTTCCCGGGCATTTCAGGCTGTGACACGTTCCACAGAGAAGGCGTTTTGTACCGATTTTCCTGGTGACATTACGGACATTAGACCCTCTCGTCACAGGGCTCCCGTGTCGACTCCCGTGCATTTTCGAATTCGCCTCGCTAAATTCGTGCCGCATGACCGCCGCACCCGCAGACCTGCTCATCGACCATCCGGCGCCGCATGACGGGGCCGCGCTCTGGCGTATCGCCAAGGACTCGAAAACCCTCGACCTGAACTCCTCCTACAGCTATCTGCTGTGGTGCCGGGACTTCGCCGGCACCTCGGTGGTGGCCCGTGGCGAAGGCGGGGAACCGATCGGCTTCGTCACCGGTTACCTGCGGCCCGGCAGCCCCCGCACCCTGCTCGTCTGGCAGGTGGCCGTCGACCCCGCGCACCGGGGCCACGGCATCGCCGGGCGGCTGCTGGACGCGCTGGTCGCACGGCTCGCCGCCGAGCACGGCATCACCGGGCTGGAGACCACCATCACCCCCGGCAACACCGCCTCCGAGCGGCTGTTCACCTCGTTCGCCGAGCGGCACGGCGCACGGGTCGGCCGCGAGGTGCTCTTCTCCGCCGACCTGTTCCCCGACGGCCCGCACGACCCCGAAGTCCTCTACCGCATCGGCCCGCTGACCGAGTCCACCGCCCTGTGAGGAGCGTTTCACCATGACCATCACCCAGCCCGACCTGAGCGTGTTCGAGACCCTCGAATCCGAGGTACGCAGCTACTGCCGCGGCTGGCCGGCCGTCTTCGACCGGGCCCGGGGCAGCCGGATGTACGACGAGGACGGCCACGCCTACCTCGACTTCTTCGCCGGTGCCGGATCACTCAACTACGGCCACAACAACCCGGTGCTGAAACGGGCGCTGCTCGACTACCTGGAACGCGACGGCGTCACGCACGGCCTGGACATGTCGACCACGGCCAAGCGGACCTTCCTGCGCACCTTCCAGGACCTGGTGCTGCGCCCGCGCGACCTGCCGTACAAGGTGATGTTCCCGGGGCCGACGGGCACCAACGCGGTGGAGTCCGCGCTGAAGCTGGCCCGGAAGGTGAAGGGCCGCGAGGCGGTCGTGTCGTTCACCAACGCCTTCCACGGCATGTCGCTGGGCTCGCTCGCCGTCACCGGCAACGCCTTCAAGCGGGCCGGCGCCGGCATCCCGCTGGTGCACGGCACGCCGATGCCGTTCGACAACTACTTCGACGGCACGGTCCCGGACTTCCTGTGGTTCGAGCGGCTGCTCGAGGACCAGGGCTCCGGACTGGACAAGCCCGCCGCGGTGATCGTGGAGACCGTCCAGGGCGAGGGCGGCATCAACGTCGCCCGGCCCGAGTGGCTGCGCGCGCTGAAGGAACTGTGCGAGCGGCAGGACATGCTGCTGATCGTCGACGACATCCAGATGGGCTGCGGCCGCACCGGCGCCTTCTTCTCGTTCGAGGAGGCGGGCATCACCCCGGACATCGTCACCGTCTCCAAGTCGATCAGCGGCTACGGCCTGCCGATGTCGCTGTGCCTGTTCCGGCCGGAGCTGGACGTCTGGGAGCCGGGCGAGCACAACGGCACCTTCCGCGGCAACAACCCGGCGTTCGTCACCGCCACCGCCGCCCTGGAGACGTACTGGACCGACGGCTCGGCCATGGAGAAGCAGACCCGCACCCGCGGTGAGCAGGTCGAGCGGGCGCTGATCTCCATCACCGAGGAGAACCTCGCCGACGTCAAGGAGTACCGCGGGCGCGGTCTCGTCTGGGGACTGGAGTTCCACGCGAAGGACCGGGCCGCGCGGGTCGCCCGGCGCGCCTTCGAACTGGGGCTGCTGATCGAGACGTCCGGGCCGCAGGGCGAGGTCGTCAAGCTGCTGCCCGCGCTCACCGTGACCCCCGAGGAGCTGGACGAGGGCCTGAGCATCCTCGCCCGCTCCGTCCGCGAAACCGCCTAGCAACCGCCCTGGCAACCGCCTGGAGACCGCCCGGCACGGGCCGGGCAAGGAGGAAGAGCACCACCGTGATCGTCCGATCGTTCAAGGAGATCGAGGGCACCGACCGCCATGTGAAGGCGGCGTCGGGCACCTGGGAGAGCAAGCGGATCGTCCTGGCCAGGGAGCGGGTCGGCTTCTCCCTGCACGAAACGATTCTCTACGCCGGGACCGAGACGTCGATGTGGTACGCCAACCACATCGAGGCCGTCGTCTGCACCCGGGGCGAGGCCGAACTCACCGACCAGGAGACCGGGAAGAAGTACACCATCACGCCCGGCACCATGTACCTCCTCGACGGGCACGAGCGGCACACGCTGCGCGTCAAGGAGGACTTCCACTGCATCTGCGTGTTCAACCCGCCGGTCACCGGCCGGGAGGACCACGACGAGAACGGCGTCTACCCCCTGCTCACCGAGGACGAGGAGGTGTGAGGACCATGACCACCGCCACCGTGAGGGACCTCTATCCGACCCGCGGCACCACCGAGGTGACCGTCCCCCGCCAGGACCCCGTCGTCTGGGGCGCCCCGGACACCCCGGGCCCGATCACGACCGCCGACCTCCAGGCGTACGAGCGCGACGGCTTCCTCGCCGTCGACGAGCTGATCGGCCCGGACGAGGTCGGGATGTACAAGCGCGAGCTGGACCGGCTGGTCGCCGACCCGGCGGTCCGCGCCGACGAGCGCTCCATCGTGGAGCCGAAGTCGAAGGAGATCCGCTCGGTCTTCGAGGTCCACCGGATCAGCGAGGTGTTCGCGAACCTGGTGCGCGACCCGCGGGTGGTGGGCCGCGCCCGCCAGATCCTCGGCTCGGACGTGTACGTCCACCAGTCCCGGATCAACGTCAAGCCGGGCTTCGGCGCGAGCGGCTTCTACTGGCACTCGGACTTCGAGACCTGGCACGCCGAGGACGGCCTGCCGAACATGCGCACGGTGTCCGTCTCGATCGCGCTGACCGAGAACCACGACACCAACGGCGGCCTGATGATCATGCCGGGTTCGCACCGGACGTTCCTCGGCTGCGCCGGTGCCACGCCGGAGGACAACTACAAGAAGTCCCTCCAGATGCAGGACGCGGGCACCCCGTCCGACGAGGCGCTGACCGCGCTGGCGGGCGAGTACGGCATCCGCCTGTTCACCGGCAAGGCCGGCTCCGCGACCTGGTTCGACTGCAACTGCATGCACGGCTCGGGCGACAACATCACCCCGTTCCCGCGCAGCAACGTCTTCATCGTGTTCAACAGCGTGGAGAACACGGCGGTCGAGCCGTTCGCGGCCCCGGTGCGCCGGCCGGAGTTCATCGGCGCCCGGGACTTCACGCCGGTGCGGTAGCCGCCCCCGGGCACCGGGCCGGGACCTCCCGCGGGACGGGGGTCCCGGCCCGGTCGCGTCTCAGCCGGACAGCCCCTCCAGCAGGCGGTCCACGTCCTCGGCCGTGTTGTAGAGGTGGAAGGCCGCGCGCAGGTTGCCCGCGCGGTCGGAGACCTCGATGCCCGCCTCGCTCAGCTCCGGCTGCCGCACGCCCAGCCGGGGCACCGAGACGATCGCCGAGCCGGGGGCCGGGACCGGCTCGTGGCCGAGGCGGGCGAGCCCCGCGCGGAACCGGTCGGCGAGCGCGGTGTCGTGGGCGTGGATCGCGGACACGCCCAGTTCCTCGACGAGTTCCAGGGAGCGGCGCAGTCCGGCGAAGGTGAACAGCGCGTGGGGGAGGTCGAACCGCCGGGCCGAATGCGCGAGTTCGGCGACCGGGCCGTAGCAGCTGTCCCACGGATGCTCGGCCGCGACCCAGCCGGCGAGCACCGGGGTGAGCCCGCCGAAGTCCTCGGGGACGGTGAGGAAGGCGGCGCCGTGCGGGCCCAGCAGCCACTTGTAGGCGACGCTCGCGGTGAAGTCGTGGGCGTCCGCGTCGACGGGCAGCCAGCCGGCGGCCTGGGAGAAGTCGACGTAGGTGCGGGCGCCGTGGGCGCGGGCGGCCTCGCGCAGGGCGGAGAGGTCGGCGAGCCGGCCGTCGGCGGACTGCACGGCGCTGACCGCGACGAGCGCGGTGCCCGGCCGGACGGACTCGGCGATCCGCTCCAGCGGGACCGCCCGGACCTTGAGGTCGCCGCGGACGTGGAACGGGTTGAGCACGGAGGTGAAGTCGCCCTCGGCGGTGAGGACTTCGGCGCCTTCGGGCAGCGCGGCGGCGATCACCCCGGTGTGCGCGGCGACGGAGGCACCGGCCGCGACCCGGGTTTCCGGCACCCCGGGGGGGGGGGGGGGGGGGGGGGGGGGGGGGGTCCCGGTCCTCGCACGCGGGGGGGGGGGGGGGGTGATTGGCCACTGGAGGGGCCGCACCGTTT
>NZ_JBVJOT010000024.1:80192-121789 GCF_055583025.1 Streptomyces sp. NPDC104831
AACACTGCCCACGCCCCGGGCTCCGAAAACCCCGCCGACCCGGTCGAACCGGCCCCCGCCCCCCTCCACGTCCTCGTACAGCGGGGTCAGCGGCCGGCCCTCGGCCCGCAGCAGCGCCGCCTCGTTCAGGGCGGCGACGGTACGGGCCGGCAGCAGGCCGTGGCTCGCGGTGTTGAGGTAGGTGCTCCGGGGCCGGAACTCGGCGCGGACTAGGCGGTCGAACGTCTCCGTGGTCTGCATGGGACCACTCTGCGTCCCCCGGAACCCCCCGTCCATCGCGAATTTCCGGGTGCCGTCCCCTAGGAAGGCTTATACGACGGCCCCGGCCTGCGCTTTCTCAGTCGTGCCGCGGAACCGCGCAGCCGTCCGGGCCGCAGGCGTCGGCGTCCCCCTGGCCGACCAGCCGCAGCGGGGGGCGCTCGCCCCAGGCCTGGGTCAGCGCCTGGGTGAAGACCTCGGCGGGCTGGGCGCCGGAGACGCCGTACTTGCGGTCGAGGACGAAGAACGGCACGCCGGTGGCTCCGAGCTCGGCGGCCTCGCGCTCGTCGGCGCGGACCTCGTCGGCGTAGGCGTCCGGGTCGGCGAGGACGGCGCGGGCGGCCCCGGCGTCGAGTCCGGCCTCGGCGGCCAGCTCCACCAGGCGCGCGGCGCCCTCGGTGAACAGGGACCGCTCCTCGGCGAAGTTGGCCCGGTACAGGAGCTGGAGCAGCGCGTCCTGCCGGCCGTGCTCCTTGGCGAAGTGCAGCAGGCGGTGCATGTCGAAGGTGTTGCCGTGGTCGCGGTCCCGGGTGCGGTAGTCCAGGCCCTCGGCGGCGGCCTGGGCGCCGAGGTTGTCCTCGCCGGCCTGCGCCTGGGCCTCGCTCATGCCGTACTTCCTGGTCAGCATGGTGATCACCGGCTGGACGTCGTCCTTGGCGCGGCCCGGGTCCAGCTCGAAGGACCGGTGCACCACCTCGACCTCGTCGCGGTGCGGGAAGGCAGCCAGCGCCTTCTCGAAGCGGGCCTTGCCCACGTAACACCAGGGGCAGGCGATGTCGCCCCAGATCTCGACGCGCATGTCTTCGGCTCTCTTCGGGGTCGTACGGCCCCGGGGGATCTCCCCGGACCGCGTACGTGAACGTTCAAGCAGGCCGTGGCATTCCCGTGGCCGCGCGCCGCCCGGTCGGGCCACGGCGGGCCGGCTCGCGGGGCGCTACGGGCCCCGGGTGCCGCCGCCGCTCGGCCGGGCGCTCGCGGCGGCGGGGCCGCTGGGCCTGTTCGCCGTGGACGCGGGACCGGCCGCCGTGGTGGCCGTGCCGATGGCGGTCGGTGTCGCGCCGGCCGTCCCGGCGCGCTCACCACGGTGAGGACGGACGCCGTGCCGGCCGGGCGGGGCCGGCCGCCGGGGTGCCCGACGCGGCCCGGCGGATCTCCGGCAGGCCCGGCGTCGCGGTGTTCGGCGCCCTGGTGGCCGGCGGTTTCGCCGCCGGGCCGCGGGCGAACCCGGCCGTGGCGGCGGCCCCGCCCGCCCTGGCGTTCCCGCTCGGCCGCCGGCGGGTTACCGCTCCAGCCGCCCGTTGAACCGGCGGGGCAGGCCGAGCGGGTTGTCGTCCCTCAGCTCGGCCGGCAGCAGGGCCTCGGGCGCGTTCTGGTAGGCGACCGGCCGCAGCCACCGCTCGATGGCGGTGCCGCCGACGGAGGTCGAGGTGGAGGTGGTCGCCGGGTAGGGACCTCCGTGGTGCTGGGCCGGCGCCACGGCGACCCCGGTCGGCCAGCCGTTGACCAGGACGCGCCCGGCCAGCGGGGTCAGCTCGGCGAGCAGCTCCGGTCCCCGGCCGTTGCCCGCGGCCTCGTCCGAGGAGAGCTGGACCGTCGCGGTGAGGTTGCCCGGGAGCCGGGACAGGACGGTCTTGGCCTCCTGCTCGTCGCTGTAGCGGGCCACCACGGTGACCGGCCCGAAGCACTCCTCCAGGAGCAGGTCGTGGTCGCCCTCCTCGGCCAGCTTCGCCGCCGGCACGGTGAGGAAGCCCGGGCTGACCGTGTGCTCGCCGCCCTCGCCCGGGGTGACGGGCGCGTCCACGTCCGGCAGTTCGGCGCGTTCGGCCACGCCGGAGACGAAGTTGTCCCGCATGCGGTGGTCGAGCAGCACCCCGGCGTCGGTGCCGGCGACGGCGTCGGCCAGGGACTTCACCAGCCGGTCGCCGCCCGCGCCGGAGGGCACCAGCACCAGGCCGGGCTTGACGCAGAACTGGCCGACGCCGAGGGTCATCGACCCGGCGAGCCCGCCGCCGATCTCCTCGGCCCGCTCGGCCGCGGCGGCCTCGGTCACCAGGACCGGGTTCAGCGAGCCCAGTTCGCCGTGGAACGGGATCGGCACCGGGCGCGCGGCGGCGGCGTCGAACAGCGCCCGGCCGCCGCGGATGGAGCCGGTGAAGCCGGCGGCGGCGACCAGCGGGTGCCTGATCAGTTCGATGCCCGCCTCGAAGCCGTGCACCAGGCCGACGACGCCCTCGGGGATGCCGTGTCCGGCGGCGGCCCGGCGCAGCACGCCCGCGACCCGCTCGGACAGCGCCGGGTGGTCGGGGTGGGCCTTGACCACGACCGGGCAGCCCGCGGCGAGCGCGCTCGCGGTGTCGCCGCCGGCGACGGAGAAGGCGAAGGGGAAGTTGGAGGCGGAGTAGACGGCGACGACGCCGAGCGGCACCTTGTAGCGGCGCAGGTCCGGCACGGGCGGGGTCGCGGTGTCGTCGGGGTGGTCGATGACGACGTCCAGGAAGGCGCCCTCGTCGACGATGTCCGCGAAGGCCCGCAACTGATAGGCCGTCCGGGCGAGTTCGCCGGTCAGCCGGACCTGCCCGAGGGCGGTCTCGGCGTCGGCGGTCTCGACCAGGCCGTCCCGTTCCGCCTCCAGGCCCGCGGCGGCCGAGCGCAGGAAGGCGGCGCGGACCGCCCGGTCGGCGAGCGCCCCGCGCGCCGCCCGTGCCGCGCGGACCGCCGCGTCGACCTCCTGGGCTGTGGCCTCGGCCGCAACCTGTTCACGCTGCTTCCCGGTGCGCGGGTCGACACTCCAGACTGGTGCTGCTGCCACCGCGGGTCCCTCCCAAAAAGGCCGCACTATCCCGAACCATGCGCGTCACCCCTCGCCGCGTTCGATATACTGAACGCCGTCTCTGATGATGAACGCTGCTCGGAGACTATATATCTGAGGTCCTCGTCGAACGAAGGGGTCAAGGGCGATGACGGCAGGCGACACAGGGGGCGGGGCGCAGGTCAAGTCCGCGGTACGGACCGTGGAACTGCTCGAGTACTTCGCCGGCCGGCCCGGTATGCACTCCCTCGCGGCCGTCCAGGAGGCCGTGGGTTATCCCAAGTCCAGCCTCTACATGCTGCTGCGCACCCTGGTGGAGCTGGGCTGGGTGGAGACGGACGCCACGGGCACGCGGTACGGCATCGGGGTGCGGGCGCTGCTCGTGGGCACCTCCTACATCGACGGCGACGAGGTGGTGGCCGCCGCCCGGCCCACCCTGGACCGGCTCTCCGACGACACCACGGAGACCATCCACCTGGCCCGGCTCGATGGCACCAACGTGGTGTATCTGGCCACCCGCCAGTCCCAGCACTACCTGCGGCCCTTCACCCGGGTCGGCCGCCGGCTGCCCGCCCACTCCACCTCCCTCGGCAAGGCGATCCTCGCCACCTACACCGACGAGCAGGTGCGCAAGCTGCTGCCCGAGACGCTGCCCGCGCTCACCGAGCACACCCTCACCGACCGGGAGCGGCTCATCGAGGAGCTGCACCAGGTCCGGGAGCAGGGCTTCGCCGTCGACCGCGAGGAGAACACGCTGGGCCTGCGCTGCTTCGGCGTGGCCATCCCGTACCGCACGCCCGCCCGGGACGCCATCAGCTGCTCGGTCCCGGTGGCCCGGCTGACCCCGGCCCACGAGCAGATGATCAAGGACGCGCTGTTCGACGCCCGGGACCGGCTGACGCTGGCGACCCGGCGCCTGTGAGCCGGGGGCCGTAGGCTCGGCCGCATGGAGATCGCGCTGCGCGCCGTCCGGGACAGTGACGTGCCGGTGTTCCACCGCCAGATGACCGATCCGCAGGCCGTCCGGATGGCCGCGTTCGGCCCGGAGGACACCTCCTGCCCGGAGGCCTTCGCGGTCTACTGGCGGCGGCTGCGCGCCACCTGCGCCGTGCTGCGCACCGTCCTGGCCGACGGGGCGGTGGCGGGCAGCGCCGCGGTGTACGGGGTGGCCGGCGAGCGCGAGGTGACGTACTGGATCGACCGCGCGTACTGGGGCCGGGGCGTGGCGACGGCCGCGCTGCGGGCCCTGCTCGCGGAGGTCCCCGAACGGCCGCTGTACGCGCGGGCGGCGGCGGACAACGCGGGGTCGCTGCGCGTGCTGGAGAAGTGCGGGTTCCGCGAGGCGGCCCGGGCGCGGGGGTTCGCGAACGCGCGGGGCCGGGAGATCGAGGAGGTCGTCCTGGTCCTGGAGGGCGGCGCGGACCGGCTGGGGCGGGCGGCTTCCTGACGGCCTGCGGCGCCCCCTTCCCGGACGCGGAGCCGGGCCGCTTCCTGAAAGCGGGATGAAAAACGGGGCGTACGGGAACGTTCACCCCCGCTCCGCTCGTCTTCCGGGCGGGATGAACAAGACGATCAGGCGGGCGTCCGTCTTCGCGCTGCTGCTCGTGCTCGCCCTGCTGGTCAGGGCGACGTGGCTGCAGGTGTACGACGGCCAGGCCCTCGCGGACGACAACGACAACCGGCGGAACGTGATCGCGACGTACTCGCGTCCCCTGGGGAACATCATCGTGGCCGGGGACGCGATCACCGGTTCCGCCCGGACGAAGGGAAGCGACCTCGCGTACAAGCGGACGTACACGGACGGCGAGCTGTACGCCGCGGTGACGGGCTACGCCTCGCAGGCGTACGCCCCCACCCAGCTGGAGGGCATCTACAAGGACCTGCTCAACGGCACGGACAACCAGCTCAAGACCGTGATGGACACCGTCACCGGGGAGCGCGCCGACCCGGGCGACGTCATCACGACCATCGACCCGGCCGTGCAGAAGGCGGGCTACCGCGCGCTCGGCGGCAAGAAGGGCGGGGCCGTCGCGATCGACCCGAAGACGGGGAAGATCCTCGCCGTGGTCTCGACGCCGTCGTACGACCCCTCCGCGCTCACCGACGCGAGCACCGCGGGCACGGCGTGGAAGGCGCTCAACGCGGACGAGGACAAGCCGCTCACCAACCGCGCGCTGCGCCAGCCGCTGCCGCCCGGCTCGACGTTCAAGCTGGTCGTCGCCGCCGCCGCGCTGGAGGACGGGCTGTACAAGGACGTGGACGAGCCCACCGACAGCCCCGATCCGTACGTCATGCCGGGCACGGTGCTCCCGCTGAAGAACGAGAACACGTCGGCGCCGTGCGAGAACGCCTCCATCCGGGTCGCCCTGCGCTACTCGTGCAACAACGTCTTCGGCCACATGGCCGTCGAGCTGGGGCAGGACAAGGTCAGGGACATGGCCGAGAAGTTCGGCTTCAACGACGAGGAGCGGGACGTGCCGGTGCGCGCCTACCCGAGCGTCTACCCCTCGGGCATGGACAAGGCGCAGACGGCCCTGTCCGGCATCGGCCAGTTCGACGTCACCGCCACCCCGCTGCAGATGGCCATGGTCTCGGCGGTCATCGCCAACGACGGCAAGCTGGCCTCGCCGCACATGGTCGCGCGGATCACCGACGGCGGCGGCGACGTGCTGAAGGACTACGACGACGACGCCGGCACCTCGGAGATCATCAGCTCCGCCACCGCCGAGCAGCTCCAGTCGGCGATGGTGACGGTGGTGAAGGACGGCACCGGCACCAACGCGCTGATCGACGGGGTGACCGTCGGCGGCAAGACCGGCACCGCGCAGCACGGCGAGAACAACAGCAAGACGCCGTACGCCTGGTTCACCTCGTACGGCAAGTCGGACGGCAACGGCAAGGAAGTGGCCGTCGCGGTGATGGTGGAGCAGTCCGACGCGGCCCGCTCCGAGGTGAGCGGCAACGGCCTGGCGGCGCCGGTGGCCCGGGCCATGATGCAGGCGGCGCTGAAGTAGCTCCGTCCGTGGCGCCCCGGCAGAGGGCGGGGCGCCACGCACTCCCCCGGCCCCGTCCGGCGCGGAATCCCCCTTCCTTCCCCTTCCTTTCGAACCCTGGCTTCCCGCATGTCATTCACATGACACTCACCTCCCGAGCGCGCATCGAGAAGAGGTCACCCGTGGGCACAGTCGTCGACGACGCGGCCTCCGTGGAGTTCCGTGCCTTCTTCGAACGGCACTACGCCGAACTGGCCCGCCTCGCCCACCTGCTGACCGGCGAGCCGGACGCCGCCGACGACCTGGCGGCGGACGCCCTGCTGGCCCTGTGGCACCGCTGGGACCGGGTGCGCGCGGCCGACCGCCCGGTGGCGTACGCGCGGGGCGTGGTCGCCAACCTGGCCCGCACCCGCATCCGCGGCGCGGTGCGCGAGCGGCGGCGGATCGCCCTGTTCTGGCCGCGCGGCGAGGAGCGGACCGAGGAGCCGGACGTCGCCGGCGTGGTGGACGTCCAGGGGGCGCTGCGCAGACTGCCGTTCCGGAAACGGGCGTGCGTGGTGCTCCGGCACGCGTTCGACCTGTCGGAGAAGGACACCGCGCTCGCGCTCGGGATCTCGGTGGGTACGGTGAAGAGCCAGACGTCCAAGGGCATGGCCGAACTCCAGCGGCTGCTCGGCCCGCAGGGCGACCCGCGGCGGGTGCACGCGGCGATGGCGGCCCGGAGCGGGGAGAGCGGAGGAAGGAACCGATGAGGCGGCAGGACGTGCACGACGAGCTGCGCGCCCGGCTGCACGAGGCGGCCGGGGCCCACGAACCGGACCGCGCGCGCATTCTGGCGCGGGTGGAGCGCGGCATGGCCGAGCCGTCCCGCCCCGGCCACCGGGCCGCGCGCCCGCCGGTGGTGGGGTGGTTCCGGGTGGCCTCCGCGACGGCCGCGGTGGCCGGTGTGCTCGCGGTCGGGGGCTACGCGGTGGCGTCCGCGGTGAAGGACGAGCCGCCGGCCCGCCGGACGGTGGCGGTCTCGCCGACGCCCGGCGGGTCCCCGCGGCGCACCACGGCCCCGGCACCCCCCGTCCACACGGCCCGCCCGACGCCCGGCGGGGTGGCCGGCGCCCCCACCCGGGCGCCGTCCTCCCCGCCCTCCTCGCCCTCGTCGTCCTCGTCGTCCTCGTCGTCCTCCCCCGCCTCCGCCACCCCGGGGTCCACCGCCACGGCCGGGCCGCCGCCGGCCCGTGCCGAGCGGAGCGGCCCCCTGTGGTCGGACGGCTCGGTCGACCCGCACAGCAACGACTTCTGGGCGCAGAGCGATCTGACCCTGAAGACGTCGGACCGGCTCACGTCCCTCACCGTGGAGCTGCGGATCGCGCAGACCGGCGGGGTGTCCTCCACGGGCGCCTGGCGCTCGCTGCCCGAGGGGGACTTCGCCCACCGCGTCGTGGAGGAGGACGGGTACGTCGTCTACACGTGGACGCTGCGGCGGGGGCGTACGGTGCCGGCCGGCGAGTGGGTGTTCGCCGGGCAGTACGACCACGCCCGCGGGGGGCGGGACGCGAAGGACGACGGCTATGTCATGACGGCGACGGCCGGCGGGCGCACCTACGCGGTGACCGGCGACTTCGCCCCGCACGACCCCTCCTAGGGCCGGCCGGCCCCGTGCCCGCGCTCACCCGATCGACATGGGCGCGCGTCGCCGGGGGTCCCAGTCGCCGAGCCAGGCGGCCGGGGTGTGCCGCGCGGCCTCGGCGGCGGTGAGCTGCGGCCGGTCGGCCGGCACGCTCACCACCGCGCCGGGCCCGGAGTTGCGGTACTCCCCGAAGCGCATGGACTGCCACGGGTAGGCCTCCCGCATGTCGGCGTAGGGCGCGACCGGGTCGATGCCGGGGCCGAGCCGGGTGTCGCGGACGGTGAGCATCGGGTGGGCGGTGGGGTCGGAGCCGGGGACCCAGGGGCGGGCCAGCTTGTAGAAGGCGTCCGGGGCCTCGCTGGTGACCCGGCTCCGGGTGACCAGGAAGCCGTGCGGGTTGGCCCGGGCGGTGGAGGGCGCGAAGACGAAGCCGTAGGGCGCGGCGGGCAGGTCCGTGCGGTCCAGGGTGCGGAAGTGGCAGTGCGCGAACACGGCGGCGGCCCGGCCGAAGACGAAGTCGACGTCACCCTCGGCGTAGCAGTGCGCGTAGTACTGCCGGGCGAAGGCGGACAGGGCCGTGGAGTCGGCGTAGAGGGTGTCCTGGTGGCCGAGGAAGCGGCAGTGCCGGAAGGCGTTCCGGTCGCCCTGCGCCTTGAGGGCGACGGCCTGGGTGCCGGTGGTGCCGGGGTGGTCGGCGCGCAGCCAGTCGTTGGCGAAGGTGATCCGGTGGGCGGTGAACCCGTCGGCCTGGACGGTGACCGTCGCCGAGCCGCTGGTGCCGTGGGTGCCGCCGCCGGGTGCCGGGGTGCCGGCGGCGTTGTCGTGGACGATCACCACGTCCCGCGGGTCCTCGCCGGCGCCGATCCAGGTCATCTCCGTGCGGCCGGGGTCGACGGCGACCGTCTCGCGGTAGGTGCCCGGGGCGATGACCAGGGTCCGGCCGGTACCGGTGGCGGCGGTGACCGCGGCCCGGACGGAGGGGAAGTCGCCCCGGCCGTGCGGGTCGACGTACAGGGTGCCCGGGGTGAGGCGGCGGGCCGGGGAGCCGTGGCGGCCGAACGGGCGGGGGCGGGCGTGCGCCGGGGCGGGTGTCAGGGCGAGCGCGGCGGCGGCTCCGGTGCTCGCGGTGAGGAGACCTCGTCGGGTCAGGGGCATGGAAGTCCTCCCTCTCGGGCGGCCGGGGCGGGACGCGCCCCGGCCGAAGGGCTCAGCGCAGGCGTCCGGCGCCCGCGTGGCGGCCGACGATGCCGGGGACGGCCCCCGGCCGGTCCACCCTGGTGCGCAGGCTCGGCGTCCAGCCGGCCCCGGACCGCAGGGTCTCGCCGGGTGCCTCCGCGTTGTGGACGGCGAGGAGATCCACCGGCCGGCCGTTGACCTGGTTGTCGGCGGCGGTGACCGGGGCGTCCTTCCACTTCTTCAGCACCGCTCCGGCCCGGGCACCGTCCGGCAGGGTGAACGCGTTGTGCTCGGCGACCAGTTGGGACTCCAGGCCGATGCCGTAGGTGTAGGAGTAGCCGGCGCCGGCGACGAAGTGGTTGTTGTACGAGTCCACCTGCCCGAAGCGGACGCGCGGGGCCCGCTCGACCAGGTTCCGGAACAGGTTGTGGTGGAAGGTGACCTTCAGGTGCCCGCGGTCGACGGCGGCGGTGGCCGCGCTGTCGCTGTTGCCGACGAGGATCGTCTTGTCGTGGTCCTCGAAGACGTTCCAGGAGGCGGTGACGTAGTCGGCGCCCTTGACGATGTCCAGTTCGCCGTCGTGCTGCTGGTAGATCCGGCCGTAGTACGACGGCAGGGTGCTGTCGGGGTGCCCGCCGTCGGTGAAGGTGTCGTGGTCCATCCACACATGGGTCGAGCCGTACACCACGGCGCTGTCGTACTCGGAGTTCCAGTTGCCGTCGGCGGTGTCGGTCGGGTCCCACTGCGGGAAGCAGTCGAGGGGGCTCTCGAAGGCCAGGTTGCGCACGATGACGTTGTCGACGCCCTTGATCTGGAGGCTGGCGCCCTTGAACCCGGCGTCGCGGCCGATGCCGACGATGGTGGTGTTGGCGGGGACGGCCGCCTTGATGAAGGCGTCCTGGCGGGCGGCCGAGGCACGGCGCAGACCCTCGGGGCTGTCGTCGGGCTCGGCGTCGAGGGTCTTGGTGCGGCCCCACACCGCCGGGTCGTAGGTCTTCAGATAGGCCCCGAAGTCGTAACCGGGCACCGCGAACGCGTCGCAGCCGGGCCCGTCGGCGTCGAGGGTGCCCTTCACCCGGACGATCTTCGGGGCGCTGCCGCCGTCGGCGAGGGCGGCCTTGAACTGCTCCCAGGTACGGACGGTGTACACGTGGGCGGGGTCGGCGGCGGCCCCGCCGGTCGTCCCGGTGCCGTACGCGGCCCAGCCGTCCCCGGCGGGCAGCGTCCGCCGGTCGGGGCCGGCGGGGTGGGCGGGGTGCGCGGACGCGGTGCCGGTGCCGGCGAGGACGAGGGCGGTGGCGCCCACCAGGGCACTCATGACCCGTCCATGACATCTCTGGGTACGCACTGTGCGGCTCTCCTCGATGACTCGGTGGCTCGGTTGATCGCTGTGAATCGGTGAAGCGGTGAAGCGGTGGTCCGGTGGCTCGGTGGCGGCTGATCAGGGCGCGGGGGCGGGCGGCCAGGTGATCCAGGACGCCGGGACGTCCTCGTCCAGCCGGCGGACGTCGGGCCGGGCCAGCACCCGGGTGCGCAGCAGCTCCCGCGCCACCAGCCGCGCCACGGCGATGGCGCCCGGCGGGTTGAAGTGCGTGTTGTCCTGCTCGGTGGCGGTCCAGTTGAAGTAGGTCTTCGTCTCCTCCGCCCCAAGCCGCTGCCACAGCGCGAGCGACAGCGCCTCGATGTCGAGCAGCGCGACCTCCTCCTCCTCGGCGAGCGCCCGCATGGCCGCCGGGTAGTCGCCGTGGGTGGGCTGGGCGGTGCCGTCGGCGTCGAACCTGCGGCGCTCCACGGAGGTGGCGAGGACGGGCCGGGCACCCCGCGCGCGGGCCCCGTCGAGGTACAGCCGCAGATACCGCCGGTACGTCGTCCACGGCTCGGTGGAGCGGGTGGGGTCGGTGGCCTTCTCGTCGTTGTGCCCGAACTGGACGACCAGCAGGTCCCCGTGCCGGATCCCGGCGAGAAGGGCGTCCAGCCGGCCCTCGTCGACGAAACTCTTCGAACTGCGGCCGTTCACCGCGTGGTTGGCGACCGTCAGCTCCTTGTGGAGGAAGAAGGGCAGCGCCATTCCCCAGCCGGTCTCGGGGGCGGCGTCGGCGTATTTCACAGCGGCCGTCGAATCACCGGCGATGTGGAGACGGCGAGCGTCTTTCGCCGATCGCCGGGGCAGCGGGACCGCGGCGATCGCGGCGGACGTGACCTGTCTGCGCGTGAGGGACACAACCTGCGCCTTTCACCTGTGTTCCGGTCGGGGGGCGCGGGGAAGCGCGCGACCGGCCCGTCACCGGCCGGCGGCTCCCCGCCCCCGCGACCACCCGAGTGGACTCTCAGTGGTTCTGCTTCCAGTCCTGCTGCGCCTTGTTCAGCTGGTCGGCCAGCAGGTCCAGGAATTCCTTCGCGCTCATCTTGCCGAGCAGCACCTTCTGGAAGTTCGGCTCGTTGTCGGCCTTGGAAATGGTGTTCCAGTCGGGCAGGTAGTACGGCAGCTGCACGATCTTCGTGCCGGCCCCGTCCAGCGCCTCGGTCGCCAGCCTCGTCGGCTCGTTGGCCCGCACCCAGGCGTCCTTCGCGGCCTCCGTGTTGGCCGGCACCGAACCGGCCGACTCGTTCCACTTGCTGTTCGACTCGTGCGAGGCGGCGAACTCGATGAACTTCCAGGCGGCGGCCTTGTTCTTGCCGGACTTGAACAGGGCGAGCCCGTCGACCGGGTTGGACACCTGCACCCGCGTCCCGTCGTCCCGGGTCGGGCTGGGGATGCCCCGGAACCTGCCCTTGAGCGCCTTCTCGTGGTCGGCGTAGGAGCCCAGGTTGTGGCTGAGCATTCCGATCGTCCCGGAGTCCCACTGGGCGACCATCTTGGTGAAGTCGTTGTTGACGTCGGCGGCCGGGGTGTTCTTCTTGTACAGCCCGGTGTACTTCTCCAGCGCGGCCACGTTCTGCGGGTCGTTGACGGTGGTCTTGTCGCCGTTCCAGAAGGACGTGATGCCGCTCTGCCCGTACATGGCGTCCAAGGCCTGGGCGATGGAGCCCTCACCGCCGCGGATGGTGTAACCGAAGGCGTTCTCGTCCTTGTCGGTGAGCCTGCCGGCGGCCTTGTAGAACTTCGTCCAGGTGGTCGGCGGCTCCAGCCCGGCCGCGCGGAACAGATCGGTCCGGTACCACAGCGTGCCGTTGTTCGCGGACGTCGGCACCGTGTACGTCCTGCCGTCCCCGCCGGCCGCCTTGACGCTCTCCAGGAACTTGGCGTTGAGCCTGCCGCCGAGCGGGCTGGAGGAGAGCCGCTGGTCCAGCGGCTCCAGCGCGCCCTGCGCGGCGACCTCGGCGAGCATCGCGGTGCCGACGCCGCCGACGTCCGGCAGGCCCCCGCCCTGGATGGCGGTGTCGTACTTGGACTGCACGCTCGCGGCGGGGACGCCGACGTACTTGACCTTGATGCCGGGGTACTCGTCCTCGAAGTCGGCGATGATCCGCTTCCAGACGTCGGTGCGGACCCCGCCGTTGTTGTCCCAGAAGGTGATCTCGCCCTTGCCGGATCCCTCGTTCCCCTTCTGTCCCGCGCTGCCGCTGCCGTCGTCGCCGCAGGCGGTGGCGGTCAGCGCGAGGACGGATCCCAGGGCCACGGCCAGTGCGGCGCGCCTGCTTCCGCGGATGTGGATGCTGCTTGTCATCGGTCGGCTCTCTTCTGCTGGATCGGGCGGTGACGAGGGGTGTGGGGGGTGCGAAGTCGTGGGACGGCTCGGCGGCGGGCGTCCGGCGCGGCTGCCTCGGCGACTACAGGGGCGTGATCCGGAACCGGGTGAAGGTCGCCGAGCCCGCGTGCCCGAGCCCCTCGGGTGCGACGGCGAACAGGCCGAGCAGGGCGCCGACCCAGCGCCAGGGCGTGGCGGCGAAGACCGGGCCGGAGGAACGGAAGCCGTCCCCGGTGTCGTAGGAGAACCGGCAGCGCGCCCCGGGTCCGGCCTCGATGCGCAGCCGTGCCCGGCCCCGCGGCGCGGCGCACGGCACCCCGGCGTCGCGCTCCCTGTCGGCGACCGCCTCCCCGAACCGGTGCACGAGGCGGACCGTGCCGTCGGCCCCGCGCTCCAGCCCGATCCAGGAGAAGGCGTCCCCGAGCACCACGAGTCCCGCGCGGGCACCCGGCTCGGTGGCGTCCAGCCGCAGCTCGACCTCGGCCGTGCCGGGCGGTCCGGGCAGCCGCTGGGTGAGGACGTTCGGCAGCCTCCGCGGGTCGTGGGCGTCGGCGGAGCGGACGCAGGCGAGCCGCAGACCGTCCCCGGAGTGCTGGGTGGCCCAGCCGTCGCCGGGGTTGGCGGTCCACTGCCACTGCCGGCCGTACCGGCCGCCGGGGAAGTCGTCGTCGGTGGCGGGCGCGGCGGGCGGCTGCGGCGGCAGGGCGGGCCGCCGGTGTACGGCGACGGGGGCGCCCTCGTCCCCGATGACCGGCCAGCGGTCCCTCCCCCAGCGCATCGGCTGGAGGTGGACCACCCTGCCGTAGGGGCCGCGCTGCTGGAAGTGCAGGAACCAGTCCTCGCCGGCCGCGGTGCGCACCCAGCCGCCCTGGTGGGGGCCGTTGACGTCGGTGTCCTTCTGCTCCAGCACGATCCGCTCCTCGTACGGGCCGAAGAACCCGCGCGAGCGGAACGCCCCCTGCCAGCCGGTCTCCACCCCGCCGGCGGGGGCGAGGATCCAGAACCAGCCGTCGTGCCGGTAGAGCTTGGGTCCTTCCAGGGTGAACCAGCCGGGGATGCGGTCGCCGTCGACGATCACCTTGCCCTCGTCGAGCAGCGAGGTGGCGTCGGGGTGCATCCGGTGGCCGGTGAGGCGGTTCTTGACGCCGGAGCGGGACCTGGCCCAGGCGTGCACGAGGTAGGCCTCGCCGCTCTCGTCGTCCCACAGCGGGCACGGGTCGATCAGGCCCTTGCCCGCCTTGACCAGGTGCGGCCGGGTCCACGGGCCCCTGATGCCGGGGGCGTTGACCTGGAAGACGCCCTGGTCGGGATCGCCCCAGAAGATCCAGAAGCGGTCGTCGTGGTGCCGGATGGAGGGCGCCCAGACCCCGCGGTCGTGCCGGGGCAGCGCGAACTCCTCCTCCGGCTCCAGGCGTTCGAGGGCGTGGCCGACGAGGGTCCAGTCGACCAGGTTCCGCGAGTGCAGCAGGGGCAGTCCGGGGGCGCGGCCGAAGCTGGAGGCGGTGAGGTAGAAGTCGTCGCCGACGCGGACCACGTCCGGGTCGGACCAGTCGGCGTCCAGCACCGGGTTGCGGTAGGTCGCGGTCACTGGGCCACCGCCTTGCGGACCAGGGCGGCCACCTCGTCGCGGGCCGGGCGGCCGTCGGCGACGACGGTGACGATCCGGCGGACGAGGGTCTCGCCGGGCGCGACGGCCAGCCGTTCGGTGTGCGCCAGCGAGGAGCCCACGCCGGGGTACTCGGCGGCCCGGACGAACCAGGGGTCGCGGCGGGTGTCGTCGGTGGCCCCGGCGAACACCAGCGTCCAGCCGGCGCCGGCCAGCGCGAGCCAGTCGGCGCGGGCGCCGTGCGCCTCGGCCTCGCCCTCCCGGTCGGCCGTGAAGACCTCCGGGGGCCGGGACTCCTTGCGGGCCCGCCAGAAGAAGCCGCCGTAGGCCGCGCCGGGCCGGCCGTTGGTGGCGGGGCTGCCGAGGGACAGCGGGCCGGGGGTGACGTTGGTCAGGGAGAAGGTGAAGTCCAGCGCCCAGGCGGACGCGGTGAGCCCGGTGGCCGCGACCGTGCGGCGCTCGCGCAGCAGCTCGGTGCCGGCGGCGACCCAGCGCAGTTCCTCCACGAAGCCGTCGGGGTCGCGGAGCTGGAAGCCGGTGTGCCGCTGGGCGCCGTGGTTGTCCAGTTCGGCCGGCCCCCGGTCGCGCACGAAGGTCCGGCCGCCCCAGAAGTTGTGCCCCTCGACGTCGGGAACGGCGACACCGACGCCGAGGTGGTGGGCGTGGTCGGCGGGGCTCGCCTCGGTGACCGGCGTGCCGGCCAGGGTGGTGACGGGATGCAGATAGGGGCGCGGGGCGAGCCGCGCGGGCAGTTCGGGCCGGGTGACATAGCGCCCGACCGGGCGTCCCGCGGCCCGCAGGACCAGGCTGTCGTGGGCTGTCATCAGGTGCTCACCTCGTTCGGCGGGGCCCAGGAGGCGCCCAGTTCGGAGTAGAGGGCGAGGGTGTCGGCCGCCGCCGCGACCAGGCCGTCGACGCCGGGCACGATCCGGCGCCGTTCGTCCGGCAGCAGCCGCCAGGCGGTGTCCGGCAGCGGTGCCGGGTCCGGGGCGGTGCGGATCGCCTCGACGACCCGCATGAAGGCACCGGTGTCGTCCGGCGGCACCAGCAGTCCGGTGCCGTGTTCCAGGTGGCCGGCCAGGTTCTCCAGCAGGTCCGTGCGGCCGTACTCGGTCTCCCGGGGGCCGTGCCCGGCGCGCTGGAGCAGCACCCGGTCCTGCTTGTACCAGAAGGTGATCCGGCCGGTGTCGCCGTGCACCAGCACGTACGGCTCGCCGGGGTGCTCGGCGCACAGGGTCGCGGCGACCGTGACCGGTCCGCGCGGGGTGCGCACGCGGACGCAGGAGGTGTCGTCGGACTCGATGGCGTTGGCGCGCAGCAGTTCGGTCTCGACGCCGGTGACGTCCTCGGCGCGGGTGGTGCCGAGCAGGGCGAGGCCGGTGGCGACGGCGTGCGCGAGGGGGTTGGTGAGGACCCCGTCGACCACGTCGGCGCCGTTCAGCCGCCGCCGGCCCGCCCAGGGTGCCCGCCGGTAGTAGGCCTCGTCCCGGGCCCAGGCCCCGGCGGCGCCGACCCCGGCGACCCGCCCGATGGCGCCCTCGGCGATCAGGCGCCGGATCGCGGGCACCGCGTGCGAGCCGAGCGACTGGAAGCCGATCTGGCAGGCCACCCCCGCCTTCGCGACCCCGTCGGCCATGCGGCGGAACTCGGCGTAGGAGGGCGCGGGGGGCTTCTCCAGCAGCAGGTGCACGCCCCGCGCGGCGGCGGTCAGGGCCAGCTCGGTGTGGGTGGGGATGGGGGTGCAGATCACGGCGATCCGCGCGCCGGTGGCGTCCAGGAGCGCGCCGAGGTCGGCGGACTGCTCCGGTGTGCCCAGGCCGTCGGGGATCTCCGCCCCGGTGAGCGGGGCCGGTTCGCAGATCCCGGCGAGCCGCACCACGCCTCCGGCCTGGAGCCGGCGGATGTTCTCCAGGTGCCAGCGGCCGTGACCGCGGGCACCCGCGAGGACGACGGGTACGGTCATGGGATCCTCCCCGTGCCCGCGCCGCGCGCCACGGCCCGGTGGGCCACCGCCGCGCCGTCGGCCTTCCGGCGCGGGACGGGTGTCCGGCCGGCGTCCGCCGTCGGGTCGCGCTCGCTGCCGCGGTCACAGGCGTGGCGGAGGGCGGGCCGGTCGACCGTACGGTCTCCCCCGGGGCTCATCCCTTCACCGCCCCCGCGCTGAAGCCGGTGATCAGCCACTTCTGGATGAAGGCGAACACGATCACCACGGGCAGGGCCGCGATGATGCCGCCCGCCGCCAGGGCGCCCAGGTCGACGCTGTCGGCGCTCATCAGGGTGTTGAGGCCGACCGGGATGGTCTGCTTGCCCTGGTCGGAGAGGAACATCAGGGCGAACAGGAAGTGGTTCCAGGCGTGCACGAAGGCGAAGGAGCCGACGGCGATCAGCCCGGGCCGCAGCAGCGGCAGCACCACGATCCGGAAGCCGGTCAGGCGGTTGCAGCCGTCCACCCAGGCGGCCTCCTCCAGGGAGTACGGCACGTTCCGGATGAACCCGCTGATCAGGATCATCGACAGCGGCAGCTGGAAGACGGTCTCGGCGATGACCACGCTGCCCAGGGAGTTGATCATCCGCAGGCCGGCGAAGATCTGGAACAGCGGGACCAGCAGCAGCGCGCCCGGCACGAACTGCGAGCACAGCAGCGCCAGCATGAAGCCGCGCTTGAGGCGGAACTCGAAGCGGGCGAGCGCGTAGCCGCCGGCCAGGGCGACGACGGTGGTCAGCAGCAGGGTGGCGAGGCCGACGTAGACGCTGTTGGCGAAGTAGGTGCCGAAGCTGCGCTCGGTCCACACCTTCTCGAAGTGCTCGGAGGTCATCGGCCAGGGCACCAGGGAGGTGGAGCCGGCCGGGCGGAGCGCGAAGAGCAGGATCCAGTAGAAGGGGATCAGGGTGAACAGCAGGTAGACGGAGAGCGGGACGTAGATCTGCCAGCGCGGGACCTCGTCCCAGGCGCGGCGCTTTCCGCCGGGCCGGGCGGGCTCGGCCGCCACGCGGCCGGGAGCGGGAGCGATCTCGGTGATCACCTGGACTCGCCTCCGAACTTGCTCAGCCGCAGGTAGGCGATCGAGCAGAAGAGCAGGATCACGAACGCCACCGTGGTGAGGGCGGAGGCGTAGCCGAAGTTGTGGGCGTCGACGGACGTGTTGGCGATGTACAGCGGCAGGGTGGTGGTCTCGCCGGCCGGGCCGCCGCCGGTCAGGGTGTAGAGCAGGTCGACGTTGTTGAACTCCCACACCGCGCGCAGCAGCGTGGACAGGACGATGGCGTCCTTCAGGTGGGGCAGGGTGATGTGCCGGAACTGCTTGAGCCGGCTCGCCCCGTCGACCTCGGCGGCCTCGTACAGGTCCTTGGAGACGGACTGGAGGTCGGCGAGGATGAGGATCGCGAAGAACGGCACCCCGCGCCACAGGTCGGCGACCACCGCCGCCGGGAACACCGTGGAGGTGTCCGACAGCCAGCTGGTGCCGTAGGAGCCGAGGCCCGCGTCGGCGAGGTAACGGCTGATGCCGGTCTGGGAGTTGTAGAGCAGCACCCAGATGGCGGAGGTCAGCACGCCGGAGACGGCCCAGGGCGAGAAGACGAGCGCGCGGCCCACGGCCCGGCCCACGAAGGTCTGGTTGACGATGAGCGCCAGGGCGAGACCGCACAGCAGCTGCAACCCGACCTCCACCACGACCCACTTGGCGCTGAAGGTCAGCGTGTCCCAGAACTGCGGGTCGTGGGCGAACGCCTGGGTGAAGTTGTCCAGGCCCGCGAAGCCGTTCCGCCAGGGTTTGGTGGGGTTGTAGTTCTGCAGGCTGTAGTAGAAGACGCTGAGCACCGGGTAGGCGATGAAGCCCAGCATCAGCAGGGCGGCCGGGGCGATCAGCAGGTACGGCAGCCTGCGCGGGGTCGCGGAGGCACGGCGCCGCCGGGGTGGCGCGGGCGGCTTCGCCACGGCTGCGGCTTGGGCCATGACTGTTCTCCGTTCTCGGTGAAGCGCTTTCCGATCGATGTTCGGGATCTCGACCGCAGGGGGTCGCGGTCGGGGGCGGTTCAGCCCGCGTAGGGGTCCTGCACCGTGCCGGGCCGGGCGAGGAACTCGAAGTCGCAGCCGGTGTCCGCCTGGGTGATCTGCTCGCTGTAGAGCGCGCCGTAGCCGCGTTCGTAGCGCACGGGCGGCGGTGTCCACTCGGCCCTGCGGCGCTCCAGTTCCGCGTCGTCCACGTCGAGCCGGAGGGTGCGCGCCCCGACGTCGAGCGTGATGAGGTCCCCGGTGCGCACCAGGGCCAGGGGGCCGCCGACGTAGGACTCGGGGGCCACGTGCAGGACGCACGCGCCGTAACTCGTGCCGCTCATCCGGGCGTCGGAGATCCGGACCATGTCCCGCACGCCCTGCTTCAGCAGGTGGTCGGGGATGGGCAGCATGCCGTACTCGGGCATGCCCGGGCCGCCCTTGGGGCCGGCGTTGCGCAGCACCAGGACGCTGTCGGCGGTGATGCCGAGCGCGGGGTCGTTGATGGTGCGCTGCATGGTCCTGTAGTCGTCGAAGACGACGGCCGGGCCGGTGTGCCTGAGCAGGCGCGGCTCGGCGGCGATGTGCTTGATGACCGCGCCGTCCGGGCAGAGGTTGCCGCGCAGCACGGCGACCCCGCCCTCGCGCGCGACCGGATTGTCCCGGGTGCGGATGACGTCGTCGTCGTGGACCCGGGCGCCCCGTATCTGCTCGCGCAGGGTGTCGTGGGACACCGTCGGCCGCTCCAGGTGGAGCAGGTCGGTGATCCGGGAGAGGAACCCGGGCAGGCCGCCGGCGAAGTGGAAGTCCTCCATCAGGTACTTCCGTCCGCCGGGGCGGACGTTGGCGAGGACCGGGACGGTGCGGGCGATGCGGTCGAAGTCGTCCAGGGTGAGCCGGACCCCGGCCCGGCCGGCCATGGCGATGAGGTGGATCACCGCGTTGGTGGAGCCGCCGAGGCCGAGCACGGTGGTGACGGCGTCCTCGAAGGCCTCCCGGGTGAGGAGGTGGGACAGCCTGCGGTCGCGGTGGACGAGGCCGACGGCGGTCATGCCCGCCTTCGCCGCCATCCGGTCGTGCCCGGAGTCCACCGCCGGGATGCTGGACGCGCCCGGCACGGTCACCCCGAGCGCCTCGGCGGCGGCGGTGAGCGTGGAGGCCGTGCCCATCGTCATGCAGTGGCCGGGCGAGCGGGCCAGGCCGCTCTCCAGCTCGGCCATCTCGCAGTCGCCGATGAGGCCGGCCCGCTTGTCGTCCCAGTACTTCCACATGTCGGTGCCGGAGCCGAGGACCTCGCCGCGCCAGTGGCCCGGGAGCATCGGGCCGGCCGGGACGAACACGGCGGGCAGGTCGACGGAGGCCGCGCCCATCAGCAGCGCGGGCGTCGACTTGTCGCAGCCGCCCATGAGCACCGCCCCGTCGACCGGGTAGGAGCGCAGCAGCTCCTCGGTCTCCATGGCGAGCAGGTTGCGGTAGAGCATGGGGGTCGGCTTCTGGAAGGTCTCGCTGAGGGTGGAGACCGGGAACTCCAGCGGGAAGCCGCCCGCCTGCCACACGCCGCGCTTGACGGCCTGGGCGCGGTCGCGCAGGTGGACGTGGCAGGGGTTGATGTCGGACCAGGTGTTGAGGATGGCGATGACCGGCTTGCCCAGGTGTTCCTCGGGCAGATAGCCGAGCTGGCGGGTGCGGGCGCGGTGGCTGAAGGACCGCAGCCCGTCGGTGCCGTACCACTGGTGGCTGCGCAGTTCCTCGGGCCGCTTGGGGGTCGCGTTCACACGGACCATCCGGCGGCGATGGCGGCGACCTCGGCGCGCTCGTCCTCGGGCAGCGGCCTGCTGGGCGGGCGGATGTCCCGGCGGCACAGGCCGAGCGCGGCGAGGGCCTCCTTGACGACGGTGACGTTGTTGGCGCTGCCCTGCGCGGCGCGCAGTTCCTCGAAGCGGCGGATCTGCTCCCAGACCTTCATGGCGGCCGGGTAGTCACCGGCGCGCAGGGCGTCCAGCATGTTCCGGGAGACGGCCGGGGCGACGTTGACCAGCCCGGAGGTGAAGCCGGTGGCGCCCGCGGAGAAGTAGGAGGGGGCGTACGGCTCGGCGAGTCCGGCCACCCAGACGAAGCGGTCCAGGCCGGCGTCGCGGGCGAAGGCCGCGAAGTGGGCGGCGTCCGGGACGGCGTACTTCACGCCGATGACGTTCGGGCAGTGGCCGGCGAGTTCGGCGAGCCGGGCACCGGGCAGCCGCGCGTGGCGGATGTACGGCACGACGCCCAGCTCGGGGACGGCCTCGGCGATGGCGCGGTGGTAGTCGACCCAGCCGGCCGCGGACACGTAGGGGTGCACCGGCTGGTGGACCATGACCATCTGCGCGCCGAGGTCGCGGGCGTGCCGGGCGGAGGCGATCGCGGTGGGCAGGTCGTGGCCCACGCCGGCCAGGATCACGGCGCGGTCGCCGGCCTCGGCCACGGTGATCTCGGCGACCAGCCGGCGTTCCTCGGGGGCGAGGGCGTAGAACTCGCCGGTGTTGCCGTTCGGGGTGAGGGTGGTGACCCCGCCGTCGAGCAGGCGGCGCAGCAGCGCCCGGTGGGTGGCGGTGTCGACGGTGCCGTCCGCGGCGAAGGGGGTCACCGGGATGGCCACCACGTCGGCCAGGGCCGCCCGCTGGGTCTCGAAGGTCCCGCTGCTCATCGCTCACCTTCCGTGGGGAGGGGCTCGGGGAACGCCCGGTGGACGAAGGACGCGATGTGGGCGTGCAGGGCGCCGGCGGCCCCGTCCGCGTCGCCGTCCAGCGCGAGGCGCAGGATCTCCCGGTGCTCGGCGGCCTCCCGCTCCCAGGAGGGGTCGGTGGCCCAGGCGACGGCGGAGACGAGGGCGGCCTGGTCGCGGACCTGGTCCAGCATCCGGGCGAGCAGCGGATTGCCGCACGGCAGGTACAGGGCGCGGTGGAACTCGCGGTTGGCCAGGGAGCGTTCGGCGGTGTCGGTGGCGTCGTCGGCGCGGGTCAGCGCGGAGCGGGCGGCGTCGAGGGAGGCGCCCTTGGTCACGGCCCGGCGCAGCGCCTCCGGCTCCAGCAGCAGCCGTACGTCGTACACCTCGCGCGCCATGTCCGCGTCCACCATGCGCACCGTGACGCCCTTGTACTGGCTCATCACGACCAGGCCGGTTCCGGCGAGGGTCTTCAGCGCCTCGCGCACCGGGGTCTTGGACACCCCGAACTGCGCGGCCAGTTCCGTCTCGACCAGTGCCTGACCGGGCGTCAACTGCCCGGTGAGGATGCGGTGTTTGATCGCGTCCAGCACGTATTGCGTGCGGGAGGGGATCGGCGTGGGCACAGAGGTCATGCGGCCCTCTCGGATCTCACGTATCGCGTCTCATATATGACGTACGAAGTACGACGCGTTGAAGGTAGGAGTGGCCGCGAATCCCGTCAATGCTTCTGGCAGAGGTAGTTGCGGTGACGGGGATTCCGTTTCACGGGAGCGGGAAGCGGACCGCGCACCGTGCGGGCGGTTCCGGCAGCCGCCGTGATTCCCTGTCCTCCCAAGCCCAGGCCGGAGGAGCAGCCCATGACCAGCACCCCTGTCCCCTTCCAGGCGTACGAGGCGGGGACCTATCTGCACGGGACGAAGGCGGACCTCGCTCCGGGGGACGTGCTGACCCCCGGTCACGCGTCCAACTACGAGGAGGGGCGCACGTCGCGTCACGTCTACGTCTCCGAGACGCTGGACGCCGCCGCCTGGGGCGCCGAACTGGCGGCCGGCGAGGGGCCCGGCCGGATCTACGTGGTGGAGCCGACCGGTGCCCTGGAGGACGACCCCAACGTCACCGACAAGAAGCTCCCCGGCAACCCCACCCGTTCCTACCGCACGCGCGAGCCCGTGCGCGTCGTGTCGGAACTGAGGGACTGGGCCGGCCACTCCCCCGAGCAGATCGAGGCCATGCGCGACGCGCTGGCCGACCTCCGCCGCCGGGGCCTCGCCACGATCCTGGACTGACGGGGCCGCCGGGGGCACCGGGGCCCGGCCGAAACGCCGGGGCTCCCCGGCCGGGGCATGGTTGACTTACCCGCCGTGAAACGATTGTTCGAACACCTACGGCGTGTCCTGGCCCCCGCGGCCGGCGCGGCCCTGGCCGCCGGCCTGCTGCTTCCCGCGCAGCCCGCCCAGGCGGCCTCCCAGTTGGCGTCCTTCGACGCCGACTTCACCCTGACGCGCGTCGACGGTGACAAGAAGGCCCTGATCGAGTCGGCGGAGTCGGCCGGTGTCGCGAAGGCGGCCGTCACCGACGTCCTGGGCTCACACACCGGCATCGCCCACTTGTGCCACGGCACCGGGCTCAACGGCGCGCTGGCCTACGACGGCTTCTGCTGGGACCGCGGCGACGACACTTCCAGGTACGACGTCGGGGATGGCGGCTGGATGCCGCAGGGGTTCACCGGCTCGCACGACGCCTACGCGGACGGCCTGTACCAGGGCCGGCACCTGTACATCGCCTCGTGGTATTACGGCAAGTACGATTCCGGTACCCCGAACGAGCAGTACACCCGGATCTCGATCACCCAGTCGACCGGTGACCAGGTGACGTACGGGCACGTGGCGCTGGTGGAACCGGTGCAGGGCAACTTCAAGGACCTGTCCTACAAGTCGCACGCCGACGGGATCGCCTGGTACGGCAACCGGCTCTTCGTGGCCAACGGCGTGGAACTGCAGGTGTACGACCTCAGCCACCTGTGGAGCATGAACGACACGAGCGATGCGGGCGGTGGCTACACCGGACTGGTCGGAGGGCGCACCTCCGCCCACTGGCACAGGTGGGCCCTGCCGCTGCTGGCCCGCTACACCACCAAGCCGGGCGCCGTCACCGACACCGACCCCCAGCCGTTCGGCGCGGGCGTGCGGACCTGCGGCCCGACCAAAAGCGTGCTGTGCCTGAGCAGCCTGAGCGTCGACCGGTCGACGTCCAGCCTGGTCTCCGTGGAGAACATCGGCACGAACACCGGGGCGCGCATCGTGCGCTGGCCGCTGGCGCAGCTGGGCACCCAGCTCCCCGCCAAGGTGACCTCGTCCTCCCGCGGTTACTACGCCGACCCGGTCCTCAACGTGCAGGGCGCCGCCACCGACGGCACGCGCTTCTACCTGAGCGGCGATTGCCCGTCGTCCTGGCACTCGGGCTACTCGTGCATCCACGTGGCGGCGGAGGGCGAGACGACGCACGTGCTCACGCAGGCGCCGGGGCTGACCGAGAGTCTTTCCTGGGACCCGAACGCCGGGCGTCTGTGGGGCCTCAACGAAGCCCTCGCGGACAAGGACCCCCCGTATGGGGTCGGTCCCAAGCGCGTGGTGTTCTCCATCAACCCGTCCGCCGGGGCGGCGGTCGACGGCTGGGGGTGGATGTCCAACTTCACCAAGCCCGGCTTCACGTGTGCCACGCCCAAGGGCGACGACACCGCCAACGGAACCATCGTCACGGTCTGGCACTGCATCGGGTCCGAGAGCCAGCGGTGGGCCTTCCAGGACGGCCGCCTCGTCCACAAGGCGAGCGGCAAGTGCCTGACCCCGCAGGCCGACGCGGAGGACACCAACGGCGCCGTACTGACCCTGTGGACCTGCAACGGCAACGCGTCGCAGCTGTTCAAGCAGGACGGGGGTGCCGTGACCAACCGCCTCGGCAAGGCCGTCACGCCCAAGGGGGACTCGCTGAACGACGGCACCTATCTGACCCTGTGGTCGAAGACCGGCAACGACTCGCAGGAGTGGCGGGTCAAGGGGTTCTGACGCACTGACACCGTTGCGCCGGAGGGCGGGGGTGGGGGCCTTGCGAACGCCCCCGCCCCGCCCTCAGAGAGCCGAAAGTCCCGCCCGCACCGCCGCGAGGTCCTCGTCCGACGCCAGTCCGGCGTGGTACAGCCGCAGTTCGGTCGCGCCCTCGGCCCGTGCGCGGGCCGCGTCCGCCGCGAGCGTGCCGGGGCTGCCGCCCATGCCGCCGACGACGGTGAGGTTGGCGGCCAGTACCGTCCCCTCCCGGGCCGCGGCGGCGAACGGCGCCAGCAGGGCCGTACCGCCGGTGCAGGGCACCACGACGCCGTCGGCCACGGACAGGATGTGGGCGGGGTCGACGCCCGCGTTCGCCCCGCAGTGGTAGGAGACCGGGTCGGCGTGCAGCAGCACCCGGAAGCCCCGGGGCGCGGCGGCGCGTACGGCGGCGACGGCCTCCTCCTGGAGGGTGCGGGCGGTGGTGTCCCGCCACGCGCGCGTGGCCGCCGCCGTCTCCTCGCCGAGCAGCTTCTCCACCGCCGGCCAGCCGGTGTCGTCGGCCGCGCCCCGCCACAGCGGTTCGAGCGCCCCGCGCACCGCGGCGGCCAGCGCGTCGGCGTCCAGGCCCGCCTCGCCGTAGCCGTCCCGGCAGGACGGGCAGAAGCACAGGGACATCAGGTACTGCCCGGCCTCCCCGAGGGCCACGCCGGCGGTCTTGTCGTGGGCGTGCAGGTGCTGGAGCCCGTACCAGCCGAGGGACTCCAGTTCGGTGCCGCGCGCGCCGGGGCGTACGGCGGCCTCGGCGGCCAGGTCGGTCAGGTACGCGCGGGTGCCGGGCTGGGCGATGCAGGGCGCCCACGGGTAGCGGTCGCCGTAGGCGTTGACCACGGAGGTGTCGGGGTGTTCGGCGCCCATGCGGGAGTTGTGGGCGAGGACGACCCAGGTGTGCACCTCCAGGCCGGCCGCGGCCAGGGCCCCGGCGGCCTCGGCGTAGGCGTTGCCGGGGGCCCAGCGGCCGGCCGGGTAGGGGCGCAGGCCCCTGCCCGCCCAGCGGTCGCCGGGCGGGTAGAGGACGGCCGCGTACTCGGCGGTGACGACCCGGTGCCGGGGGTGGCGCGGGGTCAGCGCGCGGGTGGAGTGGTAGGCGGCGGCGAGGGTGACCTGCCCGACGCCGAGCCCGGCGATGCGCGCGGGCGCCTCCGGGTCGCCGTTGACGTCCCAGGGGTAGACGAACGCCGAGGCCCTCACGCGTCCTCCCCCAGCAGCGCCTGCCCGCGCTCGATCAGCCGGGCGAGTCGTCCGACGTGGTCCCCGGCCGGTTCGTGCAGCGGGGGCCGGACCTCGCCGACGTCCAGGCCGCGCAGCCGTACGCCCGCCTTGACCAGGGACACGGCGTAGCCGCGGCCGTGGGCGCGCAGGTCGGCGAACGGGCCGTAGAAGCCGTCCAGCAGGCGGTGGGCGAGGGGCAGGTCGCCGGTGCGCAGGGCGCGGTGGAAGGCGAGGGCGATCTCCGGCGCGAAGCAGAACACCGCGGAGGAGTACAGGGTGATGCCGAGCGCGCGGTAGGCGAGCTGGGTCTGCTCGGCGGTGGGCAGGCCGTTGAAGTACAGGAAGTCGCCGGGGACCTCGGTGCGGACGGCGCTGACGACGCGCTGCATCAGGTCGAGGTCGCCGAGGCCGTCCTTGAGGCCGATGACGCCGTCGGTGCGGGCGAGCGCGACGACGGTCTCCGGGGTGAAGACCGCGTTGTCGCGCTGGTAGACGACGACGGGCAGGGCGGTGGCCGCGGCGACCTCCCGGTAGTGCCGCAGCAGGCCCTCCTGGCCGGCGAGCACGAGGTAGGGCGGCATGGCGAGGAGGCCGTCGGCGCCCGCGCGCTCGGCGAGGCGGGCGTAGCGGACGGCGAGGGCGGTGCCGTATCCGGCGCCCGCGACGACCGGGACGCGCCCGTCGGCGGCCTCGACGGCCGCGCGGACGCAGGCCTCGAACTCCTCCGGCAGCAGCGCGTGGAACTCCCCGGTGCCGCATGCGGCGAAGACGGCGGCGGCTCCGGCCTCGACGCCCCGGCGCACATGGGTGCGGTAGACGTCGAGGTCGAGTGAGCCGTCGGGGCCGTAGGCCGTGACGGGGAAGAAGAGCGGCCCGCGCGGATCGCGGAGCCGGGCGGCGAGAGGGGCTGGCGTCACAGGCGCTCCCTGACGGTGCATGCTTCTGACCAGTGTCTATATTTCTGAACAGCCTCACGCTAAGGGCCGCAATTGCGGCGGGTCAAGCCGGAGAACGCGCAACGGAGCAGCGGATTTCCCCCTGGCGGGGCACACTTGACGGGGCGCGGCACCCCTCCCTAGCGTGTCCACGAATGTGAACTCCGTCCGCACATGCGACCGTCGAGGACACCGGCTCTCGGACCCCAAGGAGATCGAAGGATGCCCGCTCCCCGCACCGTCCTGCTCACCGGCGCCGCCGGCGGGCTCGGCACCCTGATGCGGTCCCTGCTGCCGGAGTACGGCCACACGCTGCGCCTGTTCGACGTCCGGCCCGTCGAGGGCGAACCGGACGCCGTCACCGCCGACCTCGCCGACAAGGACGCGCTGCGCGAGGCGGTGCGGGGCGTGGACGCCGTCCTGCACCTCGCGGGCATCTCCCTGGAGGCGCCCTTCGAGAAGATCCTGAAGTCGAACATCGAGGGCACCTACAACCTGTACGAGGCCGCGCGCGAGGAGGGCGTGCGGCGGATCGTCTTCGCCTCCTCCAACCACGCCGTCGGCTTCACCCCGGCCCCCCGGGCGGGCGAGCCGCCGATCCCGGTCGACACCCCGCACCGCCCGGACACCTTCTACGGCCTGTCGAAGTCCTTCGGCGAGGACCTGGCCCAGTTCTACTGGGACAAGCACGGCCTGGAGACCGTGTCCGTGCGCATCGGCTCCTGCTTCCCCGAGCCCACCAGCGTGCGCATGCTCTCGGTGTGGATGAGCCCGGCCGACGGCGCCCGTCTCTTCCACGCGGCCCTGACCGCCGAGGGGGTCGGCCACACGGTGGTCTACGGCTCCTCCGCCAACACCCGCCTGTGGTGGGACCTGGGCAGCGCGCGGGCGCTCGGCTACGAACCGCGGGACGACTCCGAGCCGTACGCGCGCAAGCTCATCGCGGAGCAGGGCGAACTCGACCCGGCGAACCCGGCCCACGCCCACCTGGGCGGCCACTTCGTGAACGACCCGCCGATCTGGCCCTACTGAACCCCGGCCGGCTCCCGGGTGACCGCCCGGCGGCCGGAAACGGACGTCCACGCGCGCGGGCGGGCACCGAACGGGCCCGCCCGCCGCCGCATCCGGGCACCCGCCCTGCCCGAACCCACCCCGCCGCGGACGGCCGCGCAGGTCCGCCGCGGGCGCGCCCCCCGCGAAACGGGCCCGAACGGGCAGGATCGGGCCCGCGACAGACCTGGTCAGCGCCGGTCGCCGACGGTAGAACTTCCCCCATGGGCCCGAACGGGCGATTCCCCAGGGAAGCGGGTGACGACATGGACGCCTGGACCGCGGAGGCACGCCGACGGGAGATCGTGCGCGTCGCGCGCGCCGCCGGCTCGGTGGACGTCACCGCCCTCGCCGCCGAACTGGGCGTGGCCAAGGAGACCATCCGGCGCGATCTGCGGGCACTGGAGGACCACGGCCTGGTCCGCCGCACCCACGGCGGCGCCTATCCGGTGGAGAGCGCCGGATTCGAGACGACGCTGGCCTTCCGCGCCACCAGCCGGGTGCCCGAGAAGCGCCGGATCGCCGCCGCGGCGGCCGGGCTGCTCGGAGAGGCCGAGACGGTCTTCGTCGACGAGGGCTTCACCCCCCGGCTCATCGCCGAGGCGCTGCCCCGGGACCGCCCGCTGACCGTCGTCACCGCCTCCCTGCCGGTCGCGGGCGCCCTCGCGGAGGCCGACCACGTGTCCGTGCTGCTGCTCGGCGGCCGGGTCCGCCCGGGCACGCTGGCCACCGTCGACCACTGGACGACGAAGATGCTGGCCGGCTTCGTGATCGACCTCGCCTACATCGGGGCCAACGGCATATCCCGCGAGTACGGCCTGACCACCCCCGACCCCGCGGTCAGCGAGGTGAAGGCGCAGGCCGTGCGGGCGGCCCGCCGTACGGTCTTCGTGGGCGTGCACAGCAAATTCGGCGCGGTCAGCTTCTGCCGGTTCGCGGAGGTCGGCGCGCTGGAGGCGATCGTGACCAGCACCCTCCTGCCGTCCGCCGAGGCCCACCGCTACTCCCTGCTGGGCCCCCAGGTCATCCGCGTCTGACCACCCGGCCCGCCCCCCGTCCGGGGCCGCGGCACACCCTCATACACCCCTTATCTCCCCTTATATCCAGGAGCGATCCATGCGCACCCCGAGCCGACCGAGGCCGCGAGCCGCGCTCGCCGCGGCCGCCGCCGGGACGCTGCTCGCCCCGCTGCTGTCCGGCTGCTGGGCCGGTGCGGGCGGGTCCGGTTCCGGCGGCGACGCCATCAACGTCCTGATGGTCAACAACCCGCAGATGACCGAGTTGCAGAAGCTGACCGCCGCCCACTTCACCCGGGACACCGGCATCAGGGTGAACTTCACGGTCCTGCCGGAGAACGACGTCCGCGACAAGATCAGCCAGGACTTCGCCAACCAGGCCGGCCAGTACGACGTGGCCACCCTGTCCAACTACGAGATACCGATCTACGCCCGCAACGGCTGGCTGCACGCCATGGACCGGTACGTGGCGAAGGACCCGGCGTACGACGAACCGGACATCCTGCGGCCCATGCGCGAGGCCCTCACCGGCACCGACGGCAAGCTCTACGGACAGCCCTTCTACGGCGAGTCGTCCTTCCTCGTGTACCGCAAGGACGTGTTCGCCGAGAAGGGCCTGAGGATGCCCGCCCGCCCCACCTGGCGGCAGGTCGCCGAGCTGGCCGCGAAGACGGACGGCGCCCGGCCCGGCATGCGGGGCATCTGCCTGCGCGGACTGCCCGGCTGGGGCGAGCTGATGGCACCGCTCACCACCGTCGTGAACACCTTCGGTGGCACGTGGTTCGACAAGGACTGGACGGCCCGGCTCGACTCCCCCGCCTTCGAGAAGGCGACCAAGTTCTACGTCGGCCTGGTGCGCCGGCACGGCGAGTCCGGCGCCGCCCAGTCCGGCTTCGCCGAGTGCCTGAACAACATGACCCAGGGCAAGACCGCCATGTGGTACGACGCCACCTCCGCGGCCGGCCTGCTGGAGGCGAAGGGCTCCCCGGTGCGCGGCCGGCTCGGCTACGCCCCCGCGCCCGTGGAGCGCACCGAGTCCTCCGGCTGGCTCTACACCTGGGCCTGGGGCATCCAGCGCGCCTCCCGCAACCCGGACAAGGCGTGGAGGTTCGTGTCCTGGGCGTCCGGCAAGGGCTACGAACGGCTGGTCGGCGAGACCAGCGGCTGGGCGAACGTGCCCGCGGGCAAACGGGCTTCGACGTACGCCGACGCCGACTACCGCGCGTCCGCCGCCGCCTTCCAGGAGATGACCAGGAAGGCCATCGAGAGCAGCCGCCCGAACGACCCCGGCGTCCAGCCGCGCCCCGCGCCCGGCATCCAGTTCGTCGGCATCCCCGAGTTCACCGATCTGGGCACCAAGGTCTCCCAGGAGATCAGCGCGGCCATCGCCGGACGCCAGTCCGTCGCCTCGGCCCTGCGCAAGTCCCAGCGGCTCGCCGAACGGATCTCCGAGGAGTACGAGGGACGATGACCGCGACGACCGCACCCCTGACCCGCACCCCGGCACGCGCCGCGCACCGGCCCCCCGCCCGGCTGCGCGCCTGGGCCACCCGGGCCCCGCTGCTGCCCGCCCTCGTCTTCCTGATCGCCGTGACCCAGCTGCCGTTCGTGGCCACGCTGGTGATCTCCTTCTTCGACTGGAACGCCCTCTACCCGAAGGCCCGCCGCTTCACCGGCCTGGACAACTACCGCCAGGTCCTGACCGACGCGGACCTGCGCCACTCGGTGTGGACGACCGTGCTGCTCACCGCGGCGGTGGTGCTGGCCAGCCTGGTCCTCGGACTGGCGCTGGCGCTGCTGCTGGACCGGAGGTTCCGCGGCCGGGGCATCGTGCGCACCCTGCTCATCGCGCCGTTCCTGGTGGTGCCGGTGGCCGCGGCCCTGCTCTGGAAGCACGTGCTCTACAACCCGGAATACGGCCTCCTGAACGGGTTGTCGCACGCTGTGGGCGGCCCGCAGCCGGACTGGGTGTCCCGCACCCCGCTGCTCGCCGTGGAGGCCTCCCTGGTGTGGCAGTGGACGCCGTTCATGATGCTGATCCTGCTGGCCGGGCTGCAGAGCCGGGACCAGCAGCAGGTCGAGGCGGCCCGGGTGGACGGCGCGGGCGACTGGCAGATCTTCGTCCACCTCACGCTGCCGCACCTGCGCCGCTACCTCGAACTCGGCGCCCTGCTGGGCTCGGTCTACATCGTGCAGAACTTCGACGCGGTGTTCACGATCACCTCCGGCGGCCTGGGCACCGCGAACCTGCCCTACACCGTGTACCAGAGCTTCTACCAGGCCCACGAGAACGGCCTCGCCTCCGCCGCGGGCGTCCTCGTCGTCATCGGTTCCCTCGTCATCGCCACGTTCGCGCTGCGCGTGGTGTCGTCCCTGTTCCGCGAGGAGGTGTCCCGCGCATGAGGGCCGTACGCCGCCACGGGCCGGGCCTGCTGGCCTGGTTCGCCGGGATCGTGTTCTTCCTGCCCATCGCCTGGATGGCGCTGACGTCCCTGCACTCGGAGACGGACGCGGCGACGAACCCGCCGTCCTTCACCGCCGCCCTGACCCTGGACGGCTACCGCGAGTTCTTCGGCAGCGGCGGCGGGGCGAGCCCCTGGCCCGCGCTGGCCAACTCCGCGGTGGCCTCGGTCGCCTCCACGCTCCTCGTCCTGCTGCTCGCCCTCCCGGCCGCCTACGCGCTGTCGATCCGGCCGGTGCGCAAGTGGACGGACGTGCTGTTCTTCTTCCTGTCGACGAAGATGCTGCCGGCCGTGGCGGGCCTGCTGCCCGTCTACCTCTTCGCCAGGAACACCGGCCTGCTCGACAACATCTGGCTGCTGGTCGTCCTCTACACCTCGATGAACCTGCCGATCGCGGTGTGGATGATGCAGTCCTTCCTCGCCGAGGTGCCGGTCGCGGTCATCGAGGCGGCCCGGGTGGACGGCGCCCGCCTCCCGGTCGTCCTCACCCGCGTGGTGGCCCCGATCGCCCTGCCCGGCATCGCCGCCACGGCCCTGATCTGCTTCATCTTCAGCTGGAACGAACTGCTCTTCGCCCGGGTCCTGACGGGCGTGGTCGCCGAGACCGCCCCCGTCTTCCTGACCGGCTTCATCACCAGCCAGGGCCTGTTCCTGGCCAAGGTGTGCGCCGCGTCGCTCGTCATCTCCCTGCCGGTGCTCGCCGCGGGGTTCGCCGCCCAGGACAAGCTGGTCCAGGGCCTGTCGTTGGGAGCCGTGAAATGAAGGCCGCCGTCATCGAGTCCGTGGGCCGCGCCGTCGTCACCGAGGTGCCCGACCCGACGCCGGGACCCCGCGAGGTCGTCGTCGAGGTCGCCGCCTGCGGCCTGTGCGGCACGGACCTGCACATCCTCCGGGGCGAGTTCGCGCCGAAGCTGCCGATCGTGCCGGGACACGAGTTCGCCGGCGAGGTGGTCGGGGTCGGCACCCGGGTCACGGAGGTGGCGGTCGGCGACCGGGTCGCGGTCGACCCGTCCCTGTACTGCCACGAGTGCCGCTACTGCCGAACGGGCCACAACAACCTCTGCGAGCGCTGGGCGGCGATCGGCGTGACGACGGCGGGCGGCGCGGCCCGGTACGCCGTGGCGCCCGTCGCGAACTGCGTGCGGCTGCCCGAGCACGTGCGCACCGAGGACGCGGCGCTGGTGGAGCCGCTGTCCTGCGCGGTACGCGGCTACGACGTGCTCCGCGCCCGCCTCGGCGCGCACGTGCTGATCTACGGCTCCGGGACGATGGGCCTGATGATGCTGGAGCTGGCCAAGCGGACCGGCGCGGCGAGCGTGGACGTGGTCGACGTGAACCCGGCCCGCCTGGAGACCGCCCGCCGGCTCGGCGTGTCGGCCGCGGCGGGCAGCGCGGACGAGCTGGAGCGGCCGCGGGGCTGGGACGTGGTCGTGGACGCGACCGGCAACGCGGCGGCGATCCAGGACGGCCTGGACCGGGTGGCGAAGGCGGGCACGTTCCTCCAGTTCGGCGTGGCGGACTACGCGACCCGCGTGACCATCGACCCGTACCGGATCTACAACCAGGAGATCACGATCACCGGTTCCATGGCCGTGCTGCACAGCTTCGAGCGGGCGGCGGAGCTGTTCGCGAACGGGGTGCTGGACCCGGAGGTGTTCATCAGCGACCGCGTCCCGCTGGAGCGCTACCCGCAGGCGCTGGAGCAGTTCGCGGCGGGCGTGGGGCGGAAGATCGTGGTGGTGCCGTAGTCCGTCCGGTGGGTTCGGTCCGGTAAGGGAACGGTAAAGCGGTGTCGTTCGTTCACCCGGCATGACAGCTATGACCCCAGGCTCGAACATCCCTCTGCCGACCGCGCGCGTGACGGTGGACGTGTCCGCCCCGGTGCGGCTCGACGTGTCGGGCCTGCTGCTCACCGGCGACGGCAAGGTGCGTTCCGACGACGACTTCATCTTCTACAACCAGCCCAGCGGCCCCGGCGTGACCTACCGCTCGGGCGGCGGCACGGCCCCGGACGCGGTCACGGTGGACACCGCCGCCGTCCCGCCGCAGATCGAGAAGATCGTCGTCACGGCCAGCCCGGACGCGGCCGGCCAGACCTTCCAGGGCATCGAGCCGACGGCCACGATCCGGGACGCGGACGGCGGGGCCGTGCTGGCGACGTTCACCCCGCCGCGGCTCGGCACCGAGACCGCGCTGGTGATCGTGGAGATCTACCGCCGGGGCGGCCAGTGGAAGGCGCGGGCGGTCGGCCAGGGGTACGCCGACGGGCTCGCGGGCATCGCGACCGACTTCGGAGTGACGGTGGAGGAACCGGCCGCCGCCACCCCGGCTGCGGCGGCCCCCGCGGCTCCCCAGGCCCCGCCGCGGCCGGTGACGCCGCCGCAGCCGGCGGCCCCGCCGCCCGCCCCGGTGCCGGGCGCCGGGAAGATCAACCTGGACAAGGGCCGGGTCAGCCTCCAGAAGAACCAGACGGTGTCCCTGGTCAAGGGCGGCCGGCCGATGCTGTCGCAGGTGCGGATGGGCCTCGGCTGGGAACCGGCGTTCCGGGGCAGGGACATCGACCTCGACGCCTCGGTCATCGCCTACGGCCCGCAGCGCAACCACATCGACAGCTGCTACTTCGGCAACCTGGTGATCCTCAACGGCGCGATCCGGCACTCCGGTGACAATCTGACCGGCGAGGGCGGGGGCGACGACGAGGTCATCACGGTCGACCTCGGCCGGCTGCCCCAGGAGGTCACCGGACTGGTCTTCACCGTGAACTCCTTCTCCGGCCAGAAGTTCACGGAGGTCGCCAAGGCGTACTGCCGCCTGATCGACGCGGCCACGGGCGAGGAACTGGTCCGCTTCGACCTCACCGCCGCGGAGCCCCGCACGGGCGTCATGATGGCCAAGCTCATCCGCCAGTTCTCCGGCGAATGGGACATGACGGCGATGGGCGACTTCGTCAAGGCCCGCACGGTACGCAACATGGTCGACCCGGCGGCGAAGGCCCTGTAAGCACACCGGCACACCCCCGGGGCGGAACCCGTCCCCGCCCCGGGCCCCCGGTCCGGAAGGGTGCTCGCCGGCCCGCCCGCACCGGCGAGCACCCTCGGCCGGTCAGTCCCCGCCGCCCCGCAACCCCTCGCCCAGCAGACGCAGATAGCGGCGGATCTCCTCTTCCCCCGCCCCCGCCAGCTCCGCCGCCGACGCGATCCCGTGCGCCAGCCGCAGCACCTCGATCGGCTCCACGTCCCCCCGCAGCGCCCCCTCCGCCTGCGCCGCCAGCACCAACCGCGCCACGGCTCCCTTCACCACGTTCCCGCACGTCGTCAGCGCCGCCGCCCCGCCGTCCGTCACCGCGGAGCCGAGCAGCGCCTTCATCCCGCGCACCTGGATCGTGCCGACGGCCAGCTCGTACAGCCACTCCGCGAGCGCCTCCCCCGCGGGCAGCCGCTTCGCCAGCTCGTCGGCCCGCGCCCCGAGCGCCTCGATCCGGTCCACGTACGCCGCCTCCAACAGCGCCTGCCGGGTCGGGAAATGCCGGTAGAGCGTGCCCGAGCCCACCCCCGCCCGCTTGGCGATGTCGTCGAGTGACGCGTTCTCTCCATGCTCGGCGAAGGCCTGTGCCGCCACCTTCAGCAACCGCTCGTAGTTGCGCCGAGCGTCCGCGCGCATGGGCCTGACCTGCGTCATCCACTCACTCCTTGCCAACCGGGGACCGTCTCCGTATCTTATCGAGCACCAAACGGAGACAGTCCCCGCTTATCGCCGCAGTACTCCGTGGGCAGCTCACCCCTGCCCGCGTGAAGCCGCGCGCCCGGGGACCCCAGACCGGGAGACCGCATGTCCACCCCGTCCACCCCGTCCACGTCGGCATCGTCCTCCACCACCGCCTCGGCACCGGCCCCCGCGCCACCCGCGCGGCTCGCCACCACCCTCCTCGTCATCGTCACCGCCTACCTGATGGTCGGCGTCGACTCCACCGTCGTCAACGTCGCGCTGCCGGACATCCGGCGGGGCCTCGGCTTCAGTCCCACCGCCCTGTCCTGGGTGCTCAACGCCTACACCCTCGCGTTCGGCGGCCTGCTGCTGCTCGGCGGACGGGTCGGCGACCTCCTCGGCCGCCGCCGCACCCTGACCGCCGGTGTCCTGCTGTTCGCACTGTCGTCCCTGCTCGGCGGCCTCGCCACCGACAGCGGGTGGCTGCTGGCCGCCCGCGCGCTCCAGGGCGCCGGCGCCGCCCTGATCGCGCCGAGCACCCTGGCCCTGATCACCACGAGTTTCCCCGACGGCCCGCCCCGGCACCGCGCGCTGAGCGTCTACTCCTCCATGGCCGGCATCGGCGGCTCCGTCGGCCTGGTCCTCGGCGGGATGCTCACCTCGTGGGCGTCCTGGCGCTGGGCGCTGCTGGTCAACGTCCCCCTCGGCCTGGCGCTGGCCCTCGCCCTGCCCCGCTTCGTCCCCGAGACCGGGCGCCACGCGGGCCGGTTCGACCTGCCGGGCGCGCTCACCGCAACGGCCGGCACGACCTCGCTGGTGTACGCGTTCATCCGGGTGTCGGAGGGCGGCTGGAGCGACCCCGGGGCGCTGGCCGGCTTCGCCGCCGCGGCCGTCCTGCTCACCGGCTTCCTGCTGCTGGAGTCCCGGGCGGACCAGCCCGTGCTGCCGCTGTCCCTGTTCGCCGACCGGGACCGGGCCGGCGGGTACGCGAGCATCCTGCTCCTGCCCGCGGGCATGTTCGGCGCGTTCTACTTCCTCACCCTGTTCGCCCAGCAGGTGCTGCGCTACAGCCCGCTCCGCGCGGGGTTCGCCTTCCTGCCGCTGACCCTGGTGATGTTCACGACCGTACGGCTGGTGCCCCGGCTGATCGCCAAGTTCGGCACCAGGCCGGTGCTGCTGTCCGGCCTGTCCCTGGCCACGCTCGGCACCGGCTGGCTGGCCCTGCTGGGGCCCGGGGACGGCTACGCGACCGGACTGCTCGGCCCGCTGGCCCTGATCGGCCTGGGCATGGGCCTCAGTTTCATGCCGCTCAACGCGACGATCCTGTCCGCCGTCACCCCGCGGCAGGCCGGCGCCGCCTCCGGCCTGCTCCAGACCCTCCAGTGGCTGGGCGGCACCGTCGGACTGTCCGTCCTGGTCACGGTGTACGGCACGGCGACCCGGCACGCCACCGGCTCCCCGGACGCCGTCCTCACCCACGGCACCGCCCACGCCTTCGCCGCCGCTGCCCTGCTCACGCTGACGGCCCTGCTGGTGGCGGCCGCGGTCCTGACCGGCCGGCGCCGCAGCCCCCGTGCGTGAGGCGGGCGTTCGGGGAGCCCCCGGCGCCCTCCTACCGGCCCTGCCGATCGCCGCCCCGTCCGACGCCGGCGCCGCGACGGGCACGAGGGCCGCCGCGGCGTGCCGGGTGGGGCCGAAGGCCGGGAACCCCGGGGATCAGCGGCGGTGCCGCTTCCAGGGACCGGTGATGGCGAGCATGATGCCGGGCGTCTGGATGTTGGCGAACAGGGTCCGGCCGTCGGGCGAGAAGGTGACACCGGTGAACTCGCTGTACTCCGGCTCCTGGGGGGTGCCGATGTTCAGCTCGTTGCGGGCGATCGGGTAGGTACGGCCGCTCTCGGTGGCGCCGAACAGGTGCTGGACGCCCTCGCCGTCCTCGGCGATGACCAGGCCCCCGTAGGGGGAGACGGTGATGTTGTCGGGGCCGTCGAAGGCACCGTCGACGGCCGGGTCCGGGTTCACCCCGAGCAGCACCTTCAGCGTGAGGGTGCGCCGCTTGGGGTCGTAGAACCAGACCTGGCCGTCGTGCTGGACCGGGCTCTCCTGGCGGGCGAAGGAGGAGACGACGTAGACGCCGCCGTCGGCCCACCACATGCCCTCCAGCTTGCGGGCTCGGGTGACCTGGCCCTCGGTGAACTGCTTGCGCACCGAGACGGTCCGGGCGTCCCGGTCGGGGACGTCCACCCAGTCCACGCCGTACACGGTGCCGGTCCTGGTGGCGCGGGACAGGTCGTCCACGAACCGGCCGCCGGAGTCGAAGCACTTGAACGCCTGGAGCACGCCCGCGTCGTCCGCGAGGGTGCGCAGCCTGCCGCGGCCGTGCCGGAAGCCCGTCGGCGGGACCCAGCGGTAGAACAGGCCGTTGGGGCCGGAGGCGTCCTCGGTGAGGTAGGCGTGGCCGTGCTTGGGGTCGATGACGACGGCCTCGTGGGCGTAGCGGCCGAACGCCTTCACCGGCTTGGGGTCGCGGTTGGCCCGGCGGTCCTCCGGGTCGACCTCGAAGACATAGCCGTGGTCCTTGGTGAAGCCGTTCTTCCCGGCCTTGTCCTCGGTCTCCTCGCAGGTCAGCCAGGTTCCCCAGGGGGTGCTGCCGCCCGCGCAGTTGGTGGCGGTGCCGGCGATGCCCACCCACTCGGCGACCTCGCCGCCCCGGCGGACCTCGACCACCGTGCAACCGCCGGCCGCGGCCGGGTCGTAGACCAGGCCCTCGGTGAGCGGCACCGGGTGCGGCCACTGGGCGCGGGCGCCGGCCAGCTCGTGGTTGTTGACGAGCAGGGTGGTGCCGCGCGGGCCCTCGAAGGTCGCGGTGCCGTCGTGGTTGGACGGGGTGAACTCGCCGGACTCCAGGCGGGTCCGGCCGCTGTAGGTGATGATCTCGTAGCGGAAGCCGGCCGGCAGGGCGAGGATGCCGTCCGGGTCGGGGAGCAGCGGGCCGTAGCCGACGCCGTGGTGGTCGTGGCCCCCGTGCGCCGAGGCGGCTTCGCCGCTCCCGGTCTCCGTGGCGGCAAGGGCGTTCGGCGCGGTGGCGAGGGCGCCGACGCTGCCGGCCAGGGCGACCCCGGCGCCGGTGAGCGCGGATGTCCTGGCGAAGTCCCTGCGGGTGAGCGACATGGTGTCTCCTGTGACGACGGTTGCGGTGTCGTGGAGGGTGGGGGGCCTCGGTTCGGCGCCACGCTCCCGTCCATCCGTGAACGGAAGTTGAACGCCGGACGACCACCGCGGCGCCTGTTCCATGAATCCGTATGCGCCGGACCACGACCGCGTATAAGAGACCGCCCGGACCGGAACCGGTACGGCGGGCAGCGCCCGGGGGCGCGGGGAACCTCGCGGCCGGACGCCGGTCCGGGCCCCGCGCACCGCCACCCCCTCGGGGATCCGGCCGGGCCGGGGCACGCCGCCGCCCGGGGCCCCGGCCGGCAAGGCCCCGGGCACCGACGGCCCGTGCCCCGTACACCGACGGCCCACGCCCCGGGCCTCAGCGGTCCACGGCCCCGGGCATCGGCGGCTTCCGGCCGCCCGCGCCCGTCACCACGCCCCCGGCGCGCTCACCCCCCGTGCTGCGACCGCGCCTTGAACGCCGCCTTCCGGGCCTCCTTGGCCACCTTCTTGTCCGGGTGCAGCCGGCCCATCGCGTCCAGCACCTCGGCGGTCGCGGGGTGGTCCACCCGCCAGGCCGCCGCGAAGAACCCGCCGTGCTGTGCCGCCAGCCCCTCCACCAGCGCGCGCAGCTCCTCGGAGTTGCCCTCGGCCGCCAGCTGCGCGGCCAGCGTGTCGACGGTCAGCCAGAACACCAGCTCCTGGGAGGGCGCCGGCACCCCCGCGGCGCCCCGCTCGCTCAGCCACACCCGGGCCAGCCCGCCCAGCTCGGGGTCGTCCAGCACCTCCCGCAGCGCGGGTTCGGCCTCGGCGCCCACCAGCGACAGCGCCTGCTGGCAGCGCAGCCGGCGCAGCGGGCCCCCGGCGTCCGCGCCGCGCGCCGCCGCCAGCAACTCCCGGGCGCCGGCGAGGGGTTCGCGGCGGGCGAGCCACTGCTCGGTCTCGGCGCGGGCGGCGGACTGCCCGAACCGGGCGGTGCCGTCGAGCAGCGCGTCCGCGCCCTTGTCGGCCAGGTCGCCCACGGCCGGCGCGTCGAACCCGGCCTCCAGCAGCCGGGCCCGCAGCCCGTACACGCCGAGCGGGGTGAGCCGGACCACGCCGTAGCGGGAGACGTCGGTCTCGTCCACGGGCGCCGCGGACTCCTCCTCGGCGTCGGCCATCAGCGCCTCGTCCACCGGCCGGTAGGCCACGACCCCGGCCGGCTCCAGCGCGCGGAACTGGTCGTCGAGCCGCATCATCGCGTCGGAGACCTGTTCCAGGACGTCGTTGGTGGGCTCGCCCATGCCGTCGGGCACGAGCATCGACGCGGCGAGGGCGGGCAGCGGGACGGGGACCTCGTCGGGGCCGTCCTCACCGACGGTCAGCAGATAGAGGTTGCCGAGGACGCCGTCCAGGAAGTCCGCCTCGGCCCGCGGGTCCCAGTCGAGTGACGAGAAATCGACCTTGCCGCTCTCGTCCATCGCGTCGGCCAGGTCGTCCAGGTCGGGGACGGCCGCGTCGGCGATGACGGTCTCCAGCGCGGTGAGCCACACCGCGAGCACCTCGCGCGGGGAGCCCGTGAGCAGCGCCAGGCTCTCCCCCGCGCGGACGGTCCCGGCCTCCTCGTCCACGATCTCGACCAGGCCCGCGTCCACGGCGACCCGCCAGGCCTCGCCGGCGTAGGCGGCGGCGTCGTCCCCGGTCAGTCCGAGCAGGCCGGCGGCGGCCGGCAGCTGCTCCTCGGCCAGCGAGCCGCCGGCGTCCACCCGGGTGTCCGGCCCGGCCCAGCGGGCGAGGCGCGCGGCCCGGGACAGCAGGGGGGTGGACAGCGCGGCACGCGCCAGCTCCGCTTCGGGGTGCAGCCGCGCGGGCGGCAGGGGGGAGCTGTCTGACATCGGCTGGATCTCCTCGGACCGTGAAACGGGCTCAGCCGCTCAGCCTAGACGGATTTCCACCCATGCCGCCCGGTTCATCTCCGCGCAAGGAGTCGTACATGGCCGAAACCTTGACAAGTCCCCGGGCCAGGCAGGAGATTGACGCGCGTAGAAGCGGGGGGACAACTGTTCACTCGGCTCTACGCGTGTCACACAGGGCCACCCGCCCCACACGGTCTCCGTTTCCGTCCTCGTCCCGGCGCCCACGCACGTCCCGGAGGGAATCCCTTGCCGAGCAGGTCTTCCGCGCGCCTCGCCGCGCTCACCGTCGCCGCCGTCTGCGGCGCGGCGTCCGCCGTCGTCCTCACCTCCCCCGCGCACGCCGACTCGGTGCGCGTCCACGACATCCAGGGCACGACCCGGATATCGCCGTACGCCGGGCAGAAGGTGACGGACGTGCCCGGCATCGTCACCGCCACCCGCACCTACGGCTCCTCCCGGGGCTTCTGGCTCCAGGACGCGGCCCCGGACGACGACCCGGCCACCAGCGAGGGCGTCTTCGTCTTCACCAGCTCCACGCCGAAGGTCGCGGTCGGCGACGCGGTGACGGTGACCGGCACGGTCACCGAGTACGTCCCGGGCGGCGCCTCCTCCGGCAACCAGTCGCTGACGGAGATCACCAAGCCGCAGGTCACCACCGTCTCCACCGGCAACGCGGTCCCGGCGCCGGCCCTGATCGACGAGGACGCGGTACCGGACGCCTACGCGCCCGCGGGCGACACCGCCGCGGGCGGCTCGGTCAACGGCCTCGCCCTGGACCCGTCGGCGTACGCGCTGGACTACTACGAGTCCCTGGAGGGCATGAACGTCCGGGTCGCCGACGCCCGCGTGGTCACCGCGACCGACTCGCACAGCGAGCTGTGGGTCACCGTGAAGCCGTGGGAGCACCGCAGCCGCCGCGGCGGCACGGTCTACGGCTCCTACGACTCCCAGAACACCGGCCGGCTCCAGATCCAGTCGCTGGGCTCCGCCGCCGACTTCCCGAAGGCGGACGTCGGCGACACCCTCTCCGGTACGACGACCGGCCCGCTGGACTTCAACCAGTACGGCGGTTACACGCTGGTCGCGAGCGGCCTCGGCACGCTGGAGAGCGGCGGCCTGGAGCGCGAGACGACGCGGAAGCAGTCGGGCCGCGAGCTGGCGGTGGCGACGTACAACGTGGAGAACCTCGACCCGTCGGACACCACCTTCGAACAGCACGCCGCCGCGATCGTGCGCCACCTCCAGTCGCCGGACATCGTGTCCCTGGAGGAGATCCAGGACAACAACGGCGCCACGAACGACGGCACGGTCGACGCGGACCGGACCGTGACCAAGCTGATCGACGCCATCGCCGCGGCGGGCGGCCCGGTCTACGACTGGCGCTCGGTCAACCCGGTCGACGGCCAGGACGGCGGCGAGCCCGGCGGCAACATCCGCCAGGTGTTCCTGTTCAACCCCGAGCGGGTCTCCTTCACGGACCGCGCGGGCGGCGACTCGACCACCGCGGTCGGGGTCGCCAAGGCGCACGGCAAGGCGCGGCTGACGGTGTCGCCGGGCCGGATCGACCCGGCGAACGCGGCCTGGAGCAACAGCCGCAAGCCGCTCGTGGGCGAGTTCGCCTTCCGCGGCAAGACCGTGTTCGTGATCGCCAACCACCTGAACTCCAAGGGCGGTGACCAGGCGCTGACCTCGCAGTACCAGCCCCCGGTGCGCAGCTCGGAGATCCAGCGGCACGCCCAGGCGACGGCGGTGAACGCGTTCGTCGAGGACATCCTGGCCGTGCAGAAGAACGCGGACGTGATCGCGCTCGGCGACATGAACGACTTCGAGTTCTCCGGCACCACGAGGATCCTGGAGGGCGACGGCGCGCTGTGGTCGGCGATCAAGTCCCTGCCGAGGAGCGAGCGTTACACCTACGACTACCAGGGCAACCAGCAGGTCCTGGACCAGATCCTGATCAGCCCGGCGATCCGCCGCGGCGGTGACTTCGACTACGACAGCGTGCACATCAACTCGGAGTTCCACGACCAGATCAGCGACCACGACCCGCAGGTGCTGAGGCTGCGCCCGTAACCCGGGACACGACGGCGGGGGGGGGGGGGGGGGCCCCCCCCCCCCCCCCCCCCCTCCCGTTCCACGCGGCACCAGGCACCGCAGGGCCTCGGGGGTGCAACCACCATCAGAACGAGGGAGAATGTGGCACGCCGCTCCT